>NZ_CP045732.1:935000-1246666 GCF_016864235.1 Legionella sp. MW5194
AGAAACCCAGAGAAACGAACGCATCGAACAGGTCAGGGCGCTTCTTCATAAGCGGGAATACGTAACCAATCGCTATTCCATGATTCTATTTAAACTCATTGATGATCGAGGCAATCCGCTTGAGGATTATGATCTCTACCTGACGGCCGGACCGCAATACAGCGAAGGGGCACTACCCAAAGGGTTCTTTGTTGATCGCCAGCGGAACCTGCGCAATCCGGGAAAACTCACTTATTTTCTTGATTACGATATCATGGAAACTGGCATTAATACCCCCAAAATGCAGGGTAATCTGGGATTCCGCATTCGAGCCTACCCCGAGGCAAGTGATCGGGCCCTGGCTTATTATCGCCTGCTTGATTTTCATTCGTCACTCGCGGACATTAACAAAATCCTTCATCCGAATGAAACCGTTATGGTTGAAATCAAGCTGCAGCGACGGGTTGACAGCAGCGTGTCGCGTATCACCAACAACCTGATTCCGGCGAAAATCAGTGCGAAGCCGACAGGCAGCCACGTCAAGTAACCAAGGCAGTTAATCCGGGGTTAAGGCCTTCAACGGTGCATCCTGTGCAGCCAACGCCGTTTGCGGGAAAGGGCTGAAACAGGTGGCGAAAAAGCCGATCATTTTTCCAGGCAGTGAATCCTTCGCAGTCAGCCGCTTGAGGGTGGTGGCGGGCTGATTGGTACCGGTTAAAATCAGGTTGACATAACTCAGGCAGTCGGTTTCTCCTGGTTTCATGCGGGTGGCGATAAAGCGTTTGGTGCAGGCATGAGTCGTCTGAAGGTGTTCATGCAAGGCCATCATGCGTATCAATTGCCTGCCGTCTACCTGTCGATTTTCACGTTGCACCGGGGCTTGTTTAAGATCAGAACCGCCGAGTGAAAATTCAAGGGCCAGGTGTTTATCGCCAATGGCTAACTTGATTAATGCATGATGACCGACATAACCCCTTAAGGTGTCGCTGATGAACCGGGCCTCGTAGGTCACAATTTCATAAGTCTGCGGGCTTTCCAGAAACCTGTCCAAGGCATCCTGATTCATGTTGAAATACTCGATAAGCAAGCGATTTTTAACCTTATCCAGGTAATGGTTTAAGGGTTGGTATTGGTTGCTGGCTAAATGGTCCAGTGAGCGCCCAAGGCCATCAAGCGTGTATTTAATCTGTCTGAACGTTTCTTCTTTAAATAGCTTTTTAGGGGCGCGAAAGCCTATCATCGCACCGACAAAAAAACCGGTAATAAACCCGATAAGGGCATGCCTGAATGGATTTTCAAGCCGTGCTCCAGCACGCAGCAGCCCTGAAAAACCGCCGACCAAACCGCCCAGGATGCCCAGTATTAATGCGGCCAGGGCGCCGCCCACATTCAAAATACCCTGGATCAGTTGAGTCTGGGCACTGTTTGTGCCGGCAATTTGAACCAGGTCCTGGTAACATTGCTGCACGGCCTTTAAAGACGCATTCACCAGGAGGGGATCATTTAAGCTCAGGAAAGCATGGCACTGCTCCGTGAGTGCTATGGCAGCTTTTAGCACGCTGCTGGCATAGGGCGTTGGTTTTTGCTTAAGCGCTGTGACTAAAAGCAGAAGAAAATATTTGATTTCATGACTGGGCAGGCAGTCAATTTTAGTTTTGAAAAGCAGGAGCTGGGTTTGATAAGCCTCGTTGTGCATGGCGTTCAACGTGATGATCAAATCATTATAATGTGGATAGAGGAATTAAATTGCAAGTGATTGTTGCCAGGCGATGCGATTTGCCCTGTCAGTGTCAATTATTGGGACTGAATGTAAATTAAATTGATCATTTTGTTGGCCCTATACTATAATCCTCGAGTTTTTTTAAAAAATAAGGCTTTAAATGAATGTGTTAATCCTGTTGTTTACTCTGCTTTTTTCCGGCTTTGTGTCCGCCGCACCTTTAAAAAACATTGTTGTGTTTGGCGACAGTTTATCGGATAACGGCAATCTGTATGAGTACATGGAGCGTAAACTGCCGGAGTCACCGCCTTATTATGAGGGGCGCTTCACCAATGGGCCAGTGTGGGTAGAAAAACTGGCTGCGCTTTCTTTCCCAAACGACGGCAATGGCCGTTTGCTCGACTATGCTTTTGGCGGGGCGGGGGTTTCCAATGACAGTGAAGAGGATGGCATTTTGTTTACCCTTAAACGGGAAATCGACAGCTACCTGCTCGCGCACCAGGATAAAGCGGATGAGAACAGCCTGTTCATCGTCTGGATTGGGGCGAATAATTACCTGGGTATTCCTGACGATGCCAACAAGACGGTGACAGAAGTCAATGCAGGCATCAAGCGTGGCCTTGAGCGTCTCGCCCAGGCCGGAGCGAAGCATGTGCTCGTGCTGAACCTGCCCGATCTGGGCAAAATTCCAGTGGCCCGTTTGTTTGATGCCACCGAGGTGTTATCCACCATTTCCATTGATCACAACGCACGCCTGATGCAAACCGTGGAATCGCTTAAAAAGGAGTACAATGACGTTCAGTGGCTGCAATACGATGTCTATCAGATGATGGGAGAGGTACTGGCTGATCCAGGCCAATACGGTTTCAGTAATACGCTTGAAACCTGTTATGACGTGATCGTGGACAAGCCTTCTCAGCAATCCATGCTAAAAATTGCGCAACGTCTGAAGTTTCAGGGTCAGGTGGATTGCTCAAGCTACCTGTTTTTTGATCCCGTGCATCCTTCCGCACCGGCGCATGACATGATGGCTTTGCGAGTCCATGCTCTGCTGAATGCGGCAGGTATTCAATTTGCGGATTAATAGTTTCTGCCGCGGCGCCTGAAGCGCCGCGGATCTTCCATTGTTTATTGACTGAACCTTCCTAAAATTCCGGCAGGAATTTTGCATTAATCTCCTTACAACGTCCTCCTCTGCGCCGACTATGCGTGTCCTTTTAGGATGTCTCTTATTGGGTTTTTTATTGCTTGCCAGGGCAGAATTATCCACGTTGGAAATCAATGTCAACCAGAAAAAGGTGGCCTTGCCGTATTGGACTCCTGACATGAAATCCAAAGGCGGTGTGGTGATTCTCTTTGGTGATCCGCCCTTGTATGGCATTCAGTTTGGTAAAGCCTTAGCCGAACAGTTAGCCAAACGGGGTTGGTCGGCTGTGGTGGTTACGGCTGATTCAGGGACAGGTAAAGACAGCTGGATTGATCAGGTGCCGGAAGCCTTGGCTGCTTTGCGTCAGAAAAACAATAACCGCATGATGGTGGTGCATTATGGCAACCAATTGCGTGTGACCCTGGATTATTTTTCCAAACCGCAGTCAAAGAAAGTGAATGGTTTAATCCTCATTTCGGCTTACGATAAGCCAGAACAAAAAGACATTCTTGACCTGCTCAAGAAAGTGAATTTCCCCATGATGGATGTCGTCGGGCAATTTGATTATGGCTTTGTCCTCGAGCAGGCAAAAGAGCGACGCAATAAGGTAGGCTGGGAAGAAAAAAGCTATCAGAAGTTAACGATGCCGGGGGCCCGCCACCAATACTGGTATGCCACACCTCTGTTAGTGGCCTACCTCAATGGCTGGATGTTGAAACAGGAAGCGGAAGAGCCGGTGAAGCCGCCGATCAACCTGCGTTAACCTACCACCCTTTGCTTTCGCAGATCAATTCATACGCCTTGGTGATTTTCTGTGTTTTGTCATTGGCCATTTTAATCATTTCTTCTGGCAATCCTTTGGCAATCAGTTTATCCGGGTGATTGCGGCTGATTAAGCGGCGATAGGCCCGTTTAATGTCCTGTTTGCTCGCCTGCGGCGATACCTCAAGCAGGGCGTAAGCCAAGGTCAGGTTATTTTGGGGTGCATAACTGCTCTGCTGCCGGCCAGAATAGTGGCGATTATAGGATTGGCGGTTTCGCGACGAATGACCGTTTGATCCGCTGGGGCCTGATTGGTTGGAACCGGCATTGGCACCCGAATAAGAATAGGAACGCGTCGCCTGGGCGCCAAAATCCTCGTAAAAGCGGTATTGCTTGTGCAGAGGGGCAAAGCCGAGGCGGCTGAAGACCATATCCAGTGCTTTGATTTTGGGCGGAGAGAGGCCATCAGTCATGGCTGCCCGGTACTGAATATCCATGAACAGTTTAAGCAGTTCCGGATTATCCCGGCAAGTCAGCTGCAGGCTATTCAGGGTACGGCCCAGGTCAAAATCAGGTTGTTTGCCTTCACGGAAAAAACGCTTGGCCAGGGCTCTTTGTTCGTAACCCAGACGCATTTCATCCATGAGTGTACGGGCCATGGCAATTTCACGCTCGGAAACCCTGCCGTCTGATTTGGCGATGTGTCCCATCACCAGAAACGTGGTTTCAAAAAAAACCTTTTGCACGGCCTGACGCTTTTCTTCGTGGTATCGCCAGTGAGGACGGGAAAAATGCTCGACCAAACCACGATCAAACACGTTGCCAATTAAAATACCTAAAAAGGCACCCACAGGCCCTGCAATTTGGTAACCAAAAAAGGCTCCGAGGATTTTCCCCCACCAGGTGTGGGTGGTAAAAAATTGGCGAAAATTCATTAAAATCTGCGTTCCGTTATGTCGTTAAATCAGGTTGAGAGGCCGACGAGAGGGGTTAGCCCCAGGTTTCAATTCCCAACCAATATTACTATTTTAGCGTTTTTTAGCGGGGGAGGGAATTTTTTGGACATTTTCATTGCCGTCTTTTTACTTCAGGCAGTATCCTTGAACCGGTAAGAATTATATACTTGCTCTTTTTTAAGGGTAGTGTATGCGGGTTATTTATTCAACAATCTGGTATTTATTAGTTCCCTTCCTGCTTCTGCGGTACTGGTGGAAGGGCAGGACTTTACCCGCTTATCGTGAGCGTCTGGCCGAACGATTCTGCCTGGGCCCAATGCCGTCGCTACCCGTGGACATCTGGCTGCATACTGTCTCCCTGGGCGAAGTGATTGCTGCGACGCCGCTGGTTGACGAATTACTGCGATCGCAAAAACGGATCCTAATCACTACCATGACGCCCACGGGGGCTGAGCGAGTGGCCCGGCAGTTTGGTGATCAGGTCATGCATCGCTATGTTCCGCATGAACTGCCATTGACCCTGCGTCGTTTTTTTAACGCCTTCAAACCGCGTGTGGGGATTATTTTTGAGACCGAAATCTGGCCCAACATGATTCATTATGCAAGCGAAGCGGGTATTCCTCTGGTTCTGTTTAATGCCCGTTTATCCGAACGCTCAATGCGCTCTTATAAAAAGGCGGCCTCCTTTTTCAAGCCTTATTTAAATCAGTTTCGGGGCATTTATGCCCAGGGACAGGAAGATGCGCAACGCTTTATTGAATTAGGCGCTGAACCGGGTCGAGTGAGCGTACTCGGCAACATTAAATTTGATTTGGAAACAAAACATGTCAATGCGGATATCTTCTGGCAATTGAAAACCCGTTGGGGAAGCGAACGCACGGTGGTGGTTATTGCCAGTACGCACGAAAACGAAGAAGAATTGATCCTGTCTCACTTAAAACAATTGCAGCAGGCCATTCCTCAGGTTGTGTTGGTTGTTGTGCCGCGGCATCCTGAGCGTTTTCCAAAAGTCATTCAGTTAGCCAGGCAAATGGGTTTTCATACGGGTCACCGCAGTGATATGAGCAGTATTCAGCCTGACAACGAGGTGGTGGTGATTGATTCTACCGGCGAATTATTAGCCTGTTATCAGATTGCCGACTATGCCTTTGTCGGTGGTAGTTTTGTGCCGGTTGGCGGCCATAATGTACTTGAACCCATCGCCATGGAGGTGCCGGTATTCAGTGGACCCCAGACGCATAATTTTAAAATGATCATGGCAGCGCTTGTTGCCGCAAAGGCGGTGAAAGTCATTGATAACGCCCATGATTTGATGGACGGTGTGGCCCGTCTTCATGCAAATCCTGGTGAAAGAGACCAATTAATCAAAAATGCCAGCAACGTGCTGAATGCCAACCGTGGCGCTGTGGCGCGTTATGTTGCTGTCGTGAAGGAATGCCTGGGTGAAGCAAAACGGATATCGCCAGAATAAATCATCGACGTCTGAATAACCCTTTCTGTGTGTAGAAAGGGTATGACTATGGTTGATTCTCAATCGATGGATAAAGATTAATTCCTGAAACAGGAATTAATCTTAAAAAGAGCAGGGGATTAACCGCCCTGGTTTTGACGTTCTTTAATTTCAGAGAGCGTCTTGCAATCAATGCAAAGCGTTGCTGTAGGGCGTGCTTCAAGACGACGCAGGCCGATTTCGATACCACAGGCTTCACAATAGCCAAAATCATCGTCACGCAGGCGTTCCAGCGCATCTTCAATTTTTTTAATCAGCTTTCTTTCGCGGTCGCGGGTGCGCAGTTCAACGCTAAATTCTTCTTCCTGGGTGGCACGATCAGACGGATCGGGGAAATTAGCCGCTTCATCTTTCATGTGGGTTACTGTGCGATCCACCTCTTCCATAAGGGACTGACGCCAGGCTAACAATATGGTCTCCATGTGTGCCTTTTGTTTGTCATTCATGTATTCTTCACCCTCAGTTTCCTGATAGGGTGTAATACCCATGCTTGTCACGGCGTTGGTTTTCACGTTATGTCTACTCTCGTTAGTTGTATCCACTCTATGCGCTGGCATCGTTGCCTCCCACTGTCTACATCCTGTCATCTAACTCATTCATGCAAGCGAATGAAGGGCGTTAGGTATATCAAAAATTACAGGTTGCTTCAACCATTATTACGTTTTCCACCGCTTACACGGTCATTCCCTTGCCAGTCTTGCCAACAATGTATCGCTTTATACCCATAATCGTTAAGCATAGACTCTACAGCGGACTTTTGATCGTACCCGTGCTCAACTAATAATAGACCGTTTGGACAAAGCCTCGCAAGACTCTTACTGATAATGTGCTGTAAAGCCTGCAAACCGGTTTCGCCACTGATTAAGGCGGTTTGCGGTTCAAAGCGGACATCGCCTTCATGCAAATGGGGATCGGCACTGGCAATGTAGGGGGGATTGGAAACAATGGCATGGAACAAGTCGGGTTCGAGAATATTGGCAAACCAGTCGGAATGGATGAACTGAATGTTATCCAAGCCTAAACTGGTCGCGTTTTCACGTGCTGTTTTAAGCGCGCCCTCGCTGAAATCACTGGCAACAATCTGCCAGGAGGGTCTTTCTTTGGCCAGCGCCAGGGCGATGGCGCCGCTGCCTGTTCCCAGATCAAGAATTCTGGCCTTTGGCACATCGTGCAGTTGTGACAGGGTGATTTCCACCAGCAACTCTGTCTCCGGCCGAGGGATAAGCGTGTCTTTCGTCACTCGAATCGGTAAGGACCAGAATTCCTTGATGCCAGTAAGGTAAGCAATGGGATGGCCCTGGCGGCGTTGTTCCACCAATGCCTTGAATCGATTCCATTGCAGGGGCGTTAATGCGACCTCCGGGTGTGAATACAGAAAGCTGCGGGATCGGATAAGGACATGAGCTAAAAGCACCTCGGCATCCACACGGCAATCCGGATTACCCGGCTCAAGTATCCGTATCGCCTCAGCCAGGGCTCCCCTAATGTCCGTCATGACGCCCGATTTCCGCGAGCAGTTCGGCGTGGTATTCACGCTGCAAGGCGTCTATAACCGGCGTCAGATCGCCTGCAATAATGTCGGTTAACTGGTAAAGGGTGAGGTTAATACGATGATCCGTCAGACGTCCCTGCGGGAAATTGTAAGTCCGGATGCGTTCAGAGCGATCGCCGCTGCCAACCAGGGATTTTCGGGTTTCTGCCTGTTGTTGACGCTGCTTGCTTTGTTCTGCGTCCAGTAAGCGCGTTTTTAACAGGGCCATGGCTTTGGAACGATTCTTGTGTTGCGAACGTTCATCCTGGCATTCCACAACCACGCCCGTGGGAATGTGGGTAATGCGGATGGCGGAATCCGTTTTGTTCACGTGCTGACCGCCCGCGCCGGACGAACGATAGGTGTCAATGCGCAGATCATCCGGGCTGATGTCAATGTGATCAATTTCATCCACTTCCGGCATGATGGCGACTGTGCAGGCGGAGGTATGAACCCGGCCCTGAGATTCGGTTTCAGGTACCCGTTGCACACGATGAGCGCCGGATTCAAATTTCAACTGCGAATAAACGGCGTTACCGCTGATGCGGGCAATGATTTCTTTATAACCCCCGTGTTCGCCATGACTGGCACTGATGATTTCGACCTGCCATCCCACGGTTTCAGCATAACGGCTGTACATGCGAAACAAATCCCCCGCGAAAATGGCGGCTTCGTCGCCACCGGTGCCGGCACGAACTTCCAGATAGACGTTTCGTTCATCATCGGGATCCTTGGGGATCAGGTGCCATTGCAAAGCCTCATTCAGTTGCTCAACACGTTGCAACGCCTCGTCGATTTCCTCTTTCGCCATGGCGGCCATCTCGGCGTCGTTGCCATCAATCAGTTCCTGAAGTGAGGCGACATTGTCGCGAGCGGTCACGTAGTCATTGTAACAGGTGGCAACCGGTTCGAGTTGGGCGTACTCTTTTGACAGGTTTTTAAATTGGTTCTGATCGGCAATAATCGAGGCCTCGGATAACAGGCGGCCCACTTCTTCAAAGCGTTCCAGCATCTGTTCGAGTTTCAGTTCAAGAGATTTCTTCATAGGGTATAGGAGCTTTGGAAGGATTAAATAAATAGTGCACCAGGTCCAGCAATTCCTCGCGGTTATCCCAAGCCGCCTGCCTTAATCCGACAGTCGGAAAATGGGTTAATTTATTCACTAGACGGGTACTGAATTCCTGCAACACGTCGGTTTGGTTCATGCCTAAAGCGAGCTTTTTCATGGCCCGTTGCAATTCTTCAGCTGCCAGGTTTTCCATGGTATCCCGGTAATGGCATATGACGTCTTTGGCGCGCAGGGTGCGATGCCAGCGAATGTAATTGTCCAGTTCACAATCAATTAATTGCTCAGCCTGAAGCGCGGCGCTGCGCCGTTCATCCATTCCTTTGGTAATGATGGTTTGCAAATCGTCGATGTTGTAAAGGGCGACATTCGCCAATTCACTGACATCGGCTTCAATGTCGCGAGGCACAGCCAGATCAAGGAAGAACATCGGGTTGCCTTGGCGTTTTTCAAGGGCATGAGCCACGAGACTGCGGTTAATAAAAGGAAGCGGGCAAGCGGTGGCTGAAATCACAACATCGGCTTCGGCCAGATGCTCGGGGATATCACCAATGGTAAGTGCTTTGCCCTGATAGGCGGTAGCCAGTTGCATGGCGTTTTCGCGGGTACGGCTTGCGACTAAAAAATCAGAAACCCCTTCCTCGTGGAGGTATTTCACCACCAGGTTGGCTGTCTCCCCTGAGCCAATTAAAAAAACGCGCAGGGACTGAATGTCGCTGAAAAACTGATTGACCAGTTGTACGGCTGCATAAGCGACAGAGACGGGATTCGCGCCGATGCCGCTTTGGCTGCGAATGCGTTTGCTGGCGCTAAACACATACTCAAAGACATGGCGTAAATTACTTTTGACAGCGCCTAAACGGCAGGCCTGCTGGTAGGCTTGTTTCATTTGCCCAAGAATCTGTGGCTCTCCGAGCATCATCGAATCGAGGCCGCTCGCCACTCGGAGGGTATGGCGTATGCCGTGATGCCCGTGATGAAGATAAATATAGGGTGACAGGACTTCTGGCGAGAGCTGATGCTCATGAGCAAGCCAGGGAACGAGGCTTTCCGGATCGTTGGTGTCGCAATAGATGTCCATGCGGTTGCAGGTGGACAGGATGGCTGCTTCATTAACGGCAGGAAGGCCCACCAGCTTGTGAAGCAGTGTATCCTGTGTCGCTGGTGTCAGCGCGACTTTTTCGCGCACAGTCAGCGGGGCTGTTTTATGATTAAGTCCGCAGGCAACAAAGACCATCGAAGTTTTACTATTAACCCGGCAATGTTGAGATTGTAAACCATAACTTTTTTAAAATGTAGAGCAAAGCGAGGATGAATCGCCGAAAACTCAAGTCCTTGGCTGATTTGCCGTTAACAAGGTAAACCTTAAGGCGTTTCCTGTTAAGGAGATTTAGATGGATATCATCTTCCAGGGCAACCACAACAGTGAAGAGGCGGCAGAAAATTTATTGAGTGTCCTGCGCTTGTTCAAGGAACGGTACAAGATCAGCCATTTTCGAGAAATGCATTTAACGGTGACTTTGGTGGATGATCATGGCGATGATGTCGAGCTTGTGGATAGCCAGACCTCGCAGGTTTACCGCGTTTTTGAAGTCTACCGCAAAGGCCAGGAACTTCAGACTGGACGAAAGCCCCGTCCCATGTTGCAATTAGTGGTTGATAACACACGCTAGCAGGATGACATGCTTACCGGCTTACTGGCATTTCTACTTACATTACTCCTGGTCATTGGTCTACATGAAGCCGGGCATGCCCTGGCAGCCTTGCTGTTTAACGTTAAAATTCAACGCATTGCCATCGGTTTTGGCAAGCCCCTGCTCTTACGGCGAGATAAACGGGGCATCGAATGGGTCTTCGCGCTGTGGCCTCTGGGCGGTTACGTGCGTTTGCTGAATTCCCGTATTCAACCGGTGGAGGAAGACGAGTACCCCTTCTGTTTTGATAAAAAACCGGTCTGGCAACGCCTGATTATTTTGTTGGCCGGTGCGATGGCGAATCTTTTAGTAGCCTGGGTGGCCTTCACAATGATGCTGATGGCGGGGTATAAACAGTATGATGCTGTCATTGACAAGGTAACCCCGCAAAGCCTCGCGGCCTCCGCTGGCTTTAAAGCCGGTGATCGCCTGCTCACGATCAATGGTCAGGCGGCGCAGTCACTGCAGGATGTCGGCATGCGCTTGATCGCGTCCCTGGGAAAGGCCAACATTCTGGTCACTGTCGAAAACCGACAGCAGCAACGGTCATTGCAGCTGGATTTAAGCCGCTGGCAGTTTCCAGCGGTTAAAGGGTCGCTGTTTTCCCTGTTGGGTTTTGAAATGGTCTCACCGGCTCAGAGCCAACGCCTTGTGCCCGGCACGTCTTTGTTGAATGCCGCCACGGAAGCAGTAAGCCGGATAATTGATTTGTCCGGGTTTTTTATGGTGATGCTCAAGCAATTATTCACAGGGCTTATACCGTTTACCCTGCTGTTGGGGCCTGTGGGTTTTTTAAATGCCTCGCTTCATTCCTTCCTGCAGGGATTTTCCGTGTTTCTTTATTTTATCGCTTCCCTCAGTTTGACGGTGGCTTTCGTAAACCTGTTGCCTGTACCTGGACTGGATGGCGGTTCCATGGTTTATGCGGTGCTTGAGAAACTGCGCGGCAAGCCGGTTTCCATTGCCATGGAAGTGCTTTTGCATCGTCTTGCCCTGATTTTTTTCATGCTGGTTTTTGTTCAGCTCCTTCTCAATGACCTTAAACGCTATGCCCATTGATCAGGCCCGGGCGCAGCAGAGCACATCCACGCGTTGTACTCCGTGCTGTTTTAAGCCGCGCGCAAGTTCACTGACCGTGCTGCCTGTGGTGAGTAAATCATCGACCAGCGTCACATGAGCATAGGGCATGGGTTTAACCGAGAAGGATTGCTTCAGGTTTTTGCGGCGTTGCCGGCCACTGAGTCCTGCCTGCGTTGGCGTATTGATTCGCTTGTGGCAATGGGTAAGCGCGCAGGGAATCAATAACTCGCTCGCCAGCCTTTTGGCTAGTTCCGCCGTCTGATTAAACCCGCGTTGCCGCAAACGCTGGGCATGAAGAGGGACTGGAGTCAGGCAATCGGAACGGTAGTGTTCAGGCAGGGCTGCTTTCATTAATTTGACTAAAAAGGATCGAAGATGCAGTGCGTGGCGGTATTTGTAGTCATGCAGCAGGCTGCGTAACAGGCTGTTAAAGTGATAAGCAGTGAACACGGCATCAAAGTCGGGTCTTTTTTTAACGCAATGGCCGCACACAGGGAAGGCGGACTCAACCAGGGGATGCCGGCAATAGCGGCAAGCGGGCCCAAGCGGGGTTAACAATTGTTCGCAAAACGAACATACAGCATACAGGCCATAATGGTTTTGACAGCAAACCACACAAACAGAAGGCAATCGCCATTGCTGTGTTATACTCTTGATTTTCTGATACACGCGTGTTGGATTTCCATTAGTAAAGCTTTGCCATAATGAATCTTAAAAACGAAATTAGCAACTCATTTAATACCCACGCCGGCGAGTATGACCGTGCCGCCAAAATACAGCATGAAATAGGCAACCGTCTGTTTGAGCGCCTCGACTACCTGAAAATCAATCCGCGTTACGTGCTCGATTTGGGCTGTGGAACCGGTATTTTTTCCCGCCTGCTTAAAAAGCGCTATGCGGATGCCCACATCATCGGTATTGATTTGGCTGAAAACATGCTCAAGGAGGCCCGAAAGAAACAGGGCTGGCGACGTAAATGGGCGCTGGTTAATGCCGACATGACCGCGTTGCCTTTTCCCGACGGTTTATTTGATTTGGTCTTTGCCAATCAGGCCATTCATTGGGTTTCGCCGCTTAAGGATGTCATGCGTGAAATTAACCGGGTTATGAGCCCGGATGCGAGCCTGCTGTTTTCCACCTTGGGCCCGGATACCTTTAAAGAACTGAAGCAAGCCTGGGCTGGTGTGGACTCCCATGCCCACACCAATACCTTCGCCGACATGCACGATG
Organism: Legionella sp. MW5194; assembly: GCF_016864235.1. Taxonomy (NCBI): domain Bacteria; kingdom Pseudomonadati; phylum Pseudomonadota; class Gammaproteobacteria; order Legionellales; family Legionellaceae; genus Legionella; species Legionella sp. MW5194. The sequence goes on from NZ_CP045732.1 coordinate 947,676, forward strand.
TGGGTGATTGTCTGCTGGCTGAGCATTTTTTAAACCCGGTGGTGGATATGGAATGCATAACGGTGCATTATTCTTCCCTTAAAGCCCTGGTTGACAGTCTGAAGGCGCAGGGAGTGCGCAACATCAATCAGGCTCGTAATAAGGGATTAACCGGCAAGGGTGCGAGGCAGGCGTTTGAGGCGGCTTATCAGCAACGGTGTACTGACCAGGGCAAATACCCGCTGACTTATGAAGTGGTTTATGGCCATGCGTTCAAGGGGCAGACACAGCCAGCCGGGCAAAGCGGGGAGGTTTTTATTCCTATATCCAGCATTCAACGCAAGGTACGATAAGCCTAAAAACAAAATGGGCTGGCAATGGAGCGCAGCGGTCCAGAGGAGTGCGCGTTAACGCATTTGATGGTACTGTTTCATACCGGCTTAAGCAGAGGGAAGTTAAGATGGGAAGTGATTTCATCGTTTATGCCATTCCAGTGTTTTTTTTATTGATGGGCATGGAATACGTCATTTCAAAAATTCGCCGGCAACCACTGTATGAAATCAAGGATTATGTCAGTAATTTAAGCAGTGGTTCGCTGGAACAGCTGTGCACCGCACCGTTGCAGGCTCTGCTCCTCTGGGGATACCATGGCCTGTACCAGCACGCCGCCTTCATGACCATTAATCCACATTCTGTCATTGCCTGGTTTGTCCTGTGGCTTGCAGTGGACTTTCTTTATTACTGGTATCATCGTGCCACTCATCGGATTACTTTGTTATGGATGGGGCATTCGGTGCATCATCAGAGTGAACATTACAATTTATCAGTGGCCCTGCGCCAGGGCGTGGTGCAGACCCTGTTTTCGCCGGTTATTTATCTGCCGTTGGCCCTCATTGGTTTTCCAACCTGGATGTTTATCACGGTATCGAGTTTGATCACACTTTACCAGTTCTGGATCCATACTCAGACCATTGACCGTTTAGGCTGGTTTGAAAAATGGTTCAATACCCCTTCGCACCACCGTGTCCATCACGGCCGTAACCCCCAATACATTGATAAAAACTACGCCGGTAGCCTCATTCTCTGGGATAAGCTGTTTAACACTTTTGAGCCTGAGCAGGCGCCCCCGGATTACGGGGTCACGGAACCGCTGCAAACCTGGAATTCATTTTACGCCAATATCAAAGTAGCGATGGACATGATGTATTACGGGCAGTTTTTAAAAACAGTCAGGCAACGCCTGGCTTTGTTTATGCAACCGCCTGAAAAAATAATCAGCCTTTTGGGAACGCGGCGTTTTAATCAGGTCAGACGTGAGTCGCGGCGCTATCAGGGTCCGGTTCCTGTGCCTTATCTGCTGGTCAATGCCCTGGCGTTGGTGATGGGGTTCACGGCTTTTCTGGCGAGCAGCCGTGAGGCAGGGACAAAGGTTATTCTGCTTCATTTGTTTTCCCTGCTAACCATCTACCTTCTGGGGCGGGTGTGTAACGGTGCGCGCACCATTCACTGGCCGGAACTGGCACGCGCCCTTGTCTTCTGCGCTTTTTTGCTCGCGATGGCAGTACCTGCCCTGATTGCTCTCCCTGGCAGCCTGGTGTTTTTTGGTATTAATGAGCGACTTTTTGCCAATCAGAGGTTGTATTTCGAGCCTCAACCCAAGCCTTTGCAAGATGACGCCGTTTAACTGTTGATTAAATTGGCTGGCAGCTATAATTTATACAACCCGATTAAAAAAATAGAATGCTTTAGGAGCGATTATGGAATTTGTCAGCCGTTACGTATCTCATCAACCGGATTTTAAGGGCATGGTGAGCTACTCCGATGAAGAGCATCGCGTCTGGCAGCTACTCTACAAACGACAGATGACTATTCTTCCGGGCAGGGCTTGTGATGAATTCCTGCAGGGGTTGGAAAGCCTGGGCTTGGCCGCCGATCGCATTCCGCAACTCCCGGATGTCAGCGAGCGTCTGCGCGGATTGACGGGTTGGGAAGTAGCCCCTGTGGCTGCGTTGATCTCGGCACGTGAATTTTTTGAATTGCTGGCACAACGGCGTTTCCCCGCCGCGACGTTTATTCGGGTGGAAGAGGAATTGGACTATGTGCAGGAGCCGGACATTTTTCATGAAATTTTTGGTCACTGCCCAATGTTAACCGATCCGGTGTATGCAGAATTTGTGTACAATTATGCCTCTAAAGTACTGGAATTTCCTGAGGATGAATGGCCTTTACTGCAACGCCTGTTCTGGTTTACCGTGGAATTTGGTTTAATCAAAACGCCGCAGGGATTACGGGCATATGGTGGCGGTATTTTATCCTCCATCAGTGAAACCCCCTACAGCATTGAAAGCGATATTCCCATGCGGGTGCTGTTTGATCCGGTGGTGGCTTTTCGCACCCCTTACCGCATCGACATGCTGCAGAAGGTTTATTTTGTTATTGATACTTATCAACAACTCTACGATTTTGTAAATCAGAATATTGGCAGCCTCATTCGCCGTGCCCGCGAACTGGGCGAGTACCCGCCTTTTTTTCCTGTGGATACCAACAATCCCAGTATTCATATTCTTGCCTGTTAATCAGGCAGAAGAGACTGATTTGCGCATACAGCCATGCAGGCGGTGGTGCAATTGTAATGCGCGTTCAGTCTTGTTAATATCGGTGAACGTTTTGTGTTCATTGATGGCTTATCAAGGAGCAATCGATTGATCAAAGTACTAATTGTTGATGACCATGCCTTGGTTAGAATGGGTATTCGACGATTATTAGACGACTTACCTGACATGGAAGTGGTCGCTGAAGCAGAGAATGGAGAGCAGGCTCTCACCCTGGTGAAGACCTGTAAACCGGATGTCGTGTTATTGGACATGAAAATGCCTGGCATTGATGGTTGGGAGGTGACGCGCCGTCTTAAAAAATCCAATCCGCAAATTAAAATCATCGCCGTTACCGCCATGTGTGCCGAGCCTCTGCCTACCCGCATTTTGCAGCTCGGAGCCATGGGTTATCTAACCAAAGAATCCGGTGCTCAGGAAATGGCTGCCGCCATACGCAAGGTGGCGAAAGGGGAAAAGTATTTAAGTGCCGAAATTGCCCAGAAAATGGCAATCAACAGCCTCGAAGCCGTTGAAGAATCACCGTTTGATCGTTTGTCTGAACGCGAAATGCAGGTGATGTTCATGATTACCAGCGGCATGACGGTACAGGATATCGCTGATCGCTTGTTTTTAAGCAGCAAAACCATTAATGGCTACCGCTACCGCATGTTCGATAAATTGGGCATTAAAAACGATGTGGAATTAACCTTCCTGGCCATGAAACACCGAATCATTGAAAAACCCACGGATGCCTTGCACGATGATTGAGGCCGGGGCTGACGCCTGCGGGTTTTACCATCTATAGTTAAATTATGAACGAGTTTTTACCTTTCCCCGAATTAACGACTTTGCTTGCCAACCTGACCAGTGAGCCTGGTGTTTACCGCATGATGGATGCCGAAGACACCATATTGTATGTCGGAAAGGCCTCCAATCTCAAAAAACGGGTAAGCAGCTATTTCAGCAAACAGACTACGGGTGCTAAAACCCGATCGCTGGTGAGCCAGATTGCCCGTATTGAGGTCAGTGTTACACGTAGCGAGACGGAAGCCCTGTTGCTCGAAAGCAATCTGATTAAAACCCTGCGCCCCAAGTACAATGTCCTGTTGCGCGATGACAAGTCCTATCCTTACATCCATGTGGTCCGCAGCAATGGCTATCCGCGCATGGAGCTCTATCGCAGCAAGAAAAAACCCAAAAAAGGCGATTTTTTTGGGCCCTATCCCAGCGCAACTGCTGTGCGGGAAACCTTAAGCAGCATCCAGAAAATTTTTAAAATCCGCAATTGCCGCGACAGTTATTTCAGCACCCGCTCCCGTCCCTGCCTGCAATACCAAATCAAACGGTGCACCGCCCCCTGCACCGGTTATATCTCTGAAGCGGAGTACCAACAGGCAGTCGATGACGCCCTGAGGTTTCTGCAGGGCAAATCCCAGGCTATTCTTGAGGAAATGGGGGCGCGGATGGAGGATGCCGTCAAACGTCTGGCTTTTGAAGAAGCCGCTCTGTTAAGGGATCAAATCAAAAGCCTTCGCCTGGTGCAGGAGCAGCAGGGAGTCGTGCAGTTGCGCGGCGATGCGGATGTGATTGTCATGGATGCCAAACCTGGGTTTGCCTGCATTCAGTGCGTTACTATTCGTGACGGGCACGTGCTGGCAAGCCGCAGTTTTTTCCCCTCAGTACCGCAACGGGTTCTGGTGGTGGAGGAGGAGCCGCGTGATTTGCGGCAGCAGGTTCTCGAAGCCTTTGTGTCGTTTTATTACGTTGATGCGCCAGAGCGCATCCCGGGTTTGCTGATTCTTGCAGAGCCACTGCCGGAACTTGACGCGATTCGCCTGATGCTGTCTGAGTTGCGCGGCAAGGAGTGTCAGATTCAGGTTAATCCGCGCGGCATCAAGGCACGATGGCTGGATTTTGCGGTCAATAACCTGCGGTTGGCGGTCAGTGAGTATGATGCTTCACGTTTGACCATGAAAAACCGCTACGAGGCGCTCGCTGCCTTTTTACGCCGTCCTGCCCCCATTGCACGTATGGAATGTTTTGATATCAGCCATACACAGGGGGAAGCCACCATTGCCTCCTGTGTGGTGTTTGAAACGGAAGGGCCTCGCAAAAAAGATTACCGCCGTTTTAATATCACTGGCATTACGGCTGGCGATGATTACGCGGCAATGCAGCAGGTACTGATCCGCCGTTTTAAGCGGCTTAAGGAGGAGCAGAATCTACCCGATATTTTAATCATTGATGGCGGCAAGGGGCAGGTGAATGTTGCCCAGAAAGTCCTCACCCACCTTGGTGTGGAGGGGGTATTCCTCCTGGGTATTGCCAAAGGACCGGAACGCAAGGCCGGCCTCGAACGCCTTATTCTGGTGGCTCGTGATGAAGAAATCATGTTACCGGAGGATTCGCCTGCCCTTCATCTGCTGCAGCATATTCGCGATGAGGCGCATCGCTTTGCGATAACCGCTCACCGTAAAAAACGACAGGCTGCCCGACTGGAATCATCGCTGGAAACCATTGAAGGGGTGGGGCCGAAACGGCGTCAGGCTTTATTGCGCCGCTTTGGCGGCTTACGCGAACTGGCCAAGGCCCCCCTGGCTGAAATTGCCAAAGTGGCCGGGATCAATGATCAACTAGCCCTGCGGATATTTAGGCATTTTCGTGATGGCTAGTGAGGATTGCCTAAGACGGCAACAATTTGCCGGGGAATTGGTTCACCCTTAAGCCTGGTAGTTGTTATTGTAATCATTAATGAAAATTTTAAGTGTTTCAATCGGAAGGGGACGGCAATAATAAAAGCCCTGCGCATAACGGCAACCCAATTGTTTCAGTAGTTGATTTTGCTCAGCGTTTTCAACACCTTTTTGAATCACCGTCAGCTCAAGCTTGTGGGCAAAATCAATTAACCCGCTGATGAATGCACTTCGTTTGGGTTCAAGTGCCAGAGAGTGCAGCAGGCTGTGATCGATCTTGACATAATCAAACGGCGTTTCCAGCAGGCGGGACACGTTGGAGTGTTCCGTACCAAAGTTATCCAGGCTTAAACAGATTCCCTCTGACCGCAGGGCCTCAAGGTTGGCATCGAGATGCCGGTATTGCAGGCTTGAAATTTGTTCAGCAATGTCAAGAATCACCGAGCGGGCCGGGATATTGGCTTTGAGCAGGCTGTCGCAGAGATTATCAATGAAATACTGATCGTTGAGTTGCGACAAGGCGATATTCAAGGCAATTTTAGCATCGGAAAGCGGGGCGATGGTGGCGGCAAAATCCTTTAAAGCCCGCTGGATGGTCCAATAACCTAAGGATTGAATGCAGCCGGTTTGTTCAGCCAGGGGAATAAATTCGCTGGGGGAAATTAAGCCTTTTTTCGGATGGCGCCAGCGGATAAACGCCTCATAACTGACAATTTCATTGGTATTTAAATCAAACAGGGGTTGATAATCAATGTAAAACTCGTTTTTGGCAATGGATTGGCGAAGGTCACGTTTCAGCAAAATGAGACGGCTGTTGATTTCATTGTACGTTGCGTTGGAAAAAATAGTGTACTGATTCTTGCCGTTTTTCTTGGCCCGGTACATTGCCGTATCGGCATTGCGCAACAACTCACTGGCTGACTGTCCCCCGGTCGGGTAATAGCAGATGCCGATACTGCATCCGGTTTCAAGGTGGTATTCGCCGATTTCAAAGGGAGTCGACAAGGCCTGATTGATTTTACTCGCTATTTTTTCGATGTCCGTTTGTTCGGTTAGTTTCAGCAGGACCACAAATTCATCGCCGCCGAGACGGGCGATGAAATCCGTCTTGCGGATGCAGCCCGACATGCGTTTGGCCAGGTTTCTCAGCAATTGATCGCCGACATGATGCCCCAGCGTGTCGTTGATGGTTTTAAAATTATCCACATCAATTAACAGTAACGCCAACTCCTCCTTGTTCTTTTTGGCTTTGTCTATCCATTGATCGAGGGTGGTTTCAAAGAATTGCCGATTTCCAACGTTAGTCAGTGGATCATAACTTGCCAGATCCCGCATTTTCTGCTGGGCCATTTTCAATTCGGTGATGTCTGTTGCGTAAACATTTATCTGATCAAAATCCTGAATCCAGACTACAGTAAACAGGTACATTTTGTCTTTGACTTCCATTTCCATGCGCACCACATCGCATTTTTGCTTGGCTTTAAGGCAAGCGTCCTGAAGTTTCAAGGGTAATTTTGCTGATCCTTTGTACCAGTAATCCAGTATTTCCCGTCCGGAACTGTTGCTGTAGAGAATATTGCCATCGTATTGAATGCGGAATACCGGGTTAGGATCCTGTTGGGGAATACTCGCTAAAAACTGCAGTTTACGTTGAGACAGCAGACGTTCTATTTCAAGGCAGATGCGCTCGCTTAACAGGCGAAACAGGGTTTTGCTGTGGTGATTAAGGATAATTCGTTTTTCCGATAACAACACCAGCAAGCCAACGACGGCGCCTTCGGAGTTGAGCAGCGGGCCACCAATGTAGGAGTTGATGCTCATTTCCTGCAATAAAATGTCTTTGGGAAACCGCTCCTGCACGTCCCCATCAAAATGATGGATGCTTTTGGATTCCTTCACTTCCTTGCAGGGGGTATCCTCCAGTGCATAGGACACATTTTTGCGTTTGATGCCGCGATAATAGTAACTGACGCTGTGGGCAATGTCGTCGCTGTCGATCAAATCGACGCAGGCATGATCGGCACTGAAGGCATCGGAAGCCAGTTTGGTCACATCATCAATCACGTCGTTGATGCCGCCGTGGTTGGAAATTTCAGCCAGGGAGCGTAAAACCCACTCAAGCATTTTCGATTCGGTGATGTCCACCAGCTTAATCAGGACATTGGGTTCCTTGTCAACCATCAGCGTGCTGACCATGACATTAAACGCAAGATTAGGACGATGATTGTCGGTTTCCTCTACCCAGGTAAATTGCTGCGGCACGCCTTTTTGCGTTTCATGGCAATGGTGAGCTAATTCGGTAAACAGTTGTTTCGGTCCCAACTGCCTCATACTAATCGCTTTTTGTAAGGTTTGTCCCAATACCCGGCCTGGATCTTCAAGTAAAAAATGATGAGCGGCCATTTCATTAAGAAAGAGGATTTTGTTTTTTTTATCAAGGACAAAAATAGCGTCGCTCATTAATTGAATGGCGTGCGATAAAGCGTGAGGGGACGCAAAATTGCTTAAACCAACTTCAGAAGCAATCGCTTCCTCAATGATGAGACTCGTGTTACCCATGGATGTTAGACAGAGGACCACTTATACTAAGTATAGAGGAATTTTAAAAAACCTATCCTTAGTCTAAACTTTTTAAACAGAGGGTCGAAGTAATGACAAAAGCACACTGAAATTTAAGCACGCTTTTTGCATCCTAAACGTTATAAACAGTCGGGGAATAACGTCATGAAAAAAATAACGATGGCTCTGGTAATGTTTTTATCGGCGATATCCTCTCACGCAGCGCCCTATTACGGGACCGGATTATGTGCTTATCCTCAATACCAATGCATTAAAGTGACCTCCGGGCAAAGCTGGGAAAAACTCTTCCCGGATGAACAGCAGCGTGATATCGTTCAACGCATAAACCGCACGTACAATCACCTCTGGGCCGGCAAGGAGATTGCCGTACCCCGCAATCTGGCCAACAAAACCCTGCTTGACTTTGCGCCTTTCCCCTTGAAAATCAAGGCAGAAGGCAATAAACAGATTATCGTGGATCAGGACAAACTCGCCTGGGCCGCTTACGACGCCGATGGTCGTCTGGTGAAATGGGGTCCCATTTCGTCAGGTCGCGACAAATGCTCAGACAGCAACAACTCCTGCCGCACCTTAACCGGGATCTTCTATTTCTTCAGCAAGGAAAATGAAAAATGCCGTTCCGGGGTTTTCCCTATCGGCCGTGGCGGGGCCAAAATGCCTTACTGCATGTATTTTCACAAAGGATTTGCCATGCACGGTTCCGATGACATACCCGGCTACAGAGCAAGTCACGGCTGCGTTCGCATGTTCACTCGCGATGCCTTGTGGATGAATCATGAGTTTGTAGACGTATCCAATGATAAAACCGGGTTTCTGGGGACTAAAGTAACAGTCAGACCTATTTTGGATAGCACAAGCGGGAAAGCGCAATGAAAACAATAACCAAGTACGCGACAATGATAGTGTGTCTGGGATTATCTGCCCCAGGTCTGTCCATGACTGCCGAGGAAAAGGTGGATAAAGACAACCGGAACCCTCCGGGCTGCCTTGATACCGGCTACCAGTTTGAATTGAAGGCCCTGCATCTTTTGCCGGAAGCCGCTGGTGCCAAGCAATCCCTGTATTTTTTCTTTAACACCCTGTCACAGAAAATTAACCTCTATCAGATGCGCGATGATGAGAGCTCAAGGAGCCTTTATTTAAATCATGCCATCAATAGCCGGCAGTGGGCGGCGCTTTCGAGCACTGAAAAGGAAGTGAAATTCATTTGTACGGTGGATGATCCCAAGCTTCGTTATGGCCGTGTCGTGGATTGCAGCCAAAGCGTGAGGATTTGCGAATACACCACAGTGAAATATGGCTTGAATAACAAAGGGAACTTTTGGTTGGTAAAAAGTAATTCAAGGAATGCGGCTGTCAGAGAAGTTGTCAGGTATGGCATCATTCCTGCAATGACAATGTAAAAAAACAGCGCCAATTGCAACGAATAAAAAAAGAGGGGAATTGCCATGAAATCACTGGTGCCATGGTTTTGTCTGGTTGCTGCAACAGGAAGTCAAGCCCTGTGGGCTGAGGAAGGCTTGCTCAACTACCGTCAGGGGAATTATTTCGTTGCCGGCAAAAATTTAACGCCCCAGATCGGTAAAGACCCGGTTGCCGATTATTACATGGCACGCATGCGGCTCTATGGTTTTGGTGAATTAAAAAATGACAATCTTGCCCTGCGTTATTTCCTGCAGTCAGCTGAAAAAGGCTTTCTTCCGGCCCAGCAGCTCATGGCCCATTATTACCTGATTAAAGAAAACAATCCGGAAAAAGCCCTTTACTGGTTTAAAAAAGCCGCCGCTGGTGGCGACATCCAGGCACAACTTTACAGCTCGGCTGCCTACCTTTTTGGTTACGGGACCCCAAAGAATTCCGATACAGCCCGCCGTTACGCCATTGACGCAGCCAAAAAAGGCAATGCGCTGGCTCAGTATGCCCTGGGACTTGAATTCTCAAGCAGTCGTGATCATCGCAATAAAAAACTGGGCGCTATCTGGCTCAACAAGGCAGCAGAAAACGGCAATGTGAATGCCTTAGTCAAACTGGCTGAACTGTATGCCAATGGCATGGGGGTTGTTAAAGACGTCAACAAGGCAGAGGAACTGTTACAACGGGCTGCGGCTCAAAATGATTTAAATGCCATGCTGGCCTTGGGCAATTTCGCTAAAAAAGCCAACAACCCTGGCTTGGCGAAGACCTGGTATGAAAAAGCCGCAGCCGAGAGCAATGCGGATGCACAGTTTGCGCTGGCCCAATTATACCTCGATGAAAAAAGCGGTTTGTACGATGGCAAAGTCGGTTTTATGTGGATGCTCAGGGCCGCGCAAAACGACAAGGCGGATGCCCAGGCTGGTCTTTCTGCCTTATATAAAGAAGGTAAAGTGGTGGGGGCTGACAGCCAGTTGGCCGAGCAATGGCAGGCGCAGGCTGCCGCTACACGATTGAAAGAGCAACAAACGCCAGCGCAGTTGTTGGTGGCCAGATGGTTAAGTAATGGCAAAGCGGACAATTTTGCGGCCAGCAATTACAATCTGGGCGGCATTTACAACGCCTGGCAAAACCCTATGGCCCTAAAGGAAAACAACTACAATCAATACCCGCGAATGGACGAGGTGACACGCCAATCGCTCTACAAACCAAAATTCAAACTGGCCAATCCTCAGGACATTGCCATCAGTGAATATTTTGATGTGTTGGCGCCGATGTTAAGCGGCAATGAAGCCAATGACTGGTCATTCAAGCGCTACCCCATTAACCGCCAGATTCAGGCCTTGAAAGACAGTGAAGCCTTTGCCCTTAAACACCCAAAACAATTCAGCGTGGCCAAGGGGGTCGTGCCTTACCCTGTTCCCGCAGAAATACCCACGTTTGATTACGTTGGACATCTGACTCACGGCTGGGAGCACCAGGCCAATTATCAGTCCGTGTTAACGCAATTGTATGATCAAGCCATTCTGGGTGAGTCCGATGCCCAATATGAGATAGGCCAGCTCTATCAGTACGGTATTGCTGTGGCTAAAAATCCCCAACAGGCCGTTGTTTATTTCGAGCTGGCGGCGTCCCAACAGGACGTGAGGGCGGAGTACAATCTCGGTATACTTTATCTTGAAGGGCAAACTGACCCGGTTGATTATCAGAAAGGAATCGACTGGATGACCGATGCCGCCTTCAAAGGCAACCCTTATGCCCAATACGCACTGGCCAATATTTATGAAAAAGGGTTTAAGGATCCCCAGGGCAATCTGGTGGTACAACCGGATCATCAACAGGCCATGGCCATGTATTATCTGGCGTCATCCAATCAGTTCGGCGAGGCGCAATACCGGCTGGCGGATTACCTGGTGAAGGAAAACAATGCCGGATTAAGCGTGGCGGCCAGGCAAAACCGTAATCAGTTAATTAAACGCTTATTGCAGGGCGCTGCCAAACAGGGTGTCGCTGAAGCGGTGTTGCCGCTCGCCTTCTACCATGCCATGGATGCTGATCCGGCCAAACAAAAACAGGCTTTTGAAACAGCGAGACGTGAGGCGGATGCGGGCAATCCTGAAGCCGCGTTGTTGCTGGCTATCCTCTATGAGCGCGGCATTTCCGTGCCTAAGAACCCCATCGAATCACGCTACTGGTATCAAAAAGCGTCGTTAAATCCCGTAACGGCTTTCATTCTGGGTACCTATTACGTGGAAGGGCAGGGTTTTAACAAGGACGTGGACAAAGGACGGGCCTTGCTGCAGCAGGCAGCAAACGCCGGTTTTTCCTACGCTAATCTGAACCTGGCCATCCTTAAGAAACAGGCCGGTGAATCCTTTCTTCCGGAACTGGATAAGGCGAGGCAGCAGAATAATAGCTTAGCCGGGTTGCTCCTGGCGGATTATTTCCTTGAGAAAGCCGATAATCCGGACAACATGAAACAAGCGCGTGATATTTATCAACATTTTGCCGATAAAGGCGACAAGGACGCGCAGCTGAAACTGGCTTACCTGTATGACCGCGGCCTGGGTGGAGAAGCCAATGCGCAATTGGCAGAGCAGCTTTATACGGCCTCGGCTGAGCAGGGGCAACCGGTGGCACAATACTTGTTGGGGCAATTTTATCAAATGGGACGCGGCGGTTTAAAGCCGGATTATGCCAAAGCCAAACAATGGTATACCGCAGCGAAAAAATCATTTGCTCCGGCGGCAGTGGCTTTAGGATTCGTCTACGACACGGTGGATGATGATTACCTGAATGCAGCCGACAATTATCAACAGGCCGCTAACCGCGACAATATCCGTGGGATGTTTAATCTTGGTCTGGTGTATGAGTACGGTAAAGGCCAACCGGTCAATTACGACAAGGCTGAACTCCTTTATCTGCATGCGGCCGAAAAAGGATACAGTCCGGCCATGAATCAGCTGGCGGGAATCTATTTCCGCGGCGATAAAGGCAAACGCGATGAGCAAAAAGCCTTGTATTGGTATAAAAAAGCGGCTGAACTGGGCGACAGGGATGCCAACTACCAGCTGGGGTTGTTGTCTGAGACCGGCGTAGCGACCAAACTGGATTTTGGCGATGCAGTCCGGTTTTATCAGCAGTCGTCTGATCTCGGCAACGCCAAGGCCAAAATGGCGCTGGCACGCATGTACCAGTATGGGCTAGGGGTTGAGAAAGACATAAATCATGCCGGTGATTTATACAAAGAATTAGCGGCCAATAACAATGCCTATGCTCAATACCGGTTGGCCATGCTGTACCTGGACGGAGCTCTGGGTGAAAAAATGCCAGAAAGAGGGAAACAACTGCTTAAAGAAGCCAGCAATAATGGCAGCCAGCAGGCCCAAAAAGTGCTGCAATGGCTTGACGCACAGCAGGCGACCCGCGTCAGTTTCATTGAACCCGTTATTTTAAACAATGCGCCGGTTCTGGCGGGGCAAACCGCTGATTTAATGTACCTCGATGCGTTAAGCGAGTGGAACCGCGGGGATGAAACCTTGTCGCGTATGATTCTTAATCGGTTAATGAGCCAATTTCCCCACTACATTCCAGCCAAACGGGCCTATGAACAGTTGAACCAACAAAACCAGATCAGTATTTTTGGTTGAAATATGCCCAAACGATAGGTAAACTGCGCGCACTTTAATAAAAGGACGCGCAGTATTATTATGGTTTTATCACTATTGCAAATAAAGGAACAAATTCAAACCGCTCAACAGGCTTTCAGAAAAGCCGCGTCTGATTGGTTGATGCAGCAATCGATACCGCTTGAAGAAAAAGCAAAATGGCAGGATTGTTTTAAATGCCGCACCCGAGAATCCTTACTGAATGCCACGCGCCACAATGGTCTGCCGCTGGTGGCAAACGATTCTGAGACCCATCAGGTTTATGGCGAGAAGGAAGCCACCGAGGTTCGACCTCCGGTAGTAAGGCGTCAGTATGGGGCCGTGAATGGGGACCTGTTCTATGAACAATATTGCCATCTTATTAATCTGTATGAACGCTTGCTCCGTGCGGAAGAAATTCTCATAACTGTTCCGCAATTAATCAATTTAGAGGATTTAAGTTACTTTGCCCTGTTGGCTGGAAACATGGATCTGGAGCTTAATAAAGCGCCTGAGAATGTGGATATTATTGCCGATTACCAACAACGCCTTTCCAAAGCACGGGCTGATTTTGCGGTGGCTGACGATGAGGCGGCTCTTGCTCTGCATTTGTATGAAAAGCATCATCAGGATTGTCAGAGGGATTTTATTGATATTCTGGCTCTGCTGAAAAATGAACTGCAAACCCTCTATCACCGTTACCCCAATACCAGCATTTTCAAATACGTGATGTATGACCCCTGGCAAACGGTGCTGATTACGACAGGCAAAGCCCTGTTTGGCCATTCCAGCTACCGTCATCCGTCCATCGACAGTCTTAAAATCCTGGACAATGGGTTCAATGAACTGATTGAATCGGCAAAACAGGGAAGAGCGGATGACTGCCATCAATTGCAATCCAAAATTGAGCACTACCAAGAAAAAATAAACGGGTCCTTGTCGTCGGCTGAACTGAAAGTGGATGGCATGGCAAGCCGTATGAGACTTCAGGATCAATTGGCCCATTGGCGAACGCCGACCGACCCTGCGCTTGCTATTTCGCTATATGCCAATCCCATGTTTGGTTTTTGGCGTGCGATGCGCGGCAATGGGTGGATAGATCGGCGAATGCTCCTATCGGACACACACTGTGTGGATGCCAGTTTGAATCAGGAGAATTCAGAGAACCAGTTTGTGCCGTCCTGACACGACCTTAAGCATAGCCTGTAAAAATTCAATGTTCACTTTTCGGCGGCGTCCTTTTCATTATTCACTACACTGTTAGTGAATAAGTTGAAGATTGCTTTGAGGCCGCCATGTTGACTGAAACCATCAAAAAACACTATTACCAGGCTTTGTTGGACCATAACCCGCAATATGAAGGCGTCTTTTATGTGGGCGTAACCACCACCGGCATTTTTTGCCGTCCTACCTGCCCTGCAAGAAAACCAAAATACGCGCATTGTGAGTTTTTTATGACCGCACAGCAGGCCCTGTTGGCTTCTTACCGACCCTGCAAACGTTGCCGTCCCTTGTCGCACCCCAATCAGGTTTCCGAGGTGGTGCAACACCTGGTGGCGGCAGTCGAGGCCAACCCTGAAAAGCGTTGGCAGAATGGTGATTTTCAAGCCCTGTCCACTGACGCGGTCAAAGCAAGGCGTCAGTTTAAAAAGCGTTTTGGCATGACGTTTGTGGAGTATGCACGCGCACGACGCATGGGAATTGCGGTTAAAAAAATCAGGGAAGGAGAGTCTGTTATCGAAGCGCAACTTGCCACAGGCTATGAATCCGGCAGCGGATTTCGCGATGCGTTTGCACGAATCATGGTAGAAGCGCCATCTAAAAAAGGGCCTTTTGTCCTGTTAAAAACCGCGCTGCTGGATACCCCCTTAGGCCCGATGATGGCGGTTGCCAGTGATACCCAGCTGTATCTGCTTGAATTTATCGAACGCCGAGGTCTTGAACGCGAAATTGAACGCCTGCGTCAGAAAGCGAGGGCAGCGATTGTACCTGGTAGTGCACCGCCGATCGACAGGATTGAACGGGAGTTGCAGGCTTACTTTACCGGGACACTGACCGCATTCACCACGCCTTTGTGCCTCATGGGCACCCCTTTTCAACGGCAGGTCTGGGATACCTTGCGCCAGATACCCTCCGGCCAGACCCGCTCCTACACCGAGGTGGCTCAAGCCCTGGGCAAACCCTTCGCTTGTCGCGCCGTCGCCAATGCTAACGGGGCGAATCAACTCGCCATCGTTATCCCCTGCCACCGCATCATTAACAGCAATGGCGAACTGGGGGGTTATGGTGGAGGCATCGCCAAGAAAAAATGGCTGCTTGAGCATGAACGGCAGCACCACCATCCACTGTAATCCTCAGGCAGTGCATCAACTATACTTAATAGAGAGAGTATTAAGGGGAGATGAGGATGAACAATGCACGGTTGAGTCCAGTCGCTCTGGGTTTGGCGCTTGGCATCTTTTGGGGAATTTCCATTCTGATTATGGGATTAATTGCTACTTATTATGCCTATGGCAAACCCTTTGTTGCGTCGATGGGGCTTCTTTATCCCGGTTTTGAACCCACCGTACTCGGCAGCCTGATTGGGGCCGTGATTGGATTTGTTGATCTCTTTATCGGCGGTGTCATTATTGCGTTGCTTTACAATGCCTTCGCAGGGGTGTGCTGCCGCCAATCCGACAGGGTGGAGTAACCTGCGACTTAAGCCCATGAGGTAGCATTATGAACACATGGATTAAACACATCGCCTGGCAGGCACTGTTTCTGCTGGCAGGGCTGATGGTCAGTACCGCCAGTTCCGCCTGGCAAAATCAGGGGTATAACCGGGGAAATTTTGGTTATTACAATCATAATAACCAATACAATCCCTATTATCGCGGTAATATCTACCGTGGGCCTAATTATCATTACTATAAAAAATACCACCAGAAACAGTACAACAATCACTGGCGTTATAAACAAGGAAATTATTATAACAATTACTGGTACAACCCAGGCATTATACGCACCTGTAAAACCTATCAGGTTTGCACGAATTATGGTGGGTGTACGCTACAACAGTATTGTTATTGATTGATGTTCCTGATGCGAACCTGGCGCAAAGCGCGAAAGCAAGTTAACTGGAATACGAGTTGGTGAAAGGGCGGCTCTCAAACCTAATTAAGAATAATAAAATCCAGAGACGTCATTTAAGGTCGCAGAATGGCGTTTTTGACTTTAGGGTCCGAACCGGAGAAGCCGGTTCGGATGTTTACGGACTTAGAGCGACGGAAACACCGGGATTAAGCAGCCAGGGCTTTGACGCGTGCGCTGAGGCGGCTTTTAATTCGGGATGCTTTGTTTTTATGGATTAAGCCTTTGCTGGCGGCCTTATCAATGATAGGCTGGGCTTTTGCGTAAGCAGCACGTGCAGCTTCTTTATCACCCGCTTCCACAGCTTTCAGAACATTTTTGATGAAAGTACGGTACATGGAACGCGCGCTGGCGTTATGCTTGCGTAACTTTTCGTTTTGGCGAGCACGTTTGATCGCTGATTTAATATTTGCCACTTACAAATCTCCACTCATTTTTAGATGTCACAAAAGAAGCTAATCATGCACAATGCCTTAGAATTTGTCAATATATTCTGGCAGATTAGCAAACAAAAACCATGGTTTTTCAGCCTGTTAGCAAAACAAAAAAACCGAGTCAATGACCTGACAGCTTGTACAGACGGTTGGATACGGGGGGAAATGAGAAAATCTTGCGTAAAAGAAAGCAATTCCCCCTTATCGGGTATATCATAGTCGCAGGTCAAAAACCCATTTTACACTATGTCAGCGACAGAAACCATGATTCCCAAACGACAAAGTTTATTGCGCTCCACATCGCTTGTTTCCTTAATGACGCTGATGTCGCGTCTGATGGGATTTGCCCGCGACATGCTGCTTGCCTATTTTTTTGGAGCACAGGCAGGAATGGATGCGTTTTACGTGGCTTTTCGTATTCCTAATTTCATGCGCCGTCTCTTTGCCGAAGGCGCTTTCGCTCAGGCGTTTGTGCCAGTACTGGCAGAATACCAGCAGACCCGGCCTGTTCATGATGTGCGGCTGTTTATTGCCCGCATCACCGGGCATCTGAGCCTTGTGCTCTCGTTAATCACCGCCATCGGCGTCATCGCGGCCCCCGTCATTATTTTCATTTTCGCACCAGGATTTGGCGAAGGCAGTACCCGAACGCTGCTTGCCACCGAAATGCTGCGTCTGACGTTTCCCTATTTAATGCTGATTTCATTGACAGCCATGGCCGGTGCGGTATTGAACACCTACGGTTATTTTGGCGTGCCGGCGTTTACACCGGTGCTGCTGAATGTGTTCATGATTCTGGCGGCTGTCTATTTAACCCCGTACACCGATCCGCCCGTTGTCGCCCTGGCCTGGGGTGTTTTATTGGCCGGTGTTGCGCAATTCCTGTTTCAAATTCCGTTTCTTTACCAACGCCAGTTGTTGGTTAAACCACGCCTGTTCTTTGGTGATGAAGGGGTCAGGCGGGTTTTGAGGTTAATGGTTCCTGCCTTGTTTGGGGTGTCCATTGCCCAGCTTAATTTAATGATTGATTCCATTTTTGCCTCCTTTCTTCAGGTCGGCAGTGTGTCCTGGTTGTACTACACGGACAGGCTCACTGATTTTCCTTTGGGGGTCTTTGGCGTTGCCATCGCGACAGTTATCTTGCCGCATTTGTCGCGAAAGCATGCCGAACAGAGCCTTGAAAAATACTCGCGTGCCCTGGATTGGGGGCTGCGCAGCATTTTACTGATTGGGTTGCCGTCAGGCATCGGGCTCGCGCTGTTTTCCATGCCAATGATTGCCTGTTGCTTTGCGTATGGCAAATTTTCGGCAGTTGACGTGCTGCAGACACAAAAAAGTTTGATTGCTCTGGGTTCCGGCGTGCCTGCCTTTATGATGATTAAAGTCTTGGCCTCCGGGTTTTATGCCCGCCAAAATATCAAAACCCCGGTTAAAATCGGTGCCATCGCCATGGTGGTGAACAGCCTGTTGTGTGCGGTGCTGATTTGGCCTCTGGCCCATGCCGGCTTAGCCTTGGCCTCGACGCTGGCGGGTTATTTAAACTGCGGTTTATTGTTGATTCTGTTAAGACGCCGGCAAATCTTTACGCCGGTCAAGGGGTGGCCGAAATTTATAGCCCAATTGCTTTTTGCCAATGGTGTCATTGCTGTCTATTTATGGTTTATGGCGGGTGATGTCAGCCAATGGCTGGCAAAACCGCCGTTATTGAGGCTGGGTACCTTATTCACCCATGTTTTTGCGGTATTATTCATTTACATGGTGTGTCTGTATCTTGCAGGAGTAAGGCCGGCGCAATTTCGTGGTTCTATGAAGGAGTGATTATGCACGCTGACGCATTTTATCAGACTCAGAGCGAAGGGGCTGTTCCCCTGGTGCTCATTAATCCATCCCAATGGCATGACGGCAAAATCGAATTGAGCGACAACGAGCGCTGTCAATTGCACTCTCAGGCATTTAAAGCGAGGCTCGGGCAGTTGTGCCTGATTTACGCGCCATCCGGTCAGCTTGCCAAAGCGTTTTTAGGGCAAGGGGAAGGGGGGGATGCTCAGGCTATGGCCTATGCCGCAACCCTGCTGCCGGAAGGCCACTATCAAACGACCAGTCCATTGTCGATTTTTGCGCAGGTGAATTGGGCTTTGGCACAATACCGATTTGATCGTTACAAAAAGCAGGAGCGGCCGCCGCGTCGCCTGGTCGTACGCAACGAAGCCATGAAGACGCTTAAAACCGACGTGGAAGCGGTTTTTTTAGTGCGTGATTTGATCAATACCCCGAGCAATGATTTAGGCCCTCCGCAATTAGCCGAAGCGGCGGCCGAATTGGCCAGGCAGTACCAGGCCGATTTCTGCCAGTGGGTGGGGGATGAATTGCTCGCGGCCAATTTTCCTGCCATTCATGTGGTCGGTCGTGCCTCGGAATTTGAACCCCGTTTAATTCAGTTAACCTGGGGTAAAGCCGAGCATCCAAAAATTGCTCTGGTGGGCAAAGGCGTCTGCTTTGACAGCGGCGGTCTTGATATTAAACCGGCCTTGAACATGCGTTTAATGAAAAAAGACATGGGGGGCGCTGCCAATGCCTTAGGGCTTGCGCAATGGATTATGGCCAATCAATTGCCTGTGCGCCTGCAAGTGTTAATCCCCGCTGTTGAAAATGCGGTGGGTTCACGCGCCTTTCGCCCGGGTGATGTGCTGACCATGCGTAACGGCCTGACGGTGGAGGTGGATAACACCGACGCGGAAGGCCGTCTGATTCTGGCCGATGCCATGGTCAAAGCCTGCGAGGAAGAGCCGGAATTACTGATTGATTTTTCAACCTTGACAGGAGCTGCCCGGGTGGCGGTGGGAACAGAAATAGCCGCTTTGTTTACGGGGAATGATGAACTGGCCATGACGTTAACTCGTCTGGGTGAGGACATTCACGACCCCGTCTGGCGTCTTCCCTTGTTTTCAGGCTATGACAACATGCTGGATTCCTCGGTGGCTGACATCGTCAATGCCAGTCCATCGCCCTATGCCGGAGCGATTACGGCGGCGTTGTTTTTAAAGCGCTTTATCCATTCCCCGACACAATGGATTCACTTTGACATCATGGCCTGGAATTTAGCGAGCAAACCCGGAAAGCCGGAAGGCGGTGAAGCCATGGGGATGCGCACGATCGCTCGCTACCTGAAGGAAAAATACGGATAAAGCCACCAGGCCGCAATCAAAATTGCGGCCTGGGTGATGTGGCTCTAGTTCATCAGGAAGGAAATGCTCAGTTTTTCGGGTTTAGTTGTCGTTTCTGTGGTTTGAACAGTGGCCGGTTCATCCGCAGCGTAGTTTGGTTTAAGCCGTTTGGGGTTTGTTGCTTCGGTGTCCTGGGAAACCGAGTCAGTCGTTAATGCGCTTATCACTTTTTTTGCTTGCTCAACCTTATCGGCCGTCTTGACTTTTAATCCTTCCAACGTACCCATTATCCGAGCGACTTCTCCCGGTTTTGTAAAGTCTGCGTTAGCCAACTGGGTAGCAACACGTTGGAATTGAGTGCTTAACGCCATCATGTCTGCCTGGATGGTCTGATTTTTAATCTCAGCGGCCGAGAAGACTTTCCTGCTAAAAAAAACCGGGACAGATTTTTGTGAGGGTAGTGGCGGATTACTACCCGGTTTTTGAGACGCTTTCGTCTTATCAGGCGCAGGCTCCAGACCCATGATTTTGCGTTTGGGGTGTGCTTTCGTTTTTACTTCGGAAACAGGCTGCGTCTTGCTGGACGACTGTTTTTCATTAAGTGGTGAGTTTTCATACGATCGTTTAATAAAATTCAACACCTCCGTTGCCTCTTGTAACTGCTTTTCGAGACGCGGTATTTGGTTAGCGTCTGTCATTGTTTTCAATCTGGACTGAATGGAATCAATTCTGACTCTTGTCGCTTGTTCATTGTCGACGTACGCCTTAAGGCAAAACGCTTTAATGTCTTTAGCTACTGAGCTTTTGGTGTAAAGGAACCATCGAGTAGAACTACTGAAGTCCAGGAAATCAAAACAGGCACCCCCCTGAACGGCAAAGGGCATCGGATCATCTAACTTGGCCTGGTGTACAGCGAGGTAAGGGCATTTTTTGTTTTGAAATTGCGCAAGCATTTTTGTAGCCGCTTCAGTGGAAAGGTGAGTTAACGGGAGAATATAAAAATTTTTTGGATCATACGAATCAATGATCTCTTTTGTACCCTCCGCGTTTTCAAATAGAATGGTCTTCTTCTTAAGGACCTCTTTTTCAAATACAAGCATGTCTTTGCGTAACTCCATGCTGTCAGGGTTTGCCAGTGGGGTCAGAGGCATGATGCCGGCTTTAAGGAGGCTGTCGATGTCTGTTTTTTCTATTGCGGCAATTCGTTCCCTAAAACCGGGATTGATATTACTGGCGATGAATTTTTTTTCTGACAGGGCGGCCAAATGAAAAAGGTGAGCCCCCAATACCCCGAGGATGTCGATGACATAGTCTGCTTTTTCCGCGGTAATGATTTGATGGAGTAACAGCTGAAGCTGGCTCCAACTCTTCGGCATAGGCTTGCTCAAGGGTTCCACGGTCTGCTCGCTTTTGCCGTCTTGATTCGGTTGATTGGTTTTCATTGTTTTCCTACTGGGTTGTGAAGGCGGGTATTTTAGAAAAAACAGGCATAAAATAAATAAGTCTGCGGTGGAATTAAACAACTGCAACCAATCTCTACGCAATATTTACAATCGCTGTCGGCGGTAAAATCAAGCCATATCAATGGCATGCGTTTGCAGTTCGCATCCCTTGGCACGGTATTCGCGATAATGAAGTCGGCTTATGTCTTTCGCGGACGCCTCTTCGGTTACAATTTCAATGACCCGTCTGAAGCGGCCGTAAAATGAGGGTATGGAATCGGCCAGATTAAGTAGAATTTCGCGAAAGCCGCGCGGTTCCTGACCATAACCAATTTGTACCGGTGGCGGGGGTTCCGGGCCTTCGCCTTGCAAATGATGGGGAATGAAGCTGTCTTCTTTAAAGGTCCAGAGCAACTCATCGAGTTTTTCAGCATCCTGTTCATCCTGGCAATAAACAAACACCTGATGACCGCGCAGGTATGCTTTTTCCAGCAGGCGGCAGGCGAAAAGCCATTTCGCCTGAGGCTCGCTGGTATTTAACAGGTAAAAATCAACGCGTGGAACTGACATGGCGCAAAAACTCAACAAGTAAGGGAACGGGGCGGCCAGTGGCCTGACGCTTCTTGCCGGAAACCCAGGCGGTTCCTGCGATATCCAGATGCGCCCAGCGGTATTTTTGAGTAAAACGGGACAGAAAGCAAGCCGCAGTAATGGCACCGGCACTGCGGTCAAACGCACCGTTAATCATGTCCGCCAGAGGGCTCTCCAGCGCTTCCTGGTAGGCGTCATCAAGCGGCATACGCCAGGTTTTCTCATTGCTTTGGTCAGCGGCTGCCAGTAAAGCAGCGGCCAGCGCGTCGTCTTTGGTCATAAAGCCCGTGGTAATAAAGCCCAGCGCAATAATAATGGCGCCGGTTAAGGTGGCAATGTCTATTACGATGGCAGGATTAAATCGCTCGGCGTAAGTTAAAGCATCGGCGAGAACCAGCCGACCCTCGGCGTCTGTGTTCAGAATTTCAACCGTTTGCCCGGACAAGGTAGTCACGATGTCACCCGGCTTAACCGAGGTACCGCTGGGCATGTTTTCAGCGCTGGCAATGAGGCCTGTGACATTCACCGGCAGCTTGAGCAGGGCGCAGGCTTTCAGGGTGCCTAATACGCTGGCAGCGCCTGACATGTCGTATTTCATTTCCATCATGGCATCGCCGGGTTTGATGGTTAAACCGCCGGAGTCAAACGTGATGCCCTTGCCAACCAGGACAATCGGTTGAGCATTGCCACCACCCTGGTATTGCAACTCAATAAAACGGGGTTCCTGATTGCTTCCCTGCGCGACCGCCAGCAATGCCCCCATGCCGATTTGACGAATCTCATCAGGTCCCATGACCCGTGCTTTGATGTTGGTGTGTTCGTTTGCCAGCGCCAAAGCCTGCTCGCCCAGGTAGGCTGGGGTACAGCGATTGGCGGGCAAGTCGGCTAAAGTGCGCGTCAGCTGCACGCCGCTGGCAATGGCTTCACTGTGTCTAAGGGTTTGATGGCTGGCGCCAGGGAGACTGAAATGAACGGACTCCAGAATGCGTGGTTTTTTCTCTTTGGTTTTAAATTCATTCAATTGATAGCACTGGGCATCGACTTGCAGCAGCATGTTCTGAAGCTGCCAATCGGGGGTTTTATCAGCCACGGGCGGCAGGCAAAGGGTTGCTGAGGCCACGCGCTGCTTTAGTAGGGCGGCCATGATGTCGCCCAGGCGTTTTTGCAGGGCATCGCCATTAAATTCCGCTTTTTTGCCGCAATTCAAAACCAGCAGACTGTGATGATTGATGTCTGTCTGCCAGGCGAAATCGCCTTTGTCCTTTAATCGAGTGAAAAGTCGTGAAATCAAGCCATGGAGTTGGCCATCCAGCACCTGAGCAAAAGCATCCCACTCGCCGTCACTGAAGAGCCCGAGCACCAGGCATTCGGCGTCGTTTAGCGAGGGGGTGTCGATTAATCCGTAATTCATTGTGCTTCCTTGTGAAAGACAAAGAGTGCTAGTTTACCTAGGCTTGGCGTGTAATGCCATCTCCCTGATGCGAATTTCCACTAAGGAAAACCTGACGATCAACGCAGATCATGGTAAGCTAGAGTGATCATAAACAGCGAGATCCGTGTGAATACCGGTAATCCAAGCTTTTTGTCGAGAGCCAGACTGTGCTGATTTTCCGTTACCTGGCTAAAGAAGTGTTCGTAACTTTAGCTTCCCTGACCACTATTCTGATGCTTATCTTTATGAGCAACCAGTTTGTGCGCTATTTAAATCGTGCGGCCAATGGACAAATCCCGGGCATGATTATCATGAAACTGATGATGCTCGAATTGCCCAACCTCATGGGCCTTCTGCTGCCTCTTGGTTTTTTCGTTGCTTTGCTGATTGCCTACGGCAGGATGTATGCCGAAAGCGAAATGACGGTTTTGCAGGCCTGCGGGTATGGGCCTGATCGTTTATTGAAGCACAGTGTTTACATGGCACTGGCGGTGGCTCTGCTGGTGGCGTTTATCATGATCTGGGTCAGTCCTGTGATTGCCAAGGAGCGTTCCTCCCTGCTACGCGCCACCGGCGTAAAGACCCTGATACAGACGATCCTGCCCGGTCGCTTCCGCGCTATTTCCAATGGACGGCAGGTGTTTTACGTGGAGTCCATGAATCGCGAACACACCGAGGCGAAAAATATTTTTCTGGCAAGGCAGGTGATTAAAGACAATCAACCGCGCTGGGATATTCTATGGGCGGAGCATGCGTTCGCAGAGACGGATCCTGAGACGCTTGAAGATTTCATTGTTCTTGCTAAAGGCACCGAATATGAGGGCGCACCGGGTCAGGGCAATTATCAGGTGGCGGAATTTAACCAGTACAAAGCCCGTCTGCCCCACCCAACCATTGAAATCAAAGACGATTTGCGTACCGCCAAAACAGCCGATTTACTGCCGTACCTTAACAGCGATAACCGCAAGGCCGCGGAATTGCAATGGCGGCTCTCGGTGCCCCTTATGGTTCTCACCCTGACACTGGTGGCTGTGCCCCTAAGCCGGGTTAACCCCCGGTCAGGAAAATACGCCAAACTGCTGCCGGCCATTTTACTGTATATTGTCTATGCCAATTTCATGTTTGTTGCCCGTGATTGGGTGGCGGCAGGCAAGGTACCGCAATGGATAGGTATGTGGTGGCTGCATGGCCTGGTTCTCCTTATCGGCCTGTTGCTGGTCGCCTATAATCGGGTGAAGCCGGCATGATTCTAATCGAACGCTACATTGCCAGAACGGTTCTTGCCTCCATCGGCTTGGTCACCCTGATGCTCGCGGGACTTCAGGTGTTCATTCTTTTTGTCAACCAACTGGACGATCTTGGCCGTGCCGATTTTGGCCTTGTCAATGCGGCCATTTTTGTGTTTCTGCAGATGCCCTATCAGGTGTATCTTTTTTTCCCCATGGCCAGCCTCATGGGCTGTCTGATTGGCCTTGGCATGATGGCCAATCACCGCGAACTCATTGTCATGCGGGCGGCGGGGATGTCCATCGGCCAAATCACACTGGCAGTCTTGAAGGTGGCCTTTGTAATCATTGTTCTTGTGACCCTGATTGGCGAAACCGTGGTGCCTAAACTCGCCTATTTTGCTAATGATTTGCGGACTCAGGCCTTAAGCGGCGGGCAGGCTTTGCGGACGGCGCAGGGAGTCTGGCTGCGTAATCAAAATGACTTTATTACCATTGGCAGCATTGAAAAGAATACGCTGCACAGTGTTTTTCAGTTTCGCTTTGACGAACGGCATCATTTGCGCTTTGCCCGGCGCATGGAGCGCATTGAATACCAGGATGGGCAGTGGAAAGCGTATGGTATTGCCCAAACCGACCTATTCCGAACAAAAACAGTGGCCAGCACCGCCAGGGAGATGGTTTGGGATGTGTCGGTTAAGCCCAAGTTATTGAATTTAACCAGCAGCGAACCGGATGAAATGACATTGCATGAGCTGCGCCAGTATCTGCGTGAACAAAAACAAAGTCATCAGACGGCCAGCAATTACCAACTGGCTTATTGGCAGCGTCTGATTCAACCGTTGACCACGGTGGTGATGATGGTTCTTGCCATTCCGTTTATTTTTGGTCCGTTGCGCTCGTCCACCATGGGGTCGAAATTGCTGCTGGGCATCATGGTGGGTTTTGGCTTTCATATCCTTAACCGTTTTTTTGGCCCTGTCAGCCAGGTGTTTCAATGGCCGCCTGTGCTGGCAGCCATTGGCCCCACCGTACTCTTTGCTCTGCTTGGGCTGTTCATGATGGCGAAGGCGAAATGATGACAGGACTTCGCCACCTGCTGGAAGCGCTGCTCAATCCCCTGTGTCTCTTTTTAATTGCCTATACCCTGTTGCTGATCAGGCTTTGGCGCCAGGGCGACCCGATAAACCGGATTGGTTTTTCGTTGCTTTACCTGGTGCTTCTGGTCATCAGTACAGGTTGGCTGCCCAAAACACTGACTGCCTGCCTTGAACAGCAATACCCGGTTGTGAAGCAAGCGGATCCCCGCGTGCGTTGGGTGGTGGTTTTGAGTGGCGGTCAGGCCGAGGAAGCAGGCCAACCGGAGCATCTGCTGCTTTACAATGCCAGCATCAAGCGCCTGCTGGAGGGGCTTCGCCTTTATCGCCAATTGCCAGACGCGACCCTGCTGCTTTCCGGCGGCGGATTCGGCAGCGAAAGGGCAGAGTCTGAGCGCATGGCGCAATTGGCTGACTGGTTTAATAAGCCTCTGAAGCCCGTAGTGCTTGAGACGATTTCGTTAAATACCGCACAACAGGCAAAGGCAATCAAACGGTGGGTTCATAACCAGCCTTTTTATCTGGTGACTTCTGCCATTCACATGCCAAGAGCCATGGCCTTGTGTCGACGCCAGGGCTTAAATCCAATCGCTGCCCCAGCGGACAGAACCCTTTACTGGCAGGATGAACGCTGGGAAAAACGGTACATACCCAATCCCCAGAACATGGTTTATTTGACGATTGCCCTGCATGAATGGCTGGGCATGGCCTGGGCCTCCCTGCGAGGGGACATGGCCTGATCAATCTTTCAGGTATTTTTCGATGATGGATTTTTTCAGCTCAATTTCACAATCGTCCCTGGTCAACGGACGTGAGTAATAATACCCCTGGATACCGTCGATCCCCAGGACCTTCAGGGTGTCTAGCTGTTCCTCTACCTCAACGCCTTCGGCAATGACACTGATGTTCAGTTTATGGGCGATGGTGATGATGGCGCTGATAATGGTCTGATCGAGGTAGTCATGCTGGCAATTGTCAATGAAGGCTTTGTCGATCTTGATTTTATTCACCGGCAAATGTTTTAAATAGGACAGGCTGGAATAGCCGGTGCCGAAATCATCAATCACCAGATTAATGCCGCCTTTCTTCAGCGCATCGATTTCCTTGTACAGCCGTTCATTGTATTCAATAAAAAAGGTTTCGGTGATTTCCAGTTCGATGCTTGAGGGAGGCAGCTCTATTTCATCGAGAATGGCATTAATGACATTGCTTAATGAATGACGCAGGAATTGCACCGTCGAGACATTGATGGCAATGGGACCGGGCAGAATTTTCTTGTCTTTCCAGATCTTCGCCTGCTGACAGACTGATTTGATAATCCATTCGCTGACCGGAATAATCAATGGGCTTTTTTCAAGTGTATGAATGAAATCCCCGGCAGCCAGCACCCCTTTTTCCGGGTGATTCCAGCGCAACAGGGATTCAAGACCAATGATTTCACCCGTGACCCCGTCATAGAAGGGCTGATAGACCATGAAAAATTCCTGTTTGTCATAGGCCCGTTGCAATTCCTTGCCCAAACCGTGAATCTGCTGGTACTCCTCATAAAGGGCGGTGGAATAATAATGGTATTGATTCCTGCCTTTTTCCTTGGCCTGGTAAAGCGCGGTATCGGCCTGTTTAAGCAGGGTTTCGATGTCATGGCCGTCTTTAGGATAAATACTGATGCCCATGCTGGAGGTAATTTGAATCAAATGATCATCGATGGGGATGGGTTTCGACATTTCCTTGAATAACCGTTCGACGATGGCCGTGACCTGATCAATTGAAACATTGGCTAAAATCAGGGTGAATTCATCGCCGCCGAGCCTTGCGGCAATGTCGCCTTCCCGAAGGCTTGCCGTCAGAGTATTGGCCACATGAATCAGAAGCTTGTCGCCATTGTCATGCCCCAGCGTATCATTAATGACCTTAAAATAGTCAATGTCTAAAAAGACCAGGGCGATTTTACCCTGCGAACGCGAGGCCTGTTTGGTCATGTGCTGGAACATTTCATACAACATGTTGCGGTTGGCAAGTCCCGTTAACGGGTCGTGGGTCGCCTGATAATATAATTTGGCATTTTCAAGTGAGGTCATGGCCTGGGACGCCAGCAGGTTCAAACTGTCCAGATGATTGGGGGTGAAGGTATGGCTGCTGCTGTTATTTTCAAGGTAGAGCATGCGTGAAAGCTGGCCTTTATAGAACAACGGCATCATCAGCAGTGATCGTGGATTTTCGCGCTGCACATAAGGATCCTGAAACGTCAGTTCCGATTGGATGGCGTCGTTGAGGATGATGGGTTTTTGCGTGTGCTGAACATAGTTTAAAATGGAAACCGGGTATTTCGGCAGCACGCCTTCTTCTTTTTTCTGATTGAGATAAATGAGTTGTTGCTCAAGATTGCCTTCGGCTTCCACGACCCATTGATCCTGCACCTGCGTCAGGATCAGGCTGCGTTGTGCCCCGGCATTTTCAGACACGATGACTAAAAACTTCTGCAATAATTTGTCCAGGCGGATTTCGCTGGAAATCAACTGGGTAAATTTCAAGATGGCCAGCATGTCGATGCTTTGGGTATTCACCTTGGTTGCTGACGCGGCGGCAGAGGTGATGTTGAAATTAGGCAGAGAGTAATCAAACGTCAACATCGGGTAATTTTCTTCCAGCAATTTGACACGTGAAATTGCACCCCAGTCTTTAAACTGACGGTAGGCATTGTGCAGGTAGATGTTGGCAATGCGGCTGACTTTGGCGGTCATGCAGTGAAACCCAGCGCGCTCCGAAGCAATCGCCGCAATCAGGTTTAAACCATTTTGGGTGGCGGTTTCTATGGTTTGCTCATACAGGGCGATGACCGGTTCATACCCCTGTTCCAGCCGGGCAAATTCACTGCGAAGCAGTAAAGCGTAGGCTTTGAAATTATCAGGACACCAGGTCGCGTATTTTTCGATGAAGCGGGTGAGGCTGCGTAATTTTTTTAAATAATTGTGACGTTGCACATGCGATATTTCCGGAAGATGATAAAACATGGCCAGTGCTAAAAACAATTTGCCGTCGAGATGACTTAGCATGCCGGTATTGTACTCCGCGTACCGAAGGTGATTTTCACCGGCTTCAATGGCGTCTTCGTAACGCCCGAGCATAAAATACAGAAAGGTCAGGGAGCTATAAAAAAAGCTGAGCTCAGTCTTGTTTTTGCCCTGAATGATGTTCTGCTCGAAGGCATTGAATTTATGGTCAGAAACCAGAGAAATGTTTTCAAGGCATTGCGCAGCATACTCCCAGAAGGTGATGAAGTTAAAAAAGTCAGAAATAGTAACCCGGGACATAAATGCCAGGGCCGATTGGATGTTTTTTTTCATTTCGTCGAGTTTTTTGCCGGCGGTTTGCGAATGGACGACCAGCAACAGATTGCTGTAATTGCTGTACACTAAATCACCGACTTCACAGCAAAGCCTGAAGGCATTAATCACGGTGTTATTGCAAAGACTGAGCGGATTCTGATAAGGCTCAATGAACGCGCCGATAACGAACTGATTTTTGCCTTCAAAATTGGACGCACCGTATTTTTGTTTCAGTCGATTGTAAAGTTTGACAAAGGCAATGGCGTCATCATACCAGTTCAGGGAGTGCAGGATAATGAAGGCAAACACCGGGAGTGACATGGAGGTGCTTTCAGTGTATCCATACTTTAAACTGAGGCTGATGTTTTTGCAGGTGAGGATAACAAAAAGCGACTGGTTGGTGATGAAGGCACTGTTTAAAAGCTGAGTAATCAGATTGACAATGGCCTGCTGCTTGGCATCTTCCATCAATGGCAGATCGATGTTTTCAATGCGGGTTTTTCTCAGCTTGAATTTGATTTTATAGATGTCCGTGAGCAGGTGGATGAGTTTGGGGTTTTTGGGAATCCTGATATCAAATTTACGAAGCGCATTCAAACCAATTTCCAGTGCTTCTGTATGCTGGCCAAGGGTGGAGAGCATTTCAATTTTCAAACGATAAATACCCAGCCGATCCAGTTCATCCCTGGCATTATCCAAAAGCTCAGAGAAAAAAGCGTTGGCTGCATTAAAATCGCTGATGAGGTATTTACACACTGCCTGTTCGCGGTAAATTGGAAAGGCAAGGTCGTAGTGTTTTGTCCAGTTGACCGGCTGCAAGAGCGCCACGGCAGCGGAGAGGTAGTCGTTGGCGGCAAAATAGGCGGAAGCCAGTTTCGCTTTTTGCCCGGCCCAGAAATTGTAACGGGCCAATTGCAGGCGCTCCTCTGGATTATCAATCAATGGCAGACTTTGATTGAAATGCTCCATGACATCAAACAATCGCTCGTCATCCTCCGTCAGCGCCTTGTCTTTTAATAACAACCGGCCGATTTTTAAATGAAGCACCGGTCTTTCCGCTTCATCGATTAATTCATACGCCGCCTGCTGAATCCGGTCATGGGCAAAGCGGTAATTCAGCGTGGTAATATTGATTCTGGACAGGTTGTCGCGAAGTCCAACAAGGCCCATGGTTTTATAGCTTTCTTCAAGCGGATAAATCAGGTTGGTTTTGATGGCCTGCCACAGGTTTTCAGCGATTTGACTGGTGCTTTGCTCATTAATAATCTGTAAGGTTCTGAAATCAAACTGATGGCCGAAACAGGCTGCCAGTTTTAAAATTTCCTGAGTTGGCTTTGACAGCAGGTGAATTTTCGAGGTCAGGAGCGAAATGACGTTATCCGTGGCGCTGGTTCGCTGAATTCGGGTTAAATCCCATTCCCACAGCCCCTTATCATAGGAAAAGGTGAGTAATTTCTCCTGATAAATGATCTTTAGGAATTGATTAATAAAAAAGGGATTGCCCTGTGTTTTATCGTAAATGCATTGCGCCAGGGTTTGAACTTTATCACTCGAGGCCGATAGTGTGTCCTGCAGGAGTTCCTGGATGTCCTGAAACAGCAGGGGTTGTAATTTTAATGTGGTTAGCGACACCTTGTGTTTATGCAGGTTATTGACGGTGAGTTGCAGCGGGTGCCGTTCATCCACTTCATTATCGCGGTAAGCGCCAATGATGAGTAAGTGGTTGGTGTCATGATCCTGCAGCAAATTCTCAATGAAATTAAGGGAGGAATTATCCGCCCACTGCAAATCATCCAGAAAAAGAACCAGGGGGTGCGAGGGCTGGGCGAAAACACGGACAAAATTTTGGAAAACCAGGTTAAAACGAATCTGGGTATCCGATGGATTTAATTGGGGGACCAGTGGTTGCTGCCCGATGATCAATTCAACGTCTGGAATGACATCAACCACCACCTGGCCGACATTGCCGAGTGCGGCAATTAACTGGTTACGAAGCATTTCCAGGCGGTCTTCGCTTTCAGAAAGCACCTGTTTTACCAGGCCTTGAAAGGCGGTGACGATGGCGCTGTAGGGCATGCTGCGCTGCAGTTGGTCAAATTTTCCATCAATATAATACCCCTTGTGCTGAACAATGGGTTTATGGATTTCTTTCACCAGCGAGGTTTTACCGATACCGGAATAACCCGCAATCAAGACCATTTCCTTGGTGCCCAGGCTGACGCGTTTAAACGTATTGATCAATTGTTGCACCTGCGGTTCGCGGCCGTACAGGTTGCGGGAAATATTCAGATGATCGCGAATATCATTGGTACCTAAGGTAAACTCCCTGATAATGCCTTTGTTGCGCCACTGATTACGGCATTCCTGCATGTCTGCGCGCAGGCCGACAATGCTTGAATACCGCTCTTCCGGCATTTTTTCCAGTAATTTACTAATGATGGCTTCAAGCATGGGTGGGATATTCGGACGCAATTCCGTTACTGAAGGCGGTTTTTTGGCAATGTGGCAATGCACCAGTTCCAGGGTATCCATGGTCTGAAAAGGCAACTGATTGGTCAGCATCTGATAAAGGGTGACGCCTAAGGAGTAAAAATCGGTACGGTAATCGACTGGACGATTGATACGACCCGTTTGCTCCGGCGAAATATAGGAGAGGCTGTCTTCAAACTCATTTAAATTCAAATAGCCTGAGTTTTCTTCGGAAAGCCGGGTAGAGGCGCTTAAGTCGACGAGTTTAAGCTTTAATTTTTCAGGATCAATGATGATGTTGGATGGCTTGATTTCCTTGTGAATGATGTTGCGCTGATGCAACTCCCAGATGATATCAATCAATTGAATGGCAAGATTAAAAAAATCCTCGATTTTAAGCTGGTTGGTCATGAGGTGGGCATGCAGTAACTGGCCTTTCACTCCTTCTAAAACCAGAACAGGGGCTGGCGTGTGCTGCAGAAAATCATAGGCTTTGATGATCGTTGGCGACTCAATGCTGTTTAAAAGATGGAATTCATGCTGCAGGATGGCTAAATTGTCGGTCGAGGCATAATAATTATTGGGTATTTTTAACAAGACCTTGCACTTGTCTTTCAGGCGCAGGGCATGATAAGTATCAATACTGTGGTTATGCCGCAATTTTTCCTGTAATGCATAGCCTGATATGGAAATCATCGAATTCCTGTCCTTCATCGTAGCAGTCAGTCGCCAAACCAAAGCAAAATGCTTTATTCTCAATTATAGAAGAGATTAGCAGGGATGATTGAACAAAAAATTCAAAGGCTTGGGGATGAAATTTGACAAATTGGACAATCATTACTAATCTTATTGTGCATTGCAACAAAGGAGGAAGCCATGCATACGGAACATTTCGAACAATTAAAAACCACGTTGAATAATTTGCAGAAGCCAGTACAGGAGTTAGCCGCGCTTCATGCAAGAACATTGCAAAACCTGTCTTACATCAAACCCGAAGAATTCTCCAAGATGCAAAATCCGGAAGAAATCTGGGACAGAAACATCAAGCTGTTCATTCAAAACAGCCACAAAGCACTTGATTTTATGCAACAGGCTTTCACCATTTTTGAAAGACACTGGCTTTTAATGTCTGATGACATCAAAACCAAAACCAGCGAGGCAATGCAAAATGGCCAATCCATTGCCCGCACGTTAAGCTCAGGCATCAGGAGCACAAGCAATGGCACGTCAAGACCGACGACAACTGCTTCCAGACGAGCCAGCCCGTCCACTTCAGCCAGCAGAACGACGTCGTCCACCAGTAGAACCGCTTCTGGTAAAACGACTTCTGCATCCAGAACAACGTCTGGGGTGAGCAAATCCACGTCGGCTAAAAAATCAGCTTCAGGCACAAGCCGAAGTTCGGTGAAAAAGACAGTTTCAAGAGCCAAAAGCGCCACAAGTAAGTCAGCAAGACCGACAAACGGTACTGCAAAAAGCAGTTCAGTCAAAAAAACGGCTTCTTCCAGAAAGCCAACTGTGGCTAAAAAAGTAACGGCATCCAAAGCCAAAACAACCACGGCACGAACCATTGCCAAGCCGTCCACATCAATCAAAAAAGCAGCCACTGGTAAGAGCAGCACCGCCTCACACGCTAAAACAACAGCCAGACCTGCGACTGCAAAAAGCGCCTCTTCCGTCGCAAGCAGCAGACCGGGTACCTCATCCAGCCTGATGCACGGCAGCAATGGCAGCGTAAAACATGGAATTGCCAGCAAGCCTGGAACAACCGCCGGCAGCACGGCAACAAGACCCGGGATGCAGCCTTCCAAGCCGATTAGCTCGTCAATGGCCTCGTCCAAGGACATGAGCAAGCCAATCATTAACCCATCGGCTACCGTTCGCGATAATAAAACGGTTACTGGAGAGCACAACAAGTATGGTTCCATGAACATACCGTCTCACTTAAGCCGCGACAGCAATCTGCCCAAAAAATAGCATTTCACTGACTAAAAAGGCGCCTTTAAAGGCGCCTTTTATTTTTGAAGGTTGTTGTTAAATTACTTGCTTGAATTCTTGCTTCTACCTCATTGTAGCCATTACACTTTTCACTCGCTAAATCTGAATTAAGTCGTTTGTCTTAACCAGTGTTGGGGGAGTGAGGCTGTGTTTTTAAACAGGATTAAAGAGGGCATACGCAAAGGTTCAATTACTAAAGACGAGGAGGAGAATGAAAAGGAGTATTCCAATTTTCTTTCTGCGAAAGCCATCATTTTGGCTTATGATTCCGTAACCGAGATTACCCAAAAATTGGCGGAGGCGCGCATTGCATTTGTACACAGTCTCTTTACGATGTCGGACACACGGTTTGAGCAGGCTGCAAAAACGCTACCGGATTTGGGTGAGATTTTAAGTGCAAAACATCGCCAGACATTAAGGGAACTTATCAATACCAAAGCCGTTAATCATGCGAATGCCGCCAGAGCAGAACGCCTCTTTTTAACTGCGGAAGAAAAAACGCAGTATTATCGTAAGAAATACGACGATTTCATTGCCGAGCGCAGAAAAGAAATCGAGACGAACAACCAGCGCTCCCAGATTCAATTTCTGCTTCTTGAATATGCGGAGTCAGGCATGGATAAATGCCTGAACATGAGTGTTGCAGAAACCTCGGAAGTCAAGCTCACTCGCGCGACCAGGCACTTGAAAGACACACACGGTATTGAACTGCATCCGCTTCAGTTTCGCGATAATCTGCAATCCTATGGCGCCAATCTTGTCAATTTTTATGATCTGTTAAATTCAGCGAGAAAATCGGTGGCAGAGTATTACCCTCCCGAATACCAAAAGGAATTCGAGGTATTCTATAAGACCCAGGAAGAACGCCTTTTTCCTGATTCCCGCGTCGCCAGAAGCATCGCTGCGGTCAAAATTGTCGCGGCTTATCAGGAAAACAAGATCGACCCGGCACATCCCGATTACCCTCTTTTGTGTAAGGAAATGGAGTCTTGTCTGGAGAGTACGCCGCTTGACGTTTGCCTTGCCTACATCAAAAAAAAGGATGAGCCGGCCGAAGCTTATTTTAAGGAGTCATTGGGTACCCTGTATCAACTCATCCGGGAGTATCACGACAACACCGTGCCTTGCACGGTTAATGCTGACCAATTAGCCCGTTCCTTTCAGTCGCTTGCCACGCTTACGAATAAGCCCCCCCCGCAGTTCCCTAAGCAACGGCCTGGAAACAGCAGCATGCCTCCGCGGGAACATGGGGGGATGCTCAGCATCGAAAAAACGCCTGAGCCACCCCCGCCAGAGAAGCTGACGCCGGTTGCCAAAACGACCTCACTGTCTAACCTTGAGCAAAAAAGGAAACCCTTGCCGCCGTTGCCAAAATCGTACAGCGCCAATGATGTGGTGACGATTACGCCGGCCCCGGATTCACCGTCGGGCAATGACAAACCGTCTGTTGATCACACCAAACACAGCATGGATTTTTTTCAGAAAAAACAAATGCTGGCAAAGGTTTTGGCCAAAAATCCTCAACCTGTCATTACTCGCCGTCCTGGGATGGGCAGTCGGGATTATGAAAAATAATTACATTTCAATGGGTTAAATTAAAAAATCCGCTGTTCCTGGAAAATAAAACAATACTTCTAATGAACAAGGAACAAACAAAAGTAAAGAGGATAGTATTATGAACGCCATTGATTTTTTAATTAAAGAGCATAATCGTGTACGAAAAATGCTGGCCAACATCAATGATGCTTCGCACCGTGAGGAAACCCGGCGCAAACTGTTTGCCGTGTTATCCGAGGATTTAATCCGACATGAACAAATGGAGCATGCCGTTTGGTATCCGCATTTCAAAGACCGATTGGATGACACAGTAAAGCACCTGGTCAGTGAAGAAAAAGGCGCTGAAAGAGCCATTAAACAATTGGATGACACAGCGACTACCCAAACCTGGGAAGAAAAATTTTCAAAATTTAAAAAGGACGTGGAACACCATGCCACGGAAGAAGAACAGATTCTGTTTCCCAAAGTTAAAACCTTGCTGAGCGAGGAAGAGCTTGAAAAAATAGGGCAGGACATGTTCCACTTTAAACAAGACCATCAACCGTCGACTCATTAACAGGCAATAGGCGGTGACTCACCGCAACGGCCCCGAAGGCAGCGTCTGGCAATCGCTGCCAATGCGGTTTTTTCATTTTTCGGTTAATTTTGTTCAAGATGCATTTCCTTGTCGCGACAGGGTATAAACTTTAGTCAAAACTCGGTAAAATAAGCCACTTTATCTTTTTTTGCAGTCACTATGCCAAAACGCACTGATATCCAATCCATCCTGATTCTCGGCGCAGGTCCAATTGTCATTGGTCAAGCCTGCGAATTTGACTATTCCGGGACCCAGGCGGTCCGCGCTTTAAAAGAAGAAGGGTACCGCGTTATTCTGGTCAATTCCAACCCGGCCACCATCATGACTGATCCCGAGTTGGCGGATGCCACTTACATTGAGCCCATTCAGTGGCAGGAAGTAGCGCGGATTATTGAAAAGGAACGCCCCGATGCGCTATTGCCCACCATGGGTGGTCAGACCGCCCTGAACTGTGCTCTGGATCTGGTTCGGGAAGGGGTTTTGGCTCGCTATAACGTGGAGATGATTGGCGCGACCCGTGAAGCCATTGACCGGGCCGAAGATCGCGATCAGTTTCGCCAGTTAATGAAAAAAATTGGTCTGGACATGCCCCGTTCGGCCATTGCCCACAGCCTTGAAGAAGCCTTTCAGGTTCAGGCACAGCTTGGATACCCGGCCATTATCAGACCGTCATTCACCATGGGCGGCAGCGGCGGGGGCATTGCCTATAACCGGGAAGAGTTTGAGGAAATCTGTCTACGCGGTCTCGAATTGTCGCCAACCCATGAACTGCTCATCGATGAGTCTGTACTGGGCTGGAAAGAATTTGAAATGGAAGTGGTTCGCGATAAAAACGACAATTGCATTATCGTGTGCACCATTGAAAATTTTGATCCCATGGGCGTGCACACCGGCGACTCCATTACCGTCGCTCCAGCACAAACCCTGACGGATAAAGAATATCAGCGCATGCGTGATGCGGCGATTAAAGTGCTTCGCGCGGTTGGTGTCGATACCGGCGGTTCCAATGTCCAGTTTGCCATCAATCCGGAAGACGGGCGCATGCTGGTGGTGGAAATGAATCCCCGTGTATCGCGCAGTTCGGCCTTAGCCTCTAAAGCCACGGGTTTCCCCATTGCCAAAGTGGCTGCCAAGCTCGCCGTGGGTTATACCCTCGATGAGCTGGCCAATGAAATTACCGGTGGCCAGACGCCCGCTTCGTTTGAGCCCAGCATTGACTATGTTGTAACCAAAATTCCCCGCTTTAATTTTGACAAATTTCCGCAGACCTCACCCATCCTGACCACGCAGATGAAATCGGTGGGTGAAGTGATGGCCATTGGTTCCAATTTTCAGGAATCCTTGCAAAAAGCCATTCGCGGCCTTGAAATTGGCCGTTCCGGGCTTATTCCGCTCTTTAAAAAGGGGGATCTGCCGCGTTTACAGGGTTATTTGCATGAGCCGACTCCGGATCGCCTGTGGTACATTGCTGACGCGTTCCGTCAGGACATGTCCCTTGACGACATCCATCAGGAAAGCCGCGTCGATCCCTGGTTTTTATCCCAGATTCAGGAACTGGTGATGCTTGAGCGTTCCTTGTACGGCAAGTCCATCAATGAACTCGATCAACAGACGCTGCGTTTAATGAAACAACGCGGTTTTGCCGACGCCTACCTGGCGCGCTTGCTCTACTGCAATGAAGAACAGGTAAGGGCGCGTCGACTGGAACTTGGGGTTGTGCCTGTTTACAAGCGCATTGACTCCTGTGCCGGTGAATTCCCAAGCGACACGGCTTATTTGTATTCCTGTTATGAAACCGTTTGCGAGGCACGCCCACAATCCGATAAGAAAAAAATAATGATTTTAGGCGGCGGGCCTAACCGCATCGGGCAGGGCATTGAATTTGATTATTGCTGTGTCCATGCGTCCTTAGCCCTGCGCGAGGCGGGCTATCAGACCATCATGGTCAATTGTAACCCGGAAACGGTCTCCACCGATTTTGATACCTCCGATCGCCTTTATTTCGAACCGGTTACCCTGGAGGATGTGCTCTCCATTGCCGCGGTGGAAAAACCCGATGGCATCATTGTTCACTACGGTGGCCAGACACCGCTGAAACTTGCACGGGATCTCGAAGCCAACGGCCTAACCATTGTCGGCACCTCGCCAGACGCCATTGATCAGGCCGAGGATCGCGAACGTTTCCAGAAGCTGGTGGCTGAACTGAAGCTTGACCAACCCGCCAATGGCACTGTGCGTAGTGAGGAAGAAGCGCTCGAAGTGGCCAAGCGAATCGGGTATCCCCTGGTGGTTCGGCCTTCGTATGTGCTCGGCGGTCGGGCAATGGAAGTTGTATACCATGAGGAGGATCTGAAACATTACCTTAAGCATGCGGTGGCTGTATCCAATGATTCGCCGGTGTTGCTTGACCAATTTCTCAATGATGCCATTGAAGTCGACATCGATGCCGTCTGTGACGGCAAGGATGTGATGATTGGGGCCATCATGGAACACATTGAGCAGGCGGGTGTGCATTCGGGCGATTCCGCCTGCACGCTGCCTCCCTTCAGTTTAAGCGTGGTAGTGCAACAGGATTTGATTGAACAGGTTCGGCAGATGGCGTTAAAACTTGGGGTGGTTGGCTTGATCAATGCCCAGTTTGCCATTCAGGCCGATGACATTTACGTGCTTGAAGTGAACCCCAGAGCCTCAAGAACGGTGCCGTTTGTCTCCAAAGCCACCGGCCTGCCGCTAGCGAAAATAGCCGCGCTGTGTAAAATCGGCGTCTCCTTAAAGCAGCAGGGATTGAGTCAGCATTATCCCATGCCTTCGTTTTATTCCATCAAATTACCGGTTTTCCCCTTCATAAAATTCTCAGGGGTGGATTCAATCCTTGGGCCTGAAATGAAATCCACCGGCGAAGTGATGGGGATTGCCCGCCGCTTTGGTCAGGCGTATGCCAAGGCGCAATTGGGCGCTGGCTGCAATATTGTCAAGCGCCGCCGTGCATTCGTCTCGGTTCGGGATGCGGATAAGACGCGGGTAGGAGAAATTGTAAAACGATTGATTCAGTTGGGTTTTGATATCATCGCCACGCGGGGCACTGCCCTGGCATTGCAGGCGGCTGGCGTGGAATGCCGGCGTGTATTCAAGGTAGCCGAGGGACGACCGCATGTGCTAGATTTTATTAAAAATAATGAAATTGATTTTATCGTCAATACAACGGAGGGCAAACAGGCTATCGCCGATTCTTTTGCAATCAGACGCAGTGCCCTGCAACACAAGGTCAGCTACACGACCACCTTGTCGGGAGCTGAAGCCGCCTGTTTGGCTATGAAATATGAAGACCGCGAAACGGTCTCTCGTTTACAGGATTTACATTAGAGGTGGTTATGTCAAAGCATCCAATGACTGTTAAGGGCGCCGAAGCGCTGAAAAGTGAATTGCATCGTTTGAAAACTGTGGAGCGCCCACGCATTGTGGAGGCCATTGCCACGGCGCGCGCCCATGGCGATCTGAAAGAAAATGCGGAATACCACGCCGCCCGTGAACAGCAGAGTTTTAATGAAGGCCGTATTCAGGAACTGGAAGCCAAATTATCCAATTGCCAGATCGTGGACATCAGCAAGCTGTCTAATCAGGGCAAGGTTGTTTTCGGCGCTACTGTCAAAGTCTGCCATCTGGTGAATAATACGGAAATCTGTTACCAGATCGTGGGCGAAGACGAAGCAGACATCAAATTAAATAAAATTTCCTACAGCTCACCCATTGGCCGTGCGCTCATTGGAAAACAAGTCGACGACACCGTGGTGGTTCAAACCCCGGGCGGGACCGTCGAATACGACATCATTGAAGTGCATTACGTCTCTGAGTAGCGTTGAATCAATCAAGCCCACTCCCAACATTCTCTGAGGGAGAGGGCTGGGATACTCCCCTCAAGGCAGGAAATAGAAAGGATTTGGCAGTTTGAATTCTTTTTTGGCAAAACCACCCATCAAGTCACTGTATTGATCGCCAATGGTGGCAATGATGGTATAGCCTTTCTTACTGATTAACTCCCGGGCGTGGGCTTTAAAAGGCACAATGGATTGTTGCTGGTAATTGTCGGGACGAACATACAGCCCAGCCCAGTGTTTATACCCTGCCTTCCGTAAATTGGCTTCAGTGGCCTTCAATTCCGATTGATTTCTTCCGGTGACGAAAAACACCTTGACGCCATGCTCAATAGCCTCTTTGTAGAGCGCGAGCATGGGCTTAATGGCCGGTGCCCTGGCTTTCAGAATTTGCTGATGGATGGCCTGACGGTCAGCGGTAAAATCATTTTTAATGATGTCATCGTAATTGCTGAGGCTGGTTTCATCGATATCCAGCACAATGGCCAGCTTTTGTTTAATCGCATGATGGTTGTTGGCTTTGACCTGAGCCATGATGTAGTCGTGCGCCCTGGCAATCGCCTGGGTGAGTTCCTGGTTATAAATACCGGAATCATGGTAGGTCCTGATTTCATTTTTTACAATGCTTAAGTTCGGCGGTTCAGCGAAGACTGAGGGCGTGAGTGAAAGAACAAGTGAAAAAGACAGGAACAACTTCAGGAAAAAGGAAGACACGGTGTTCATCATGATCCTAGCAAATCAGGGTGAGCGTATTATATAATGTGAATTTTGTTTGTCAATTGCACAATATGATTTCATTAAGGTCATATTCTTGTCAGGGCTGTCCTCCTTCTTACAGGATGGCCTGCCTTGCGGTTATCACGATAATTTCCTTCAATGTCATCTTAAAATGAGGTATCATTGCGCATTTGCTTTAAATAGAACTAATTTGGTACTATATTAAAGGTAGCCAAAAGCGAATTAAGACCTATTTGGTGCTAGATTATTTGATGTGGGGGTGGTATGCTGCGCATCAGCAAATTGGCCGATTATGGAACAGTCATGATGGTGTATCTTGCCCGGCGCGCCCCGGCGCTTTGTAATGCCAGGGATATTGCCCAGCACACGCACATCGCTGTTCCCACGGTCAGTAAGTTACTCAAACGGCTGACGGCAGCCGGTTTACTCACGTCTGTACGCGGCGTGAGCGGAGGATATCGATTAAAGCTTGCAGCTTCCGAGATATCCGTAGGACAGATTATCAGTGCTCTGGAAGAGCGGCTTGGTTTAACCGAATGCAGTCTGCAGCAGAATGTCTGTTCTCTGCAAAGTGTGTGTCACATACAGGGCAATTGGCGGTTAATCAGCCAGGCAATCGAAGCGGCGTTGGACAGTGTCAGTCTCGAAGTACTGGCAAAACCCACGCTGCCCGCGGTGGAACTTGACCGCATCAGGCAATTAGCAAGTGGAGTTAGTCATGGCTAAAAGCAACGAACAGATTCATTCTCTCCTTGAAAGGGAATACCAGCACGGCTTTGTAACCGACATTGAAGTCGATACCTTCGAACCGGGTCTCAATGAAGAGATCATTCGCCGTCTGTCTGCGATTAAGGGGGAGCCTGAGTTTTTGCTTGAATGGCGTTTGAAAGCGTTTGAATACTGGCAAAGCATGCCGCATCCGGAATGGGCAAGCGTTCACTATCCGCCGATTGATTATCAGGGTATTTCCTATTATTCCGCGCCAAAAAACAAAAAGGACGCGCCGAAAAGTCTGGATGAAGTTGACCCTGAATTGCTGCGTACCTATGAAAAACTCGGCATCCCCCTGCGTGAACAGGAAATGCTGGCGGGCGTTGCTGTCGATGCGGTGTTTGACAGCGTGTCTGTGGCTACGACGTTTAAGGCCAAACTCGCGGAAGCCGGCGTCATTTTTTGCCCGTTTTCCGAAGCCGTGCGCGAATACCCCGAACTGGTGCGCCAATACCTGGGCTCTGTCGTGCCGTATCGCGATAATTTTTACGCGGCTCTCAATTCCGCCGTGTTCAGTGACGGCTCGTTTGTGTACATCCCCAAAGGGGTTCGCTGTCCTATGGAATTATCCACGTATTTCCGCATCAATGCCGCCTCCACCGGTCAATTTGAACGGACGCTGATTGTGGCTGACAGTGACAGTTACGTGTCGTATCTTGAAGGGTGTACTGCGCCCATGCGCGATGAAAACCAGCTGCATGCGGCCGTGGTAGAACTGGTGGCCCTGGATGGCGCACAAATTAAATACTCCACCGTACAAAACTGGTATCCGGGCGATAAAGACGGCAAGGGTGGGATTTACAATTTTGTCACCAAGCGCGGCGCCTGCCGGGGAAAACGATCGAAAATTTCCTGGACGCAGATTGAAACCGGGTCAGCCATTACCTGGAAATACCCCAGCGTGATTCTGCAGGGGGATGATTCGGTGGGTGAATTCTATTCGGTCGCCCTCACCAATAATTGTCAGCAGGCAGACACGGGCACCAAGATGATTCATATTGGCAAAAATACCCGTTCAACGATTATTGCCAAGGGCATCAGTGCCGGGCGGTCTCACAATGCCTACCGTGGTCTGGTCCGCATCGCGCCCACGGCTGTCAATGCACGCAATTTTACCCAATGCGATTC
This sequence comes from Legionella sp. MW5194, assembly GCF_016864235.1. NCBI lineage: Bacteria > Pseudomonadati > Pseudomonadota > Gammaproteobacteria > Legionellales > Legionellaceae > Legionella > Legionella sp. MW5194. The sequence continues at coordinate 989,536 of NZ_CP045732.1, forward strand.
CATGCTGATGGGGAGTGAGTGTTCGGCTCATACCTTTCCTTACATTGAGGTAAAAAATCCCACCGCGCAGCTTGAACATGAAGCGACCACCTCCAAAATCAGTGAGGAGCAGTTATTTTATTGCCAACAACGTGGCATCGATACCGAAGATGCGGTGTCAATGATCGTCAATGGTTTTTGTAAACAAGTGTTAAAAGAGTTACCCATGGAATTCGCCGTCGAAGCGACCAAATTGCTGGGTATCAGTCTGGAAGGGGCAGTAGGCTAATATGTTAACCATCAAGAACTTAAATGTTGCCATCAACGAGCAACCGATTTTAAAAGGCATCGATCTGGCGATTCAGGCCGGGGAAGTCCATGCCATTATGGGTCCAAATGGCTCAGGAAAAAGCACGTTGTCTAAAGTGTTGGCCGGTCATCCGGCTTACCAGGTCACGGGAGGCGAGGTAAGCTACCTGAATCAGGATTTGCTGGCCATGAGCCCGGAAGCACGCGCTCAGGCGGGTGTCTTTATGTCGTTCCAGTACCCGGTTGAGATTCCCGGCGTCACCAACATCAACTTTCTGAAAGCCTCGGTGAATGCCGTACGCAAAGGCCAGCAGAAAAACACGCTGGATGCCATTGAGTTTTTAAGTTTTATCCGCGAAAAATGCCAGCTGCTGGACATGGATGAAAGCTTCCTGTACCGCAGTATTAATGAAGGCTTCTCCGGCGGTGAAAAAAAACGCAATGAGATTTTGCAGATGGCCGCCCTGGAGCCCAAACTGGCCATTCTTGATGAAACCGATTCAGGATTGGACATTGATGCCTTGCGCATTATTTCACAAGGGGTCAATGCCATGCGCTCTCCCGAGCGTGCAATTATTTTAGTGACCCACTACCAACGGCTGCTGGATTACATCGAACCCGATTTTATCCACGTTCTGGCCAATGGCCGTATTGTCAAATCCGGTGACAAGTCGCTTGCGCTCGATCTGGAGAAAAAAGGATACAGCTGGCTTGAGGAGACGGAGCAGGTATGAGCGAGGTGTTAAATTTTTATCAACAGCAAGCCCAGGCTAGCCTGTCGCCCATTGCCTGGCTGGCTGATTTGCAGAAGAAAGCCTTGCGTGATTTTACCCGTCAGGGATTTCCGGCAAAGCACCAGGAGGACTGGAAATACACCAGCCTTGACGGCTTTTTGCAGCAGCCTTTTACTGAAGCCGGTGCTTCTTTTCCCGCTGTTGACACCGAGCGTTCAGAAAGCCCCTGTGCCCTGCGTCTTAAGGTGTACAATGGTCACGTTCTGGGTACCGAGGCCCTCGCGTCGCAATTACCGCCCGGGATGAAGGTGCAATCCCTGCAGGATGCCTTAAAGACCAATCCTGAGCATGTCAAACCCTGGCTCGGTCAAATCGTGCGCCATGAGCATGGCTTTCAGGCCTTGAATTCCGCCATGATGCAACGCGGTGTGGTCATTTACCTGCCGGCAGGTGTCATCCTTGAAGAACCCTTGTTCATTGAACATTGGCAGGATAATGAACATCAAGCGGTGCATACCCGCCAGTTGATTATTGCCGAAGCGGGCAGTGAGGCCACGGTGGTTGAGTGTTTTCAGGGGCGTTCAGGCCGCTGTTATCTCAGCAATGCCCTGACGGAAATCCATGTTGATTCAGGCGCTCGTCTGACCCATTATAAAATTCAGAATGAAAGCCGCGCGGCTTATCACGTCGGTGAAGTGGTCGCTCACGTGGCCGCTCAGGGGCAATTCAACAGCCAATCCTTAAGTGTCGGCAGTAAAATGGCGCGCAGCGATACCCGCATTACCTTTAAAGGGAAAAACGCACAGGCGTTGATGAATGGCATTTACATGACCTCGGATAATCAGCATGTGGATCATCACACGGTGGTGAATCATGAGGTGCCTGATTGCCATAGCGAACAGGATTACAAAGGCATTCTTTCCGGTCGTTGCCGCGCCGTATTTAATGGCAAAGTCATTGTTGCCAAAAACGCTCAGCATACCGAAGCGCATCAGCAGAACAAAAATCTTTTATTGTCTGCTCAGGCTGAAATCGATACCAAGCCGCAACTGGAAATTTTTGCGGATGATGTGATTTGCTCGCACGGGGCAACGGTAGGGCAGTTGGATGAAGACGCCTTGTTTTATCTGGCCACACGCGGCATTGAGCGTTCAGAAGCCGTTTATTATTTAATCCATGCGTTCGCTGCGGCTAATTTACGCTTGATTCCCCATCGTCAATTAGCCGACTGGATGGCGGCGCTCATCAGTCAACAGTTGAGGGCTTTGTCATGAATACCACCGCTGCCTTGATGAGTGATCTCGAATTACAGACGATACGGTCTCAATTCCCCATTCTTCACCAGAAGGTGAATGACTGCCCTTACGTGTATTTTGACAATGCCGCCACCACTCAAAAGCCCAAAGCCGTCATTGAGGCCATGAACCATTACTACACTCAGGACAATGCCAATGTGCATCGCGGCGTGCACACCCTTTCCGCGCGCGCCACCATCCAGTATGAAGCGGCACGCAGCAAAGTCCAGCGTTTCATCAATGCCAGCGCGCCGCAGGAATGCATTTTTGTACGGGGTACAACGGAAGGCATCAACCTGGTTGCCCAAAGTTATCTTCGTCCGCGCATTGCCGCTGGCGACGAAATTCTGATTACTCACATGGAACACCATGCCAACATTGTCCCCTGGCAAATGGTTTGTCAGCAAACCGGGGCTCAATTGCAGGTGGCGCCCATTTCCCAGGATGGGGATGTGCTCCTTGATGAATTTGAAAAAAAATTAAACCCCAAAACCCGATTGGTGGCCATCAGCTATGTATCCAATGCGCTTGGCACCATCAATCCAGTGAAGCAGATGATTGACATGGCGCATGCCCACGGCGCATTGGTGTTGCTGGACGGCGCGCAGTCGACTGCGCATTTACCCATTGATGTACAGGATCTGAATTGTGATTTTTATGCGTTTTCCGGTCATAAAATGTACGGTCCAACCGGCATTGGCGTAGTGTGGGGCAAAGAGCATCTGCTGAATGACATGATGCCTTATCAGGGCGGCGGTGAAATGATCCAGTATGTCACATTTGAGGCCACGGAATACGCTCCCCTTCCTCATAAATTTGAAGCAGGCACCCCAAACATCGCCGGCGTGATTGGTCTGGGTGCGACCCTTGATTACCTAGGGTCTCTGGATATGGAAGCCATTGCCGCCTACGAGGCTCATTTATTGGCGTATGCTACCCAGGCGGTGCAGTCGGTTAAAGGGTTCAGGATCATTGGCACTGCCCGCCATAAAGTGCCGATTGTGTCCTTTGTCCACGGAAAAATTCATGCCCACGACATCGGCACTATCCTTGACAGCGAAGGCATTGCCGTTCGCAGCGGCCATCATTGCGCGATGCCGTTAATGTCCTTTTTTGAGGTGGCGGCCACCTCGCGCCTGTCGTTGGCATTTTATAATACCAAAGAAGAAATTGATCGTTTTGCCTGTGCGCTTGAACGCGTTAAAGAGGTGTTTGCATGAGTATGGAGCTGCGAGAGTTATATCAGGAAATTATCATTGATCATAACCGTAATCCAAGAAATCATCATGCGATGGACGATGCGACGGCGACCGCTAACGGTTTTAATCCCCTGTGCGGCGATAAACTGACCCTGTATCTGAAAGTGGAAAATGATTGCCTGAGGCAATTGAGTTTTGTGGGCTGCGGTTGTGCCATTTCTCAGGCTTCTGCCTCACTGATGACCGAAGCGTTGCAGGGAAAAACAGTTACCGAGGCGCATGAATTATTTCAACGCTTTCATGCCATGGTCACCCGGGACGAGGATGGCGATTTAAGCTCTCTGGATAAACTGGCCGTTTTAGCCGGTGTCAGGGCTTACCCCGCCCGGGTCAAGTGTGCCACCTTGGCCTGGCATACGCTGGAGTCGGCATTAAACAAAGAGACAGTGGTTGTCAGTACGGAGTAGGCCATGTTTGGTTTTAAAAAAAAGCAGGACCTGGATGTGTTAAAGGACAATGCCATTGCTGCCCTAAAAACCGTCTATGACCCTGAAATTCCAGTCAACATTTATGATTTGGGATTAATTTATGATGTCAGTGTTGATGAGGAGCATCACGTTCATGTCAAAATGACACTGACGACGCCAGGCTGTCCGGTGGCCCAGACGTTTCCTGGTACGGTTGAGCAGGCAGTGAACAAGGTGGAAGGCGTCAGCGATTGCACCGTGGAATTGGTGTGGGATCCCCCCTGGACTCAGGAGCGAATGACCGAAGCGGCGCGTCTGGAATTGGGTATTTTTTATTAAATGACTACCCAAGACGAGACTGACATCCGCTGGCAACCGTCGGCTGATCTTCATCTATTGCGAAAACGTGCACAGGCCATGCAAGGCATTCGTGATTTTTTTCATCATCGAGGCTATCTCGAAGTGGAAACACCCATCATGTGTCGCTTTGGCATTACCGACGTGTACTTAAGCAATGTGCTGGCAACCTTTAGAAATAAGCCGTATTGTTTGCAGACCTCGCCGGAATACCCCATGAAGCGTTTGCTGGCTGCCGGCAGCGGCCCGATTTATCAGTTAGCCCGTGTTTTTCGCGATGATGAACTGGGGCGCTGGCATAATCCGGAATTTACTTTGCTGGAATGGTATCAGCCGGGGATTGATCATCATGCCTTGCTGACTGAAGTCGATGCGTTGTTGCAACGGATTTTATCCTGCCCGCCCCTGATTAAAAAAACCTATGGTCAGGCTTTTCTTGAAACCTGCGGCCTCAATCCTTTTGAAGCAAAAATTGACGATTTCAAGTCAACCCTGACCCGTTTTCAACTGGACAACGTGCTGGATCAGGGAGAAGAAGACCGGGATCAATACCTGTTTTTGCTAATGAGTCATGTGGTTGAGCCTCAGTTGGGCCAATTGCTGGCACCGGTGGCCGTTTATGATTTCCCGGCCTCTCAGGCGGCATTGGCACAATTGAATGCGCAGGGGTTTGCCGAGCGTTTTGAAGTGTATTTTCGCGGCGTCGAATTGGCCAATGGTTTTCATGAGTTAACCGATGCCAGAGCGCAACAGCAGCGTTTTGAGCAGGATTTGGCCAGTCGGCTGAGCAAAGGGTTACCCTTGCCCGCGGTGGATAGTTACTTGCTGGCAGCCCTTGAACATGGCTTGCCACCATGCAGCGGCGTGGCCCTGGGCGTAGACCGATTGCTGGCTCTGGCGTTTAATCAACCCTCATTAGCCCAGGTCATGGCGTTTGATTTTTCTCGCGCCTAAGTGCGGTATTCTTCACGCAAAGCACTGGTGATGTCTGCAAAGCGGAAACGGTAACCGGCTTTAAGCAGGCGCGAAGGGATAACGCGCTGGCCTTTCAATACCAGCATCTCGCCCATTTCACCCAGCAACAGTTTGATGGCCAGGGCCGGTGTTTTTAAAAAAAGCGGCCGATTCATGGCCTTGGCCAGCGCGCGGGCAAATTCCGCCTGACTGACGGGGTTAGGAGAGGTGATGTTAATGGCGCCATGCAGGGCAGGATGAGCCAGCAAAAACCGCAGGGCCTCGACCACATCAAGGTAGTGTATCCAGGAAAGAATTTGAGTCCCGTCGCCAAAGATACTCCCCAAGCCTAAGTTAAACGAAGGAGCCAGCTTTTTTAGCATTCCTTCGTGGCGTTTCAGAACCACACCAAAACGGGTAATGGTGACTGGTAATTGAATATCATAGGCTTCATCCAGCGCCTGTTGCCAACGCACTCCCACTTCCTGCAGGTAATCTTTTGGATGTTGCTCATCAATCACACTGTCTTCATCGAAGGCCACGGGATCGCCATTTGCCTGCGCGCCATAAATGCCCACGGCATTGGCACAATAAAAATGAGGCGAGGCCTGCTGTTGTTTTATCCAGCGTATCAGCTTGTGCGTGGTGTCTACGCGTGAACGGATGATTTGCTGCTTAACGGTGTCACTCCAACGCGAAGCCCCGATGTTATGGCCACTTAAATTCATGACCGCATCAAATTCAGCCGCTGGCAAATTATCAAGCATTGACCAGTCTGCATGCGTCACGGAAGAGGGGAAAAGACGTTTCAGGTGGGCGAGGTCCCGGCCCAGAGCTGTGACCTGATGCTCGTTTTTAATGGCGTCAATCAACTGACGACCGATGAATCCGGAGGCCCCGGCAATCAGCAGTTTCATTGGTTACCCCCTTCATCCTTAAGGCTTTCAGTAATGGCTTCCCTCAAAGGCGTCAACGGCATAATCTGGGGGAGTGTGGTTTGCAATCGGTTAATCAGCAATCGTTTGGAAGCCTGCATGAATTCGCGCTTCATTTCGCTCGCGGCTTGCCAGATTTGCATAAAAGGCAAATAGGGGGCGGGAGGGAGATGGCCTATTTCAGCGGTCAGCCGTTGCAATTCCCCCATTTTATTGGGCTTGCCGTCAGCAATGTTTAAAGTCAGGGACTGGTTTATTGTTTCCCCCAGAGCGGCAAGGATGTTTGCCAAATCGCGCACATAGATATGATTCGTGTATGGTGCTTCATCGGGATTAATCAATGGGGCTTGCTCCAGTGCGCTGACTGTCGGCAAACGATGCGGACCGTAAATGCCGGCTAATCTTAAAATAAGGCAGGGAATGCGATGCTGTTGGCAGAAATCCTGCCATTGCTTTTCCGCATCCAGCCGTTTTAACTGCCGTGGCGACTGACCAAGACAAGCCGCCTGCTCGTCAATCCAGGCACCCTGGTGGTTACCATACACGCCGCTGGTACTGCAATAGATGACTTTGCCAACGGACAACTGCGCGTGCCGAAGGAATTGCTCAAGCAGTTTATCCGCTGTGCCGTCGGATGAAGGGGGAATAAAATAATAAAGCACGGTGTCTTGCTCAGACCAGGTCAGCCCCTGCTTAATGTCGTGATTTAAGTGCTTAAGGCCTGGTAATTGAGGCAGGGTTTGGTTTCGTGATAAAGCCACCACGTCATGGCCCAGATCCAGTAGATGCTTTGCCAGATAATAGCCGCAATAGCCATACCCGATGATTAAATGCTTCATGGAAGGAGTCGTCCTTATGAAAGGCCTGTTGAGTGAGTATGGTCACTATTATTAAAGGGCGGCAATGAGAATGCAATTGGATGAAGCTGTTTTATACAGAAATTGGAGCTGATTTTACTGTGCTTCAACTGCTGTGTCCTCATCGACGCCAAAACGGCAGAGGCTTTGAAAATCACACACCTGGCAGAGGCTCTCTTTGGCTGGTTTGGGGGGGCAATGGCCCTGGACAAATTCATCGGCCAGTGCGCTCAATTGCTGCCGCCAGCGCTCACGGTAGTCTTGCCAGGACTCCTCCTTTTTAAGGGAACGGAGGCCTGCCAGTTCCTGTTTCTCTTCACTTAAGCCCCGGCATTGCAACTGACCGTTTTTAAGCTCAGCCAATGAAATGGTATTGATGCTGTCACTGAGCAGCGCGTAAAGAAGCAATTGGGGTTCTGTGGGGCGTTCTTCATTCCAGGGGGTGCTTTGAATACTGCTTTTATAGTCAATTACCCAGTGTTTGCCGTTTTCCATTGTGTCCATGCGGTCAATGCGCACTTTAAAATCAATCCCCGACAAGGGCAGATTGAAGTTTTGCTCCAAGGCTTCTACCGCAAAAGCGGGGCGCTGCCTTTCCCATTCCAGGCTGGCATGCACGAGGCGTTTAAGGCGTTTGACTTCCACCGTCTGGACCAGGGGCGGGAAGGAGTGTTTTCTCACCCGCGTGTAAGGTTTAAGTGCCTGCTCGATCGCTTCTTCAATTAACTCATCCAGCGCTTCCGGTGTTTTACTGAGCAGGGATGCCTGATTTTTCAATAAAGTCCAGATGATTTCCATAACCCGATGAATGATTTGTCCCCTTTCCCGGGCATCGGGTCCATCGGAGACTTCTGTGGCCGCTTTGGCGTGAAGGCGATGGGCTGCGAACGCGCGGAAGGGGCATTTGGCCTGATTGGCCAGTAAGGCGGTACCGCCGGCAATGGATTCCCCCTCCTGGACCGGGAAAAGGTAATTGTCAGACACGCTTTCCAGGGCAGAGGGTTCAGCTTCAATCGCTGGTATGGAAAACGGCGCATAGGAAGGAATGCCTTGCAGCAGCGGGCTTGGCCGGTTGGGTTTGTCCTGTGTCTGGCTTGGATAGCTTAAGATACACTCTGCCGCTGCGTTGCGCAGTCTGTTTAATGTTTTTTCCGCCAAAGCAAACTCGCGGTCAGGCAGTGCGTAGGGCATATGCTTGTCCCGTTGCAGGGAAAGCGGAATAAAGGCAGACGGTCTTGTTTTCTGCGGCAGGCAATCTTCGGTGAGACCGCTGACCCACAGGCAATCAAACGCAAGCCCTGCCGCTTCCAGTAATCCCATAATCTGAATGGGGGCGGACGTGCTTTTTTGCGGTTGAAAAATGCTCCCTTTCGCTAACTCGGTCAACACGTTCAAGGCGTGCTTTTTTTGCATGGGGGGAGAAAGAAACTCAAGGGACTTAAACTCATCCAGCAGCAGCAAAAAACGCTGATAACATTGGTAATTTGCGGAATCCAGCGGGTATTCGCCGGGGAACTGCAACTGATTAAGCCGCTGATAAAAATGATGAACCCATTGCTGCGGTGTTGCGGCGGCAGGGTAGGGGTGCAGGTTTTTCAGCAGCGCAGCGAGTTTCGGCGTTTCAGAGGCCAATTCCTGAATGAACAGGGAAAAATCAAGCCGCATTTCCCGCAGCATCGTGCTGTGTTGTCCGTAGTGCGAGCGTTCGAGGAATTCACTGTGCGAATGGCCAACAAAAGGAGAGTACAGCAGAAGATTGGCCTGTTGACGGGTCAAAAGGTCAGATTCGAGGCTTAACCAGCACAGGGCATGGCTAACCAGGGAGTAATCAGTAAGGGTCCGTCCCAGCGACACATTAAAAGCATCGGCGGAAAAATGATCGGTCATTAGGCGGTAGAGGGCTTGCGCCTGTTGCTGCAAATCAGGAACAACCACGCCAATCCGCTGCTGGCCTCGGCTTAATTGTTCATGAAGCCAGTAAAGCAATTGCCGGTATTCATCGCCATTGTCTTTGGCTGCATAAACCCGGGTTTCATTATTCGATTGTAACCAGTCGACGTGATGCTGCGTGACTCCTCGGGCGGCAAAAGACACCTGCAAGGCCTGTTGCTGTGGTGTGTAATCGTCAAAACACGCCCAGACGAGGGTATCAGGCAAGGGGATGTTGACAGCCTGCGTCAAAAAATAAGGCACCCACTGCTCGGCTGTTATCGCATTAAGGGCATGCAGTCGCTGCTCCATCAGGGTTCGCCACTGCTGAAACAGACGGGTTTGCCCGGTGTTCTCAAAGGCAGGGTGCGGGTTGCCTATCTGCCATAAATGGCAACGGGCCCAGCTGTCCTGCACCTGTTGAATCAAGCCCTGGTTAGGGGCAGAGCCTAAGTGTTCGGTCAGAATCTGCTGCCATAAAAAACGGCATTGTTCCGTGCTTAATAAGCGCGGGACCGGGTGATTGCTCTGGGCAAAACGCGTATACAGAGACACCAGGAACGCTTGATAGGCAACACAGGCTGGCTTGGCCAGAACAGGGTATAAAGCCGTTGCGGCGTAGTCATTGAGCAATTGCATGGCCAGGCGGTTATTGGGGGTAATGACGCAGGCCCCCTCCGCCAGCTTAAGCAGCAGTTCCTGTCGATTATTGAGGGTCGTCATCCGTGGTCTTTACTGCCTTTGCTGCGTGAATTTGACGTTGTTCGACGGCTTTAATGCCCGGGATAAAACGCTGGTTAAAATAAAGGGCGGCCAGGGCAAGCAGGGGAATAAGCCATAAGCCTAAAACCAGCAGCATGGACAGGAAAATCACGCCAAAAATGACAAAATAGTCCTGCCAGTGCTGCACGCGGCTCATGAAGGCAGGATCGTAATAAGAGGTATGGAGAAAGGTGCCCAGGCTGATTGCCAACAGAATGAGGACAGCAATGAGTAAGCCCCAAAGTACTGCCCGCCACCAGCGGCCAGGTTGAGCCAGGATGTCGCCAAATACCGTCCCGGTCAGGGCGCCAAGGAATACGGCATAAAAAAGAGCCGGCAAAAGCGGCAGAATGTGACGTCCATACAAGCTTAAGACGGTGTATTTGGCAAAAAAAAGAAATAACAGGGCGAATACCCCAAAAAACACTGCCCCAATAACCCGGTTATTGAGCGATGATTGATTAGCCAATGGTTGCCCCTTTTAATGGTGATGCGCCCGCAGTTTACGTTTATAATTTCTCTGGCTGCGGTTGTACCTTAACCGTTTCGGATTGTTTTCGATGTGAAGCAGGGTATAAATGATTTTATTTCGCAAATACACCGCCGCCAATCCGAGGATTAAGCCCAGCCCTAATCCTCCCAGTATATAGCTCTCGGTCACGACAAACAAATACATCGCCATTGTTTGTTCAAAAGAGGCTTCATTAAAGGCAGGGTGCGGTAAATCTTTCATCAGATAAAGGAGACCCAAGTCATAAACAGGAATAGCGACCATAGCCATTAAAAAGCCCAGCAGGAAGGCTTTATGCCAACAAGGCTGCCGCAGGCTTAAAAGTCGGCGCCCAAACAACGCGCCAAAAAAGGCGGCCACTACCCCTCCTAAAACAATGGCCTTGACGATATGCATGGACTGATCAAATCCCAAAGCATAACGCACGGTACTGACTACAATCGTCAACACAATGGCAATCAGGGCAAAATAAACGGCAGCCAGCAGGCGTGGATTAGGAATGTGCACTGATTCGCGTGAAAAATGTCTCATAACGATAAACCTGTCAATTCGCGGTACATCTGGGAAGAACCACTGGAGAAAAATTCTGTCACCCGTGTTAATTTTAGCGCAAAATTGCTTAATTGATTTTTTTATCTACAATTAAGATAGAAAAAGAACAATGGTTTGACTATATGGATATAACACCTTTCTTTAAATTGATGGTTGATCGTGGGGCATCGGATCTCTTTTTCAGCGTCGGCGCACCGCCCAATATCAAAATTGAAGGCATTACCTCACCCATTGGGCAAGCACCGCTTAAGTCCCAGCAAATGGCTGAAATCGCGGCCTCCATCATGAACGACGAGCAACGCAAGGAATTTGAGGCCACCATGGAACTCAACATGGCGATCTCCATTGGCGGAATAGGTCGTTTTCGTGTCAATCTCTTCAGACAACGCGGTGAAACCGCCATGGTTGTTCGTTACATTAAAGGCATTATTCCAACCATTGAAGAATTACAACTTCCGGCGGTATTAAACTCCATTGTCATGGAGCTGCGAGGATTGGTGCTGGTGGTGGGGTCAACCAGTTCAGGTAAATCCACCACCCTGGCGGCGATGATTGATTACCGCAATGAAAATCATCGCGGCCATATTTTGACTATCGAGGATCCCATTGAATACCTCTATAAGCATAAAAAATCCATTGTCGATCAACGGGAAGTGGGTATAGACACCCTTGATTACGATAATGCCTTAAAAAATGCCATGCGCGAAGCACCCGATGTTATCCTCATTGGGGAAATCCGTGATCGCAACACCATGAAGCATGCCATTTCCTATGCTGAAACCGGGCATTTGTGTTTATCGACGCTCCATGCCAACAATGCTAACCAAACCATGGATCGCATCCTTAATTTTTTCCCTGAAGATGCAAGACACCAGTTGCTGCTGGATTTATCATTGAATTTACGCGCCATTATCTCACTGCGGCTGATCCCGGGCTTGCATAAACAGCGGGTACCGGCGGTGGAAATCATGATTAATTCGCCCTACATCGCCGATTTGATAGAAAAAGGCAAGGTTGACGAAATCAAGGAAGTCATGGCGCGCTCACGCGAACAGGGCATGCAAACCTTTGACCAGGCCTTGTTTGATTTATACAAGGCCGGCAAAATCAGCAAGGAAAATGCCATTCGCTTTGCTGATTCTAAAAATAACGTCGGTCTGCAGATTCGTCTGTCGGAAGAGCGCGGCCTCGGCGGCGAGGTGGATTTGACCATTGAGGAAGATGAAAAATCCAAATTTTGATCAGACAGGGGCTTCTCAAGCAGTCTCAAAACTGATAAAATAATATGCAAATATTGCTGTATTAGCCTAGAGTATCATGCCGGAATGGGTAGACCTAAAACATATTAAAGGCAAAAAAGAATTAAAGCGCACAGGTCATGTCATCTATAAGGCAAGGCTTGAGACTAACGCTACCCCCAAAAGCATTTTTTATAAAGAAAACAAACACGGAGAAACGCTGGCTTCGCAGATGGAGGTGGCTTTCAGTGCGCTTGCCTCACGTTTCTTAAAACCCCGGCTGACAGCGGTTCAGGCACTGGTCACGAATGAAGGCAAAATTACCGGGGTACTGTCAGAGTACCTTGGCTACACGGCGATGGAACGTGAAGGGGAAGGGGTTGCGTTTTATGACATCGATCCAGACGGTACCCTCAAGCCTGAACCCAAGGTTTATACTGAACCCGACCAAATACCCATCCATTTTTTTAATGACCTCCCGTCCGGTTTTTTTACCCGTTTAACCAGCGCTTTTAAGGATGGAAGCCTGACGTTCGACATGGCCTCCCTGGCCAGTGTGCTGGCAGCGGCGTACACGCTTGAAGAAGATGATCTGCATAAAGGCAATTTTTGTTTTTACGTGACACAAAAGCTGACAGATAAAGGCTATAAACCCCACGTTGTTTTCATGAAAATCGATCATGACCTGATGATGGCCGACAGCGTGATGTCACATGGGCATGCCCGGGTAGCCAACTGGCTCTATCAGAAGAATGCGTTTAATATCACCGAGCGGGATTTGCTTCATTTTCCTAAATTGCTGGATTCGCAGAATCATTACTGGCCGACCAGCCGTCGTTTGTTCGTTAAACCCTTTGACCCGAAAGTCTATAATAATGAAGACGAAATTACCGCGTTTTCGGCCTTGTCGACCAATGATGAGTTTGTGCGCGCCAAATGGCAGGAATTTTACAAGCATATTCTTATTCCACGCCAACTCATTGAAGACGATGTGGCGCAAGGCTTTGATCGCAATAACCCCGCTTCCCGCGCCCAAATCACCTTAATTACCAATGCGGTTGTGGCAAGGCAGGCCCGGTTGCGGGCGGTGCTTTTTTCGATTAGCGAATTTCGAACTTTTGTTGAAGCCCTTCATGGGGGCGGTGATAAGGCCCTCGATACCATTGAAGATGACATTTTTACCGGTGTCGACCCCCTTATTAAAGAAAAATTACAGCTTGATTTTCGCAAGGAAACGGCTTTTCATTTGGCTTTATGCACCGATAAAGACAATGGTTTCAAGGAAAAAGACACCCCCATGCATACGGCCATCCGTCTGGGTGATTACCGTTATGATGAAACCTGGGATTCATTCAGCCAGTTTGCTCGCAAAAGAAATGAAGACGGAATGACGCCCATGCAGCTGGTGATGAGCCAGCTTTCATTGGTAAAAGAAAAAAAGCAGACCTTGGACGATCCGAGAAAAAACCCGTTTTTTATAGCCAGTCATTTACTCAGACAGGGAATTAAGCACCCAATGCCTGACGATCTTCGCCAGCAATTGTTGGATTATAGCCTCCCTACAGCTCATCTGAGCAGGGCAGAAAAAGCGGCCAGCCTGGCTGAATTGCTGGCAGTGTTCCAAACCATTGGCGAAGACGAGCGCTTTACCCTCAAAATGAGAAAGGACTTGGCCATTTCCGCTTTGGAAACCTTTATCAAAGCCCAGGCTGATAATCCGCAGCTGCGCCGGATTTTGCTGGATTTCAGAAAGGCGTTGAATGTCGATAAGGTGCCGCAATTGCAATACATTCGGCAATTACGCTCCGAACTGTGGATTATCCGCCAGATTCGCGGCCTGCTGGGCGGTACGCATACCCAGGTTTGCCTGACTGATCTCGTGGATGAACAACTGGCGAAACCCAAACTTCAAGCTCCTCGAGCGCATAGCGTATTCGGGAACACCTGTCGACAGGATGAAAAACCGGTGGTCCAGGCTCAAGAGCCCTCGGTTCCAGTGCTGATGGCCTGAATTTGAGGCTTGTTATTTTTTCTGCTGCGCGGTAAGTTTAACCTTTCGATTAAAGACCGCAGGATGATGAAAAAATTACTTTTTCTGTTATTTCTCGTCACCAGTTTGCCTGGCGAGGCCGCGCCCGAACAGGGCCGTGTGCAACTCCAATTGACCACGATAGAACGCGATAATCAATGCCCCTCTTTTCTACGTAATGCCGAGGTGGTGGTTGACTACGATTATGATTTCTCACGCAACCGCGGTTTGGCTTACTTAAGGGAGTTGAAATCAGAAAAAGTCAATTACACCCTGCATCCTTTGGGATTAAGCAGCTATTATGCCTTCATGTCGGACATTCCCCCGACAGCCCAGCCGATTGGCGATGAGCAAGTGACTGTGTATCGTATTATTTTTCATATTTACAAGCCGTTTAAAACTCGCGTTATGCTCATGCTGGGCGAACAGGGGGACTGCATCATGAGCTCCGGGGTTACCGCTTAATCCCGCATCATGGCGTTTTGACCGGGGTTGGCTTGGGTGCAGGCGTGGGAGTGGTGGTGGGCGCGGGAGTCACCTCCGTCTTGGCCGGCGAAGTGTCGGGCATGCTGATTTGTTTGTCTGTGGCTTTAGGCGCTACGTTTTTAAGCAATTGCTCTTCGGCTTCTTTTTTCATCACAATGATACTGATGCGGCGGTTATTGGGGTTAAACGGATCCGTTTTGTCAAGCAGTACCGTTGAGGCAAAACCCGTAACTTCAAGAACCTTGTCTTCTTTCATCCCAGCCTTAATCAAGGCCCGACGTGCCGTGTTGGCGCGCAACGTTGACAGCTCCCAGTTCGTCAATTCCAAATCTTCGGGATTCTGATATGGGTGGCCGTCGGTATGACCCTGAATGCTAACCTTGTTGGGCATTTTGTTAAGAAGCTTGGCAATTTTAATGAGGATCTGCTGCATCTGTGGATCCATTTTATCGCTTCCCATATCAAACATGGGTCGGTTTTTATTGTCTATCAATTGAATACGCAAGCCTTCGGAAACCACATCCATAAGCAACTGGTCTTTGAGATCGGCTAAGGCCGGATCTTTGGCCATGGCCAGCATGATGTCGGATTTCAATTTTTCAAGCTGCTTCATTTCCTCGGCCTGACTCCCGGGATCCTTGATTTTTGCCGCCTCTTTTTTTTCATTGATGGGCTGATTACTGGCTGAAACCTGGCCATCTTTCTTTTCGATGTTTTGCCCACCACCCTGCACGCTGATGTCACGCGAACCCATGCTGTCGCCGCCGAGCAGGGCGATTTTTAGCGGTTGTTTGAAATACTCGGATAAGCCTTCTTTTTGCGCTTTATTGAGAGAGGCCAGCAACCACATGAGAAGAAAGAACGCCATCATCGCCGTGACAAAGTCGGCATAGGCAATCTTCCAGGAGCCGCCATGATGGCCATGCCCGTGTTTCTTGATTTTACGGATAATGGGGGGATGGGCGTCTTTATCCTTGTCTTTGCTGTCGTTGCCGTCCACACAAGCCTCTTACTGGTTATTCACTTTCGGGTTTGGCAATCGTCGATGCCGATTTGATTTGTTCATTCAGCTCGTTAAACGATGGCCTTGAAGCAGAAAACAACACTTTGCGTCCAAATTCGGTGGCAATAATGGGTGGATTGTTATTCATGCTGGCAAGTATAGTGACTTTAATGCAATTCAGCATGAGTTGCGATGAATTGGCGCGTTGTTCCATGGCATTGGCGACTGGACCGACGAAACCATAACCCAGCAGAATACCCAGAAAGGTTCCTACCAGTGCATGAGCCACTAAAACCCCCAGTTCGGCAGGCGGCAAGTGAATGGACTCCATGGTATGCACCACCCCCAATACCGCGGCGACAATCCCGAAAGCCGGCATTCCGTCTGCCAGTTTGGTGATGGCCTGGGCCGGGATCATTTCTTCGTTATGGTGGGTTTCAATTTCGCTGTCCATCAAGGCTTCCAATTGATGAGGCTGGAGATTGGAGGTAATGATTAACCGAAAATAATCGCAGATGAATTCAATGATGTGGTGTTTGGCCATCAGGCGCGGAAAATTAGTGAAAATGGGGCTGTTCGCTGGATCATCGACATCGGTTTCCAATGACATCAATCCTTCCTGACGGGATTTGTTTAGTAGCGCATAAAGCAACGCCAGCAAATCCATGTACATCACTTTCTCTGATTTCTGGCCCTTGAATACCGCCGGCAAGGCTTTGCCGATTGCTTTTAAAACGGAGGGGCTGTTGCCTACAATCAGAGCGCCTACCGCTGCGCCACCGATAATAAGCAATTCCAGTGGCTGAAAAACGGCCGCCAAATGCCCTCCGGCTAAGGCAAAGCCGCCAAAAACACAAAGCAGAATTACGATGTAACCGATAATAATAAGCATGTAATAATTTCCTATTTAACGTAATACAGGATGCTTACATACAATTTCCATTTTAAAAGCAAAAAACATACCTTTCTGACGCTGCTACTGATTCATATAATCATGAACCACTTTGCCGTACGGCAGGGTCAAATCCGATTGCAGATGCACGGCATTCACTACCCGTTTAACCGGCAGGGACGCGACAGGGGCTAAGGCATGATGGAAGAGTTCCAGTTGCGCCGGTCCTGTCCAGGCACCTTTGACCGTCAAATCGCTGAGATAATATTCCACGAGTTCGCAGATACGGGTCGTGCCATCGACGTGTGGGATGATTTTCAATAAATAATTGGGTGTTGACATGGATTCGGCCACTTTTTTACTGTCCAGCGCCTGAAATTTGTAGCCCATGGTGGCAGTGGCAATGCGGGTGTGGCCATAATCCAGCGTGCCAACCAGGACTTCCTTGTCAACAACCAGCGTCGGTTGGGCCAGTTTTTTGGGAAATCCCCAGATTTCCCGCCCGCCAGCGATGGGGGGCAGATCGTCTAAAAACATGGCATGGGTATAGCCCCCGCTTTTTCCCTGAAAACGAACAGGAATAACCTGGCCGGATTCCGTGTAATCGCCAAAACCGGTGGAGTCCGGCATGCGAATAAATTCAAATTTAACCAGGGGCTCAGTGACTTCCAATGGCTGAGGTACCACCTCGCGCAGCAAATCCATGTCAGTTTCATAGGTCACAATCAAATATTCGCGGTTTATAAACCGATAAGGGCCTCGGGGATAGCAGGGGCAGGTAAACGGCATGGCAAAGGCCTGATCTTTGACATCGGATTCCTTCATGATAAAACTCCTGTGAGGTGAGTGGGTGTGACCGCCATATCATAGACTTCAATTCCAGACAGTTCGGGTATTTCTGCAAGCCAGGGTGATTTTTCCAGGCCACGGCGGCCATCGCGGTAGCCGGCGGCGATGCGTTCCATCACCGATTTGCGGGAGAATTCATAATCCTTCGACGCTAAATCCGTGTCGTCTCCCGGGTAAAGGAAACGTACCAGCGCGACTGTTTTATCACAGCCGCAGCTTAAGCAATCCTCCACTTCGGGATTTTTTTCTTTGGCCTGTTCCGGAATAAATTCAGACAGCAATTTAATGCGGTATTTCAACGAGTGGATTTCTTTGTGCATGTTGACAATTTCAACAAAGCGGCTCGAATACTCAATGTCTTTTTTACGTTTGAGTACTTCATCCATCGACGAAGGTTTTAATCCCAGGGAGTTAAACAGGTGAACCATAAAACACAACAGGGTTTTAGAGGGATTCTGGCTCAATACATAACTGATTGGCGAGTTGCTGGAAATCCCGCCGTCCCAGTAGAATTTGCCTTCAATTTCAATGGCAGGGAACCCCGGGGGCAGGGCGCCGCTGGCCATGATGTGTTCAGGGCCAAGGGTTTCTTTCGCCGAATCAAAGTAAACAACGGCTCCTGAGCAGACTTCAACGGCACCGACGCTCAATCGCGTTTCACCCGCATTGATGCGATCAAAATCAATCAACCGCTCCAGGGTTCCTTTCAGTGCGGACGTGTCGTAATAGCTGATTTTGTCAATGGCATTTTCCAGGCTCAATTCCGGCTGGGGGTAGCGCGGCGTAAAAAAACCGGGTTGTCCAAACCATAACGCGGATTGAGCAGACATGAAGTGTTCCCAGCGTCGTCCGGCATGATCATTGTGCCATGCATCCACATCAAAAAAGGTGGGTGTGGTGACGCTTTCCCAAAACGACAGCATTTTCTGGAAACGATCCTCTGGTGGATTGCCTGCGGCCAGCGCGGCATTGATCGCACCAATGGATGTCCCGACAAACCAGTCTGGAAAATAATTGGCTTCCTGCAGCGCCTTTAACACACCCACCTGATAAGTGCCAAGGGCGCCGCCTCCCTGTAAAGAACACGCCAGATAATCGTGCTGGCGGTTCGGTCTGAGCCGCGCAGCCACTATTCCATTACCCAGCCGTGACTGACGATAAGCGATTGGCCTGTGAGCGCATTGGATTTAAAGGAGGCAAAAAACAAAGCGGTCTCGGCCACGTCATCCGTCGTGGTGAATTCACCGTCCACGGTTTCTTTCAACATCACTTTTTTAATCACATCCTCCTCGGAGATGCCCAATTCCCTGGCTTGCTCGGGGATTTGTTTGTCAACCAGCGGGGTACGGACAAAGCCCGGGCAAATGACATTGGCGCGTACGCCATGCGCCGCACCTTCTTTGGCCACGACGCGGCAGAGGCCTAAAAGACCGTGCTTGGCAGTCACATAAGGGGCTTTTAACAGAGAGGCTTCCTTGGAATGGACAGAGCCCATGTAGATAATACTGCCGCTATTGGCTTGGTACATGTATTTCAAGGCCGCGCGAGTGGTTAAAAAGGCGCCGTCGAGGTGAATGGCCAGCATTTTTTTCCAGTCAGAAAAAGACAGCTTGTCCACAGACTCAATGATTTGAATACCCGCATTACTGACCAGCACATCGATACCGCCAAACTGATCAGCGACGGCATCAATGCCGTTATTGACCTGTACTTCATCAGTGACATTCATGGCGACAGCCATGGCCTGACCGCCCTTGGCCTTGATTTCATCGGCTACTGCCTGGGCCTGGTTCAGATTGAGATCGGCAATGGCGACCTTGCTGCCTTCGCGGGCATAAAGATGGGCGATTTCCCTGCCAATGCCGCTGGCAGCCCCAGTGACCACAGACACTTTGTTTTTTAATTGCATACTAACATTCCTTGTTGTTATCGTTCTTATCAAGCGCCCCGTTAAAGCGGCTGTCAATGCGTCAACCTGAATAAACCCTTGGGTTTTTCAGGTTGGAATTTATTCCGTTTATCCGATCGATTAAACCAGTAACAGAATCAGTATAGCAATGAATTTTTATTTTGCCTCAACACATCCTGATGAAGGATTGAGGCAAAAATGACTATCAGTAATAATAGTAACGATAGTAACGGCGTCTGTCTTCCTGTTGGCCGATTTGGTTGCCGATCAATGCACCAGCGCCTGCGCCAATGGCAGTACCCAGGGCGTCACCACCGGACACCGCATAACCTACGCCAGCGCCAATACCAGCGCCTGCGGCTGTCCCTACCTGTGTTGAGGTGCATCCACCAAGGATTGTTGTTGATAATCCTATAAAGAGTACTATAGGGAGTGTTTTTTTCATGGTAAAGTTCCTCTCTTTTTGTTCCTTCATTAGTCATATTAGTACAAATTAACCCAAATTGTACATTATTTGATTTTATCGGTTTGTGGATTCGAACTTGAGAAATTATCGGGGCACCAGTAGTATTGGGTAATTCAAACGTGAATCAGGGGTGGTTATGTTTCGTGGCAGCATTGTGGCTTTAGTCACGCCGTTACTGGATGACAAGGTGGATGTCAAGCGCTTGCGGGAACTCGTTGAGTTTCACATCAGCGCCGGCACGCATGCCATTGTCCCTGCCGGAACAACGGGGGAGGCTGGCACATTAAACCGTGATGAAAAAATGCTGGTAATCAAAATCGTAATTGACCAGGCGCGCGAACGCATTCCTGTTATTGCCGGTACCGCCGCCAATGCGACGAAAGAGTGCATCCATTTAACCCAAATGGCCATGGAATGCGGGGCCCATGCGGCGCTTATCATGACGCCAGCTTACATTAAACCCACCCAGGAAGGGCTTTATCAGCATTACAGCCGGATTGCCTCTGCCGTACCGATCCCCATTATTCTGTACAATGTTCCGGGCAGAACAGCCTGTGATTTATTACCGGAAACCGTGGCTCGTCTTGCCAGAATTTCAAATATCATCGGTATTAAGGAAGCAACGGGCAATATGTCGCGCCTGCAGCAGATTTTAAGGTTGTGCGGCGACAGCATTGATGTGTACAGCGGGGATGATGAAACCGCCGCGCAATGGCTTTTAGCCGGAGCCAAAGGGGTGATTTCCGTCACCGCCAACGTGGCTGCCCGGCAGATGGCCAAGCTTTGTGATGCAGCCTTTGATGATGACCAGGCCGGTACCTTGCGTCTCAATGACCAGTTGGCACCCTTGCACAAGTTGTTGTTCATCGAGTCCAATCCCATTCCTGCCAAATGGGCATTAAGTAAAATGGGCCTAATCAGCAGTGAATTACGCCTGCCCATGACCTGTTTGAGTGAATCGCATCAGCCTGAACTTGAGCAGGTATTACAAAAATTACAATTGATATAATGAAGAGGTTTGTTGTGAAGAAAGTCAGTTTTATCGTGTTTTTAGCCTTGATTGCCAGCGGGTGTTCGCATGTTAAAAACAACAGCGACCAGAAATACCTGCAGAGCCGCAATGGGCCTGGCCTTGTGGTGCCGTCGCCGTTGACCAGCGACAATGTGAGTCATTTTTATGATTTACCCGCTCAGGATAACAAAGCCAAGGTGAGTATTGAGCCGCCATCTGCTAAGATTGAATAAAGCAGCCAAGGAGCGGCCAACTATTGAGGTTGACGCGTATGTCTATGGAAACCAATGAGTCAGAAATAATTCAGGATATCTCCAGAAGGCTGGTGGAAGCGCAACGTAAAATTCGCATTTTAGACAGCATCAAATGGGATGAAAGCATCAAGAAAGACTTTTTCCAAAAGAAAGCCCAACAGTTGCCTTTAATCAATCGGGACTACTATCTCGGAAAACCCTTACCCTTTGATGCTGTTGAAAAACAGGAAGAATTCCGTCTGATTTTACGCGACACCATCAATCAATTGGGACAGTATTCACCCGTTACCCGCCTGATTAAGCGCCAGTGCGAGGAGTATTGTCGTGCCGTGCAGATGCTGGAAGCGCGCGGTACTCCTGCTTTTTCCGAATTGTCAATGGAGCTGTATGGCAGCCCGGACGACGCGTTTTACTCAGGAGGCCCCCGTCTGTCTGAACTCGGCACCCTGCTGTTTGATGTATTAACGGCTCTGGATGTGCAATTGCAATCCGATGCGGACATGAAACGGTATACCCCGCAGGAGGCCCAGGCCATACTGGAGTCGCGTTTAAGCTCCTTCTTTTCCCAACACCCTGGCAAGATTACCGTGATGGTCAGCGACGACATGGTCGCTGATGCAGCCGCGGGTGCCGACAGCATCAAATTAAGCCAGCAAGCCATGTTCAGTGACAGGGATTTGCGTTACCTGGAAGTCCACGAAGGCTGGGTGCATGTCGGTACCACCTTAAATGGCGCTACGCAGCCGTATTGCTTTTTCCTGTCGAAAGGCTCGCCTTCGAGCAGTGTGATTCAGGAAGGATTGGCTGTGATAACAGAGGTTGTGACCTTTTCATCTTATCCTGGCCGCATACGCAAAATTACCAATCGGGTGATTGCGCTGGACAAAGTCAGGCAGGGCGCTACGTTCGTCGACATCTACCGCTATTTTATCGAGTGCGGATTAAGCGAGGATGACAGTTACAATCAAACCGTGCGCGTATTTCGCGGCAGCACGCCGGATGGCGGGCCGTTTACCAAAGATCTTTCCTATGCCAAAGGCTTCGTGATGATTTATAATTTCATCCGCTTTGCCATCAGTCAACGGCACATCGATTCCATTCCTTTATTGTTTGCCGGCAAACTGGTGCTGGATGATTTGCCGCTGCTTAACGAATTACGCAACATGAATCTGCTCACAGCACCGATTTACCTGCCGCCGCCTTTCCGTGATTTGGCCGCCTTAAGTGCCTGGATGAGTTTTTCCCTGTTTCTTAATAAATTCAGTTTGAATGAAATTCAGAAAAGTTTCCGTTTCCTGCTAGGCTAACCCGAGGAGAGGCCATGGGATTATTGGTTGAGGGACAATGGCGTGATCAATGGTATGACACTGCCAAAACCGGTGGTGCCTTCAAACGCGAGACGGCGCAGTTTAACCGGGCGATTGAAGCGGATCCAACGGCGCTATTCCCTGCGGAGAAGAATCGTTACCACCTGTATGTATCTCTGGCATGCCCCTGGGCACACCGGACGCTGATTTTCAGAAAGCTTAAAATGCTAGAGGATTACGTCAGCCTGTCCATTGTGCACCCGCACATGCTTGAGAACGGTTGGGAATTCAAACAGGGCATGGGCGCTACGGGCGATACGCTGTATGGTTTGCGCTACCTCCATGAGATTTACGTCAAGGCAGTCCCTGATTACACAGGACGGGTTACCGTGCCGGTGCTCTGGGATAAAAAAACCAGAACCATTGTCAGCAACGAATCCGCAGAGATCATTCGCCAATTTAATTCAGCGTTTAATCACCTGACGGGTGATGAACAGGATTTTTACCCCGAGGCTTTAAGGCCTGCCATCGACGCGATGAATGAGACCATTTACCGCACAGTCAACAACGGCGTCTATCGTTGCGGTTTCGCCACCACTCAGTCTGCATATGATGAAGCCTATACTGAATTATTCGCTACCCTGGATGAATTGGACGCACATTTGCACCACCATACCTGGCTGGTCGGGGAGCAATTAACGGAAGCGGATTGGCGGCTGTTTACGACGCTGGTTCGGTTTGACGCCGTCTATTATGGTCATTTTAAAACCAATCAATGCCGTATCCAGGATTATCCAGCCCTGCAGGCCTATCTTGTCAGATTGTATGACATTCCCGGTATCCGTGACACCGTGAATGTTACTCACATCAAACAGCATTATTATTTCAGCCACAAAACCATTAACCCCACTCAGATCGTGCCGCTGGGGCCTAAATTATGGTTTGAATAATCATCCGGCTATCGGTAAACGGACCTTCGCCCATTTTATTCAACACTGGCAGAAACAGGCGGATTTATGCTTTAATAAGCATCATTTGATAAAGGCTTAAGAGTTGATATATGACCTTTGTAGTCACTGAAAATTGCATTAAATGTAAATACACCGATTGCGTGGAAGTATGCCCGGTCGATTGTTTTTATGAGGGGCCCAATTTCCTGGTTATTCATCCGGACGAGTGCATCGATTGTGCATTGTGCGAACCCGAATGCCCGGTTCAGGCCATTGTCTCGGAAGACGATTTGACGGAGGAACAAAAACAATTCCAGGCTTTGAATGCGGAACTTGCTCCGCAGTGGCCCAATATTACATCAAAAAAAGAAGCGCCAGAGGATGCCAAGTCCTGGGAAAATGTCACTGACAAGCTTCAGTACCTCGAAAAAGAGTGGCCGAAATAGATCCCGTCGTCGCAGAAGACGCGATAGCGGCTTGCCAGCGGGTTCTGGGTGCAAAAGGGCGTCTCAGTACGGCCATTCCGGGCTTTGTCGCAAGGCAGGCGCAGATTGAATTGGCCTCAGCCATTGCCAAAGCCATCACGGAACAGTCAATGCTGGTTGCTGAGGCGGGTACCGGAACGGGCAAAACGTTTGCCTACTTGATTCCCTGCCTTTTAAGCGGCAAAAAAGCGTTGATATCCACTGCCACCAAAACCCTTCAGGATCAACTGTTTCAAAAAGATTTACCCTTGCTGGTCAGGGCGCTTGGCCTGTCTGTGCGAGTGCAGAATTTAAAAGGCCGAGCCAATTACATTTGCCGCTACCGAACGCAATTGCATACGGAGGAAGGTCGTTTTGTAAATCCCCAATGCATCAATGACATTCTCAATGTGCATGAAAAATTACCCCTGTTAACGGCTGGCGAACGCGCTGAACTTCCGGAAATCAGTGAAGACTCCCTGGCCTGGCCTTATGTAACTTCGACCGCTGAAAACTGCCTGGGTGGCGAATGCCCGTTTTATCAGGACTGTTTTTTAGTCAAAGCTCGCAAACGGGCTATGGAGGCGGATATTGTGGTGATTAACCATCACCTGTTTTTCGCAGATTCAAGGCTTAAAGAGGATGGCTTCGGTGAATTACTACCTGGCGTCGATGTCGTGGTGTTTGATGAAGCCCATCAATTGGCAGAGATCGCAGCCAATTTTAATGGCGAGCGTTTAGGCACCCGTCAACTCACGGATCTGCTTGAGGATTTACTGCGCGAGTGGCCGGTGCTTGATTTACCGAATCGCCCGTTTAAAGCCATGAGTACCGAGCTTGACAAGCTCATTGATCAATTGCATCTGACCTTGACAGGCTATGAGGAGCGTATGGCCTGGGAGGACGCGTCGAAAAACAAGGGGTTTATCGCTGCCTGGGAATCGTTGCTTTGTTTTTTTGAGCAATTGGCAGCGGCCATTGAGGAGGCGGGTATTGAACGCGAAGCCGGCGTTGCGCGTTTGATTGCCCGTCTTCAGGACTATCAGGCCATTATGCAGCGTTTTGCAGACAAAGACTCAAGTCATATCCGTTGGCTGGAGCGTTTCAAGCATACCCTGGTGTGGCACGCCACCCCCTTTGATGTGGCTGACTCATTCCATCAGTTGCTGGCACAAAAACAATGCGCCTATGTGTTTACGTCCGCGACATTGACCATGGCCGCGTCCTTTGATTGCTTTTTAAAGCCCCTGGGTTTAACCGGGGCGGAAACCCTGACGCTGCCAAGCCCGTTTGATTACCAGCAGCAGGCCTTGCTGTACCTCCCCCGCCATTTGCCGGATCCCAAAGATCACCGTTACTATGAAGCCTTGCTCGACAAGGCCGTGCCCGTGATTAACGCCTGTGGCGGGCGCTGCTTTTTCTTGTTTACCAGTCACCGGGCATTAAAAGTAGTTGCTCAACTACTGCACAATACTTTAAACTATCCTCTTTTAATTCAAGGTGATGAAGCGAAACCGATTTTACTGGCGCGTTTTCGACAGATGGGTAACGCGGTTTTACTGGGGACTTCCACGTTCTGGGAAGGGGTGGACGTGAAGGGCGAGGCCTTGTCCTGCGTCATTATCGACAAGTTGCCTTTTGCGAGCCCGGTTGATCCGGTGGTTCGTGGTAAAATGGCCTATTACAAAGCACGCGGCCTGTCCGGTTTTGATGAGTTGTCGTTGCCGGCGGCGGTGCTGGCTTTAAAGCAGGGAGTAGGCCGTCTCATTCGGGATGTCACGGACAAAGGCGTGTTGATGCTGGCTGACCCCAGGCTGACCGGCCGTGAGTATGGACGGCAGATTTTTGCCAGTTTACCGGTGCTGCGAAAAACCCGTGAGCTTAATCGTGTGCTTCATTTTATTAACGAATTGGCTTTAAATCATGAACTTGCTGGCGATTGACACATCCACTGCGCAGGCTTCCATTGGCTTATCGGTCAATGGCCGCTTATGGCATGAAAGCCATCAAGCTGAACGCCTGCATGCCCAACTCCTTCTCCCGGCCATTGAGCGTCTGTTAAATGAGGCGGGATGCTCTCTGCCGCAATTGGATGGCATCGCTTTTGGACGGGGGCCTGGCAGTTTCACCGGTTTGCGTATCGCCTGCAGTGTGGCCAAAGGCTTGGCTTATGCTCA
Organism: Legionella sp. MW5194; assembly: GCF_016864235.1. Classification (NCBI taxonomy): domain Bacteria; kingdom Pseudomonadati; phylum Pseudomonadota; class Gammaproteobacteria; order Legionellales; family Legionellaceae; genus Legionella; species Legionella sp. MW5194. The sequence continues at coordinate 1,015,412 of NZ_CP045732.1, forward strand.
TGATCTGCCGCTGTATCCTGTCAGCAGCCTCGCCGCAATAGCAGAAGAATACCTGCATCAGCACCAGATCACCTGGGGCAGTCAGCCGTTACTGGCCCTGCTGGATGCCCGTATGCAGCAATTGTATTGGGCCTGTTTTACTGACGCATCCCTTGACGTGCAAGAGCGGGTCAGCGACGCGGCCGATATTCCTGTACCGCATTCGGAGTCCATTGTGCTTGTCGGTGCTGGTTTTGGCGCATACCGTTCGCAATTGAGCGCGCAGATTATCGACAAAATAACCATAGAAAAATCGATTTTTCCTGAAGCACCGGCCATGATTCGCCTCGTGCAGGCTCAAAAAATCAAAGCGGTTAACGCCAAAGAGGCCTCACCCGTGTACATTCGTAATCAGGTTACTCAAGGAGAAGCGCGTGGATAAGCGTTTGTTGGATGTGTTGGTATGCCCGCTGTGCAAGGGCAAGCTGTTATTAAAAGACGAGGAATTGATTTGCCGTTTCGACCGCCTGGCCTACCCTATTCGAGATGGCATTCCGGTCATGCTCGAGCAGGAAGGCCGACTCATTCCCCTGGATGAGAAAGAAAAATTATGACTGATTTTCATGTGGTGATTCCAGCGCGCTATCAGTCGTCGCGTTTACCCGGCAAATTGATGATGAAAATTGCAGAACTCACCGTCATTGAGCGGGTTTACCGTCAGGCCGTGCTGGCTAAGCCCAAGTCCATTGTCATCGCCACGGACCATGACGACATTGCAACGCACGCCGAAGCCTTTGGGGCGAAGGTCGTGATGACTTCCATTGATCATCAGAGCGGCACGGATCGTATTGCTGAAGTGATTCAAAACGGGGAGTACCGTGAGGACGACATCATTGTCAATGTGCAGGGGGATGAGCCGTTTATCGCGCCGGAATTAATAAGGCAGGTGGCCGACAGTTTAGCCCAGGCAAAGGCGCCAATGGCGACGCTGTGCTGGCCCCTTGGCGATTTGGAGCAACTTTATAACCCTAATGTGGTTAAAGTGGTGCGTAATCAATTCAACAATGCCCTTTATTTTTCACGCAGCCCTGTTCCTGCTCATCGTGATGACAGGGAAAGCCTGCGCATGGTGTATAAGCACATTGGTTTGTATGCTTACCGTGCTGCTTTTTTACTCCAGTTGACTGCCTGGCCTCCCTGCGAACTGGAGCAGCTTGAAGCGCTTGAGCAACTGAGGGTGTTGTGGGCAGGGTACAGCATTCGGGTAGACGAAGCCTGTGTGAAGCCGCTGCAGGACATCAACACCGCCGACGATTTGCAATTGGCGCGAGAGTCTCTCACCGCCTGATTAAGCCGTCGGGGCCACCAGGCGGCTGGACAGGTGATGACCGAATTCAGCCAATTCCCTTTCAGTGCGGCAGGCACCAAAGGTTACAAAGAAAAGTTCCTGGCTTTGGGATTTTAAATAATTACCAACATTAAACGACAAAGCCTGCAAAGGTTTTAAGACATTGATTCGCAGAAACTGAACCCATTTGTGGCGTATGCCGTCTGACAGTTTCTCCATGTTGTTATTTCTGAAGTGCTTGTCCGCACTGGCTTTTAACTCGGAAAAATAGGTTTCATCCTGGCTTAAACGGACATTTTCATTAATGTAATCCTGATTGATTCCTCTAAACTCCGCATGCATGCTGGCCAGGGTATGAAGTCTGGGATCCACTCTGTCCATCAGGGTTTTTTTACACTCCACCAGTGGGAGTTTGTGCAGGGATTTTAGTTGCTGAAGCTGTGCTAGTTCGTTCTCATCGGCGGTTTTATGGATAGCCTGGTCAATGTATTTCGCAGTCAGGCGTTCAAATTCGGTTTCAAGCTTGGCTAAGATTTCACAGGAAGTTTTATAAGTCTTTGTTTTTAAACGCCGCTCAATTTCCATGGCGTCCAGGATCTTTTGTCGGTAGTGCTCAAATGCCGAGACGAATCGTGTTTCTCCCAGCCTCCATCGGTTGGCCCATTCCTTAAACTCACCGCCTTGCAGTGTATCTAAACCGGCAAAGGCCCTATCCAGTGTTTCAAGCGTTTTTTTGAAGTTTTCATGCGCTTTTTTTAGACTGAATTGCAGGGGATTATCCTCATCAAGAAGCGGGTAAGGGTACTCCTCATAGAGCGCGTTGGCTTTTTTGAAACAAGGCGTTATATGGGCTTTAAGTTTTTCTTTTACCTGTTCGGTGCGACTTTTTAATTGATTAATTGCAGCGTCAGTCTCCCGTCTTAACTTGAAGAGGTTCTCTTTACTCTCAGCGACTGTGCTCATCAGCTTGGTGGCCAGTTCCACAGCGCTCTCAAATTCGTTCTTTTCCTGTTCGTTGAAAGTCAGTTCGGGAGTGGATTGAATAAAACGCAATGCAGCCTCGGCATCGACCAGTTCGTCATTCAAGCGTTGTTTTAATCCCCTTTTCTTCTCTTCAAATTGCTGTTTGAGCAGGTGGATTAAAGGTGTTGCCTGCTTTTGCAGGTCCATTAAAATTTTTGTGTGGTTTGCGATTTGGCCCAGGCGTTTTTCCTGCAAGGAAGCCAAGCGGTGAACTCTGTCTAAGGGAGAAACCAGTTCAAGCGTTTTTTCCCTCTCCTCTATGTAGGGGCCGGTCTCATTCTCTACTTCGGAACGGAAAGTCTCCAACTCGCCAAGCAGTCTGCGTGCTGATTTCCAGGGACCATTGTCGCCCAACACCTCAGGCAACAGCAGAAAATATTCTGAGAGCTCCTCCGTGAGTGCAGCGATATCGCTTAAAATCGTTTTCTCTTTGCTTACGATTTGAAGGTGTTCCTGGTCATTGATCTCTTTTAAAACATGATAATCTTTAATGGCTTGAATAGGGAATGCGTCGATAAAAGCAGTTAAATTATAATAAGAAGCAATGGATTTGCTGTACATTTGCCTATCGATTTTGACCGGCAGGGCAACATCAAACAGTTCGTTACTTAACGCGCTGATGTCTTTGGCTTCCATTTTGGATAAGGCAGTTCCCCAGAGTAAAAAGCGCTTTTTTTCACCGAGGTGCATCAGCAATTGATCGTGTAGCCTGTCGATCGTGCCGGAATGAACGATCGTGGGGTATTTTTGAAATTTTTGCTTTAATTCCGTGGTGAATTGCAGCAGGTTTTTAACAAAAAACTGGGTGTCCTTATCGTCTTTATTATTAATATCGATAATGCAAAAAGTCAGCAGAAAGGTTTCAAACTGTTTTTTAAGCGTAATTTTGGCCGCCAGCATGAGCTGCTCCAGCACCACCGGATCAAGTTCTGAGGGATAAACCAGGGCTTCACGGGCAAGGATCTTTTCGGCCAATGCGTTTCGTTGTTGGTTAGTCTCTTTGAGCAGGTCAACTGTTCGCTGCAATTCGCTGATTAAAATGTCATGGTAGTCAGGGTATTCCAGGGTGTGTTGGATTCGGCTCATGATAAAAAGCCTTGCCTTGTCCGCATCACTGGTTGTTTCCTGGTAACGGGCTACCCAGCCAGACAGCAGAAAATCCTCTGAAAAGCCAGGTAAAAACGACGGATTGGCCAATTGGCTATGAATTTTAACCTGCTCTTCAAGTTCAAGTCGCAGGGCTTCAATTGTATTAAGTAAAGGAAGTTGCGGTTTTTTTTCTTCTTCTATGGAGACGGCCACGGTTTTTGGTTTGTTTTTATACATCTGTGCGTTATTCTTTAAATAACGGATGGTTTCCGGCAATACAGGGCTTGCAGGAGACTGCTCCAGTTTCTTTAGCATCTCATCAAATTCCACCAGCAGTTCCTGTGGGGCTCTGGCGGCTATTTTCTTACGCAACAGGTTAAGTGATTTTCTGGTGGCCTGATTGTGTTCAATGAGTTGAGTGGCCAGGTTTTCGCTGAGCATGTTCAATTGACTGAGTGAAAGCGTAGTGGTCGCTGTGGCTGGATTCCAGGTGAGGTGCAATGGCGCTGTGATGTTATCCAGATGGCTTACAATGATGTTTTTAATGAGCGATTTGAGTTTGACCAGCCTGTTTTTCACATCAGTGGCCGGTGCATTTTCAGACAGGTTTGACAGTTGAAAGCGAAGGGATTCGGCAGAAAGGCGATAAGCATCAAGACTGTGTGGTGGGAAGGGAGTGATGGTTTCGACAACGGATAAAATTTTTTCTATTTTATCAAGACTGCTTAACGCCTTATCAAACTCTTTACCCATTCATGTACACCTTATTATTAGAGCCGGGCCTTCGATGTCATAAAGATACCATTGCAGGCTTAAGAGAATATTAAAGAAATGTATCAATATTGTAAAGTAAGGGCTCAATGCAGTAAGAGCAGTCCTTTAGGAAAGGCTTGGCATTAGGCATGCTTTTTCTGTAAGTAATGTCGTCGCAGGTACAGGAAAAACGCCGGAATGATCATGATTACAATGCCGCAGGCAAACACCAGACGGTAATGGCTGGCATCGCCCATGTCCATGTTGCTTTCCGGTGGAATAAACCCAATGATTAAAGTAATGACACAGCCGGTTAGCCCCAACAGACAGGTCAGGTAATAACCAAAACGACCGAGGGGTATTTTAAAGGGGCGGGGTTTGTCGGCAAATTTGCTTTTCAGCCGAAACGCAGCGATAAACATCAACACGTACATCAGAATGTAGAGTTCCGTGCTTAAAGCAGTAAACAGCCAGTAAATGGCATTAATGGTAGGGAACAGAAGGAAGCCGCCGCAAAGCAGGGTGACTAATACCGCCTGCAGAATCAGGATGCGGGAGGCGACGCCATGGCGGTTTAATCGGTAGAGCCAGTGCGGTAAAAAGCCATTGTCGGCCGCCAGCAGCATGCCCTTGGCCGGTGAAATAATCCAGTTGACCATGCTGCCTAAACTACCCAACAGCAATAACCCGACAACAACCGGCATCAGCGCACTTAAATGGTAGGCTTCAAAAAAATTGGTGAACGCCTGCATGACGCCATCCACGAGATTAATGTCTTTTTGTGGTAATACAAAGGCGATGGCCAATGACCCGAAAATCATGGTTGTTAAAATCAACAGCACCGAAAAAAACATGGCGCGTGGGAAATTTTTTTGCGGGTCGCGCACATTGCGTACATGAACGGCAGCCAGCTCCATACCAAGAAACGAGGTCATGATCGCGGTGAGTGAGACCCAGGATTGCGTGTCTTTCCAATGCGGAATCAAATGGGAAAAGCTCAAGTCGATGGCGAGAGGGTGGCCTTTGATTAACCAGATGAAGGCCAGAAATATAATAAGTCCCATGGGGAGAATCATGCCAAAAATGGCACAGACACTGGCAAAGGCGGCGGAAGCGCGAATGCCGGTTAAGCCGAGAAGGGTTAACGACCAGAAAATGATAAGAATCACGCTGATAAGGTAAAGTTTATGTTCAGCGAGTGCCGGATTGATCAGATAGGCCAGCGTACCTGCGATAAACGAGAGGATGGTCGGGTACCAGACCATGGTATTAATCCATTGCAACCAAATGGTAAAAAAAGCGACGTTTTCTCCAAACGCATGGCGAACCCAACTGTAGATACCGCCTTCTTCATCAGACCAGGTCGAAGACAATTCCGCAGCAACGAGTGCCACAGGAATTAAAAAAACGATGGCTGAGAAAATAAAAAAGAAAATGAGGGAGGAGCCAAACAAGGCGGTGCCTGGTAAATTCCTGATGCTGTCAATGGCGCCGGTGATCAGTAGAACCAAAGCAAAGGTTGATATTTTTTGTGTAGACCAGGATTTCATAGGCGCGGCAGATTGCAGAATTGTCAAAAAGGTAAGCATTATAGAGGCGCAAGCCGCCTAAGAAAAGCCTTTTATGTATTCCTCTGATTCGCTGTATTGTAAAACCTTGTCAGATCCATGGCATTGCGGTTAAATAAAGAGTCATTTTAATAAGGAGTACACCATGGGCTGGACTTTTTTTAATCAACAACACCGCGTCAATGCGATTGCGCAAGGGGTTAATGTTGCTGTTGGCATTTTGGCCGTCGTGGATTACATCACTAACCCGGAAGCGAACACCGCAATCTATGGTGCCAGCCTTCTGTTGAATCTGGCCACAGGCGTTGCTCTCAGTAGTGAGTATGGGTTGGGTCAATTCGCCAGCATGATAGGTAATGTGGCTTACGCTGGACTGGTTTTTGGTCAAGCTGTGAGCAATTGCAATGACGTCAGCGGCTCAACACTCCTCATGGAAGGGGTTGCCATGGGTACTAATCTGGCAGCGACCTTCTACAGTGCCGGAACGCATCATGCGAAAAACACCTCTCAGAAAGAAGCATCGCCTTCTCCCTCCATTGCACAACCATCCTGATTTATATACCGTGCACGGTGATGACTAATCGCCGTGCCGGTGCTTCGTTGCGATGTTCCGCCAGAAAAATACCCTGCCATTGCCCAAGCGTCAGCCGTCCTTCGCAGAGAGGGAGTGTGAGACTTGCACCCAACATAACATTTTTAATGTGCGCCGGCATGTCATCCTCGCCCTCCAGGGTGTGCCGATACAATTGATTGTTGTCTGGAACCAGGCGGTTTAAATGGGTTTCCAAATCCATCGGCACATCCGCGCAGGTGTTCTCGCTGATAGCAAGTGACGCGGAAGTGTGTTTAAGGAATAAATGGGCAAGGCCGGTATGAACGAACGGTGCATGCCGCAATTGCTCCTGAAGAGCCGGCGTAATTAAATGAAATCCTCGCGATAAGGGGTTCAGTACCCATTCGGTTTGCCAGTAAATCGGCCGCTTTTCAGCCTTATCCATGACGATACCCATCGCGGCAAGCCGGTGAGTTCATGACCTTTCCTTCCTTCTCCTGCCATTCGGCTGGAGTATAAAGATGCAGGCTCAAGGCGTGCAATCCGGTTTGCAATTCGTCAGCGAGCAAACGGTTCAGCAAACGGTGGCGGGCAACCCGGTTTAATGAGGTAAACTGATCGCTGACAGCAATGACTTTAAAATGAGTTTCCGCACCTTCCGGCACATGGTGGCGGTGAGACTCATTCTCCACAGAAAGATGGACAGGAGCCAGTTGGCTCATCAAGAGGTCTTCGATGCGTTGCTTACGGGACATGGTCAGATGATTTACGGTTCATAAGGTTAAAGTATACTCATTGCGTTGCCGTTTGTCATAGTTTTTGCCGATGACATGGAATAAAAGTCATTTTGTGACAATATTGGGCGTAAATTTAGCTATTTTTGAATAAAACTACCTTCTTCGCCTTCTCATTATTGAGCAGCACGTCATCTCGCGTTATGCTTGTAAGTGCATGATTTGAGAGCGGTTATTGCTCAAGGCAAATGACAGGGTTGGGCATTATTGGTTTTTTGCTGGGAATGGCATTTATATTGCTCAGATAGTTCGTAAACGTTGTTTTATCGGAGGAGAGCAGCATGAAACAGAAGGGTTTTACACTGATTGAATTGATGATTGTGGTCGCGATTGTTGGTATTTTGGCAGCGATTGCAATTCCCGCTTACCAGGACTATACGATTCGGGCGAGAGTAACGGAAGGTTTAAACCTTGCGGCTTCAGCCAAATTGGCAGTCTCTGAAACAGCCATTACCAATAACGCCTTACCCGCTACGCAGGCCGCAACAGGTTATGTCAGCCCTGCTGCAACACCGAACGTTACGTCCATTACGATTGGCGCTGGCGGCGTGGTGACCATTACCTACACGGCGGCAGCCGGCGGTGGTACGATTATCATGACCCCGACCCTGCAGGCGAACGGCGATGTCACCTGGGTATGCACCGGCGGTACATTATTGGCTAAATACCGTCCAGCCAGTTGCCGACCTTAATCCGGCTTGACCTGAAAAAGACCACGGAAGTGGTCTTTTTTTTTTGCCTTCAGAGAGGTTCTTTACGTTTCCTTCTGGTCAAATAATGACCAGATGTGTCACCTGTGATCCTTCGCTTCCATTTTAATTTAAACCGGTTTAACAACGCTTAATGAACAAACGAAGCCCGATAATCCCTTATCCAAGCCTTATCTGGCTTGATTTTTTACAGTTGGCATTGTTGATGCATGACAGGAAGTGTAACGAATCAAACGAGAGGTAGTTATGAGACAGAAGGGTTTTACGCTGATTGAATTAATGATTGTTGTCGCCATTGTCGGCATTCTGGCTGCAATCGCTATTCCAGCTTATCAGGATTACACCATTAGAGCGCGGGTGACGGAAGGCTTAAACCTGGCGGCGTCGGCCAAACTGGCTGTTTCTGAAACAGCCATTACCAATAACGCCTTACCCGCTACCCAGGCAGCAACGGGTTATGTTAGCCCGGCAGCTACGCCCAATGTCACCTCGATTGTGATTGGGGCAGGTGGTGTCATCACCATTACCTACACAGCAGCAGCCGGTGGCGGTACGATTATCATGACGCCAACATTGCAGGCCAACGGCGATGTCACCTGGGTGTGTACCGGAGGTACATTGTTAGCGAAATACCGTCCAGCCAGTTGCAGACCTTAATTTCACCATTCAGGCGAGGTTTAATCCTCGCCTGACCACGAAGTCAGAGTCAATCAATAGCTGACGGGCCCACTAAACTAACCGGTTTCAGAGGGCTTAAGGAGTACCAGCATGAATGGAAAAGGCTTTACATTGATTGAACTTATGATTGTTGTGGCTATTGTGGGAATTCTCGCAGCAGTCGCCATTCCCGTTTATCAGGATTATTCTATCCGGGCCCGCGTGGCCGAAGGCCTTACCATGGCGGCTCCCGCCAAATTGGCGGTCAGTGAAACAACCATTGACACCAGTGCTTTACCCGCTAACCAGGCAGCCACGGGTTATATTAGTCCCGCCGCCTCGGTTAACGTGTCTTCGATTGTTATTGCCGCGGCCGGTGTAATCACCATTACGTATACCCCAGTGGCTGGGGGAGGGACCATTGTGTTAACACCAACTCTGCAAGCGAATAATGACGTGGCCTGGGACTGTCGCGGCGGCACGCTGGCGGCTAAATACCGCCCGGTAAGTTGCGTGCCCTAGCGTTGGCCTTGTGGACAGTGCATCCTGCTTACAGCTTCTGCTCGACTAATACATTCTTAAGACGGACATAATCGGGCAGGCCATCCTTATAGGGGGGATAAGCTTCACCCTGAATCAATGGTCGCAGGTAACGACGGCAGGTTTCTGTGATGCCCAAGCCATCCTCGGCAATGAAATCAGACGGCATGGCTTTTTCCTGATTGGCGACCTGAGCTAGCGGTACGTGATCGATGGACCAGCGGTACGGCCAATCCTGTTCCCGCTTAATGATGGGCATGATGGCATTGTGGCCAGTTAAAGCCAGTTCAACGGCCGCTTTGCCTAGCGCATAAGCCTGTTCGAGGTCCACTTGCGAAGCAACATGACGGGCCGCGCGCTGCAGGTAATCAGCTACCGCCCAATGGTATTTATACCCTAATTCCTTTTTAACCAGTTGGGCAATCACCGGGGCTACGCCACCTAATTGGGCGTGACCAAACGCATCGCGCAGACCGGCGTCGCTTAAGAATTGCCCTTGATCATTGCGGATGCCTTCCGAGACGACCACCACGCAATAACCGTATTGTTTGACGCTTTGATCGACTTTGGTTAAAAAACGTGAGGGTTGGAAGGTGATTTCCGGTAAAAGAATCACATGAGGCGGTTCGCCTTCTGCCTCTGAGGCCAGCCCGCTGGCTGCGGCAATCCAGCCGGCATGACGCCCCATGACCTCAAGAATGAAAACCTTGGTCGATGAGGCGGCCATGGATGCCACATCAAAACCGGCTTCGCGGGTCGAAATGGCAATGTATTTGGCAACGGAACCAAATCCGGGGCAGGTATCGGTAAAAGGTAAATCATTGTCCACGGTTTTAGGAATACCAATGCAGGTAATGGGGTACCCGGTCTTGCTGCCCAATTGCGCAATTTTATTGGCGGTATCCTGTGAATCGCCGCCGCCGTTATAAAAGAAATAGCCAATGTCGTGGGCTTTGAAAACCTCAATAAGGCGTGCGTATTCTGCTCCGTCGTCTTTCAATTTATAACGGCAGGAGCCAAACGCGCCCGACGGTGTGTGCATCAGGCGGGCGATGTCCGCATCGCTTTCCAGTGACGTATCGATGAGTAATTCATCCAGTGCGCCAAGGATGCCGTTCTTGGCCGCATAGAGTTTGCCAATGCGGTCGGGGTGTTGGCGTGCCGTTTGAATAACGCCGCAGGCAGACGCGTTAATGACTGCGGTGACGCCGCCTGACTGGGCATAAATTGCATTTTTAACAGACATGATTTCTCCAGCTTGCTGTTCAGTTACTCGCCAAAATTCGAGGAACTGATTTGGTAAATGTTTTCAAATTCATCGAGGACTTCATCGATGCTTTGAATCAGTTGGGCAAAAACGGTTTCCAGTTCATTCACATGCTTGGCCTTTAAGGCATGTGTCTCCAGGCGGGTTACCTGGGTCTGCAAATTGGGAACCCCGCAAAAGCAGCAGGCGCCGTGCAGTTTGTGTGCCGCTGTGGCTAAGCCCTTGACGTTTTTATCATGGTATAACTGAATAAATTCTTTGCGGTTTTCGCGCAGCTCTTCCACAAAGCGACCTAAAAACTCTTTCGCCAGCGCCTGATTGCCGGATACCTTCTGCACACAAAGCGCCCAATCAATGGCCGTTGGTTTGCTGCGTCTTAAAATGGAAAGCAGGGCTGACAGTAATTCCTTTTCCTCAATCGGTTTTTGCAGGTACAGATCAATGCCGGCTTTTTTGAGTTTCTCTTCGCTCATCGTGGACTCATCGGCACTGATCACCACAATGGGGGTGGCAATGTTGAGCGACGATTGCTGACGTATGCGTTTGGCGGCGTCTAATCCACCAAGCTTTGGCATTTGCCAGTCAAGCAGGATAATCTGGTAATGTTTTTCGCAAGAGGCCAAAACCGCCTCTTCGCCATCGTTCACGGTTTCAACGTTGGCGAGTTCGTTTAGAAAGGAATGAAGCAGCATGCGGTTAACCGGATTGTCTTCCGCAATCAGGATATCAGGATGGGAGAGCCGCAATTGCCCCCGCAGATTCTCCAACTCATGGTTAACTGCGGCAGGGGCAGGTTGAGACGGATTAATCAGGGTTTCGATGGTGTCATGGAGTTTCTGGATGCTGATGGGTCTGAACAGGAAGCCGCGGGCGCCGAGTCGTTGCGGTTCATGAATAATGGATTTGGAAATTAAAATGGAGGCTTTGGAGTACTTGCGCAGAATACCCGCGATTTTCTCTTCAGAGTCTTCATCGACATTGACAAAAGCAAGGGCGCAATCATCCCGTGTAGCCAACGCCTTGTCCAGGTCGGAAAGGCTCGCGACCGGCACGCATTGAATGCCGCAATAGACAAGGCCGTTGCACATGGCTTCCAGATGCAGGGGATTGTCGTCATAACAGATGGCCTTGATGTTCTCAAACCGATGCGCCTGGTGTTTCTCGCTTTCATAGGCGGTTAATTTCTCAAGGCGTATGCGCACAGCGAAGGTTGATCCTTTGTGCAGTTCACTGGTTAAGGTAATACGGCCTTTCATTTCTTCGGCGAGTTTTTTGCAAATGACAAGTCCCAGGCCCGAACCGCCAAAGCGGCGGGTGATCGTGGTATCCGCCTGATTAAACGCATTGAACAGTTTGGTCTGATCATCGCTGGAAATGCCCATGCCAGTATCAATGACGGAGAGACAGAACAGGTAGTCTTTTTCGGTTTCCTGTTCAATGCAGGTTTTCACCAGAACATAACCGCGGTCGGTGAATTTAACGGCATTGGTAACGAGGTTCGTCAGGATCTGCTTGATGCGTATGGGATCGCCGAGCACGGTTTTCGGTACATTCACTTCCGTGGACGGAATCAAATCAATGCCTTTTTTATGGGCATTGGGTGCGGCCAAGGTCAATACCTCATCGACGCAGGCACGAAGATCAAGGGGGATGCAGTCGAGGCTTAATTTCCCGGCATCCATTTTGGAGTAATCGAGGATGTCATTGATGATTGTCAGCAAATCCTGGGCGGATGACTTGATGGTTTTGACATAATCCAGCTGCAGAGGATCAAGCTTGCTTTCCAGAAGGACGTTGGTGAAGCCGATAACGCCGTTCATGGGGGTGCGTATTTCATGGCTCATGTTGGCAATGAATTCCGATTTCTGGCGACTTTTCTCTTCGGTTTTTTTCTTTTCAAGGGACAATTCGATGTTTTTCTCTTCAAGCAATTCAAGGCTTTGTTGTAAATCTTCGGTGGCTACTTCAATGTGATGGTTTAAGTCTCTGACTGTGTTGAGGTATTGCTGCTGTAAATGCGCGCAGCCGCGCTCGATAATGCCCAGTTCGCCAGGGCTGGTGACTGAAATATGGGTTTCGAATTCATTACTTAAAATCTGCTTCATGCTGCGGCGCAGGCGGGCTAAGGGCAGGTAAATGCGTTTGGAAAGGAAATAATGAATGCTTAAGCTTAATAGCAAACCCAACAGGATGATAAAAATGGTGACGATGTACATTTGATACTGTTTAATCACGGACGATTGCGTGTCGATGTCTATTGACAGCCAGCCTAAAATGTCATCCGGCTCCAGATTGGCTCGTTCCAGCGCCGACTGAAACACGCTTGCAGAATATAGATTGTGTTTGGGGATGGTAATCGGGGCTAAAAAATTAATTTCGTAAGGTTCAATCTGTTTGCTTTCGATGTAATCGCCAGTGTATTGCAGGGGTTTAAAGGGTTTTTTAATCAGATGCTTGCCGCCGCGATAGGCAATGAGCTGGCCGTCGGCGCTGTAGAACGCGAGTGCAATGATTTCAGGATTGACTGTTGAGGCATCCACCAGCGCCTGCAGGACACGGCGGTCGTTGCGCATCATGGCCAACTGCGCGGCAGGAAGCAATTGGCGTATGTAGGCTTCGCCAAGCCGGGACATGTGCTGGTTTAAATCTTTATTGAATTCGCCGTTGAAGAACACCGCAAATAACAACGCGACCAGCAGGACTGGAATCAGGGTCGTGAGGCGCAGTTGGTATTTAATGCCGAGTTCTTTCATTACCTGCCTCTTGCGGCCTGATCAACAAGTCTCTTGTTGAGCAATTTTTCATTGAATTGCCAAAAAAAGAAACGCATTCGGTTACTTTCCGTTGCCTTTAAAGTCGGCTATTATAGCCCGATTATTTTACTGCTTACAACGGAGAACCGGATGGTTGTCAGAACTCGCTTTGCCCCCAGTCCAACAGGCTATCTGCATGTGGGAGGGGTACGTACCGCCCTGTTTTCATGGTTATATGCAAGGCATCATCACGGTCAGTTTGTATTACGCATCGAAGACACCGATCAGGAGCGCTCGACCAAGGAATCCGTGCAGGCTATTTTAGACGGCATGGCCTGGTTAGGCCTCGATTATGACGAAGGGCCGGTTTATCAGACAGAACGCTATGGCCGCTATCGTCAGATTGCAGCGCAGTTGTTGAACGAAGGCAAGGCCTATCGCTGCGTCTGCTCCAAAGAGCGTCTGGAGTCTTTGCGCGAAGCCCAGCTTGCCGCGAAGGAAAAGCCCCGTTATGACGGTCATTGCCGGGATAAACAGTTGCCGGAAGGGGATACGCCCTTTGTGGTTCGGTTTAAAAACCCGCAGGTAGGGGGGGTGTCTTTCAGCGATCAGGTTTACGGGGATATTCATGTTGATAACCGTGAACTCGATGATTTAATCCTTGTGCGTTCTGACGGCCATCCGACCTATAATTTCGCTGTCGTCATTGACGATTGGGACATGGCCATTACCCACGTTATCCGCGGCGATGATCACATCAACAATACACCCCGGCAAATCAACCTGTTTAAAGCCTTAAACGCACCAATTCCCGTGTTTGCGCACCTGCCCATGATTTTGGGCGAGGACGGCAAACGCCTGTCCAAACGCCATGGCGCGGTCAGTGTTCTGCAATTTAAAGAACTAGGCTTTTTGCCGCATGCCTTACTCAATTACCTGGTACGCCTCGGTTGGTCTAACGGCGATCAGGAAATTTTCAGCGTGGACGAGATGATCGCCAGTTTTGATTTAAAAAATGTCAGTCGTGGCGTGTCCAGTTTTAATTACGACAAGCTGCATTGGTTGAATCAGCACTACCAGAAGAGCGATTCCCCGCAGGCGGTGGCCAAGGCCCTGCAATGGCACTTTGAACAAAAGGGAGTGGATTGGTCAAAAGGCCCCTCACTTGCCGATGTGGTGGCTGTGCAAGCGGAGCGCTGCAAAACGTTGGCGGACATGTGTGAAAAAAGTGCCTTTTTCTATCAGGATGACATTGAGTACGATCCCGATGCGGTGAAGAAGCATCTGCGTCCGGTGGTGCTTGAGCCACTGCGTACACTTTATCAACGCTTGCAGCAAGTGGATGCCTGGGAAGCTAACCGCGTTCAGGAATGCATTAATGACGTCAGTGCCGAGTTTGATTTGAATCTGGGCAAGATTGCTCAGCCGTTGCGGGTGGCCGTCACCGGCAGCAGCATGTCGCCAGCCATTGACGTGACGCTGATCTTGATTGGCAGAGCGCGGGTGTTAAGCCGGTTTCAGCAGGCTTTGCAGATCATTGAGCAGCGGGCGGCTCAGGCGGAATCATGATTTAAAACAGAGGGTGCAGCCATTTTTATCAACAATTGGTCAGATTGTGATAAAATATGGCTTTATTTTTATTAGTAGAAAAAAGCATGCACCATCTGGAAAAGCAATTGTCCTTTTTAGGCGAAATTAATAAGCATCTGTTTTTAGGCAGCGAAGATGCATTGACCAGCAAAGAGTTTAAACGTCGGGGAATTACCCATGTGGTCAGTATTCTAAAATCCAAAGTCGTTGTGGCCGACAGCATCAAGCACCTGCACATCCCGCTTGCGGATTCGCCCAAGGAAAACATATGATTTAACGCTATACTCTGGGTAATTCATCAGGTGTTTTCTATGCGTCTTCATTTTGATAACAGCTTTGCCCGCTTGCCGGATACGTTTTATACCCTGCTCGATGCGACACCCGTAACCGACTGTGAGTTAATCCATGTCAATGAAAGGGTGGCTCTGCATCTTGGGATTGGCGCTGACCTGTTAAGCTCCCCATCGTTCGCCCATTATTTTGGCGGCAATCAACGCCTGCCCGGCAGTAAGCCTCTGGCCATGGTGTATGCGGGGCATCAATTCGGTTATTACGTGCCGCAACTGGGTGACGGCCGGGCGTTGCTGCTTGGCGAGCTCATTAATCCCAAGGGCGAACGCTTCGACATCCAATTAAAAGGCTCAGGGCAAACGCCTTATTCACGCATGGGGGATGGCCGCGCGGTGCTGCGCTCGACTGTTCGCGAGTACTTAGCCTCCGAAGCCCTGCATGCCCTGGGCATTCCAACCACCCAGGCTTTATGTATTGTGGCCACGCACGAGCCGGTTTACCGTCATGTGCCGGAGCCCGGTGCGGTATTGACCCGCGTGGCGGAATCGCACATCCGTATCGGCCATTTTGAGTATTTTTACTACACCCAGCAATTTGAAGCGGTGAAGCAGTTGGCCGATTATGTGCTATCACGGCATTATCCTGACCAACCTCACGATGAAAAGGGCTACGCCTGCTTTTTTAAGCAGGCGGTGTTACGTACCGCCCGCCTGATCGCGCAATGGCAGGCAGTGGGCTTTTGTCATGGGGTGATGAATACCGATAACATGTCGGTGTTGGGATTAACCATTGACTACGGTCCCTTTGGTTTTCTTGATGCCTATGATGCCCAGCATGTCTGTAACAGTTCGGATGAGGCCGGTCGTTATGCCTTTGACCGCCAGCCTGCCATTGCCTTCTGGAATTTGATGGCTTTTGCCCAGGCGCTAACCCCTCTGCTGCCGCAGGACACCTTACGGTCCGTACTGGATTTGTTTCAACCGGAGCTGGTTAAGGCTTACAGCGAATTGATGCGCAAAAAAATGGGCTGGCAGTTACCGCAGGAAGAAGACATGGAGATCGTCAATGCCATGCTGAATTTAATGCAGCAGCATCGCCTTGATTACACCCTGTTTTTACGCACTTTAAGTGATTATGCGCTTCATCAGGATGACCGCTGCTTTGACCGCCTGACCTGCCGGCCTGAAGCCTTAAAACCCTGGCTTGAAGCTTATGCTACGCGTTGTGCCCAGGAGCCCGCGCTGGCTGATGAGCGCAGTCGGCTGATGAAAGGCGTAAACCCCAAATACATCCTGCGAAATTACCTTGCGCAACAAGCCATTGACGCCGCCTATCAACATCAGGATTACAGCGAGATTGACAGGCTCTTTCGCGTGTTACAAAAGCCGTTTGATGAGCAGCCGGATAAAGCGCATTACGCGCAATTGCCGCCGGAATGGGCGGCGCGGATTTCGGTGAGTTGTTCCTCCTAGAAAGCTTAAAAGCGGTATTGGTTTTGCTGTTGCAGGAATTCTTGCAGCGTGATGGGTTTCGGATTTTTAAAAAAACCAAAAACCAGTTGGCTTTCATGCTGGATGTCTGCCTTAAAAATAGTTTCGTCATCGGTTCCGGAAACAACCGGATCGGAGACGGAGTCGTAGATGGAGGCCACCGGGTGCGGTTTGCCCTGTTCATGCCAGTTTAATTTGGCATGGCAGGTGGGGCAGACTTCAATGGGTAATTGCAATCCCTTGATGCGTTGTTTCTGCTGTTCAGTCAGGTAAATGCAGTGGCCCAAACGGATTTTACCAAAAAAGGCATGCTCACTCTGCTCAGGATGATTTTTTACCCATTCTTCAAGCGTTGCAAGAATGGTATCGGTGTCTTGACGTTCTTGCGGAGTATCCGCTTCGCCCATGTGAATGGCAAGACCCACGTGATTGTCCAGCGCCAGTTGAATGGTTTTGACCAATTCCTGCCCAGTTAATTGACGCGGGGCTAAGGGTTGGCCGCTGATATCAATGCCTTTCAGCAAGCCGTCGCTTTGTAACACCGTGTGAATAAAGTATTCGGCGTCCTTGGCCGTGTGGTGGACTCGGTCCAAGCTCAGTAAGCCATACGCTTCTTTGCCCAGGGCAGAATCTTCCCTGGCATCGAGCAGGCCTTTTAAAAAGGCTGCGATGTAATCGTCCAGCGTACAGCCGTCCATGGGTTTCGGGGTCGTGCGGATCTCAAGATACTTCCCTGCTGAATTGGCAATGACATCGTAAGTGCCTTCCTGAATGTCCTTTAGCTTCCGCACCATCTGATGAACAAGAGCAAACTGTGTCCAAATCAGTTTAAGGCAGGCTTCGGTGTCGCGCGGTACTTCCCTGGATTTATCCTCATACTGTAGCTGAACCTCCAGGAATTGCTGGTAGACCTGCGGGCACTTGTTTCTTTCTGCAATTTTCTGAAGGAAAACCTTGCTGAAACTGCCATTGAGGTGGCAATGAAAATCGGCATAGCCCTGTTCCGTTTTAGTTTGCATGACAGCCTCTTGAAGTCGAAATGCTGCATTTTATCTGCAAATGATGTCCGCGTCAGCCTCGAGTAGCCCTTGGCCTGATAATCTGTTGTTAAAGCCGAATGGCTATTCCCGTTCATGACGGCGTTTGCTAGTATGAGGGCAATGTGCAGACAGGAGAACGGGTATGGCAAACGTGCAATTTCAAGTGGAGCTGAACCCTGCACCGGAAGACGAAGCCCTGTTGCGCGCAGGCATTGTCGCGTTCAATGTCAGCTGCCTTCATGAGCAGGCGAGTCATTTCTGCCTTTTCGCCAGAGACGAAGGGCAACTGATTGGGGGTGCCTCCCTCTGGCAGCACAGTGACGCCTTTTACATCGATGTGCTGTGGTTTGAAGACAATTACCGCCGACAGGGTCTGGGTTCAGCACTTCTTAACAGACTGGACCAGCAGGCGGTCAGTGCTGGCATCAAAAAAATTTTTGTCGATACGTTTTCTTTTCAAGCGCTTGATTTTTATATAAAAAACGGCTTTGCAGTGATTGCCTGCGTACCGGAATACCTCTTGGGGCATGACTGTTATTTTCTTAAAAAAAGCCTGTTTTTCTGATCTGGCATTAAATTTGCTCAATGAAATGTCCATAGGCGCTTATGGACACACATCATGTTTTCGTTAAAGCCCACGTTTTTAACACTGGTCGGTTTGGTCTTGCTGACGGCCGGTGCATCCGTTCAGGCAACCACCTGGTACCTGAAAGCCGGCAATACCCCCGGCAAAGGCACAGCGGAAGAACCCTTTAACAGCCTGGAGGCGCTTGGCAATCTCGCCGAAGAGGGGGACACGCTCATCATTCTTCCTTCCAACGAGGTTTTTAAAGGAAAAATCAAGCTTAAACCGGATCAAATCATCAAGGGCGGCGGTGAGATTGATTGCGCGGGAACACCCTTTGTTTGCAAAGTCAATCAGGCGGGAGCCCAAATCACCAATCCCGACGGCGATGCCATTGAATTGGCGGAAAATACCCAAATCATGGGCATTGAGATCATTAAACCCGCAGGCTATGCCATCTATGGAAAAAATGTTCGCAACGTGAAAATCAGCCACACCCGTATTGTCAGCGCCAATCAGGCGGCGAAGGTGCAGGATGAGTTTTTACCGCCGCCGGAGTTACGCGGCTTTATGACTTTTTTTCTGGGTAAACAATACAATAACAGGAATTTTCCCAAAGCAGCCATCGCCTTTGTCGGGGACAGCGATTATTCTCTGGATGCCATTGAAATCAGCCACAGCCTGATTGAAGGGGAGGATAATGGCGGGACGCGAGGATCCGGTGTCAGTGTCCTTTTGGCTGAAAAATCATCGGCTGGCATTGCCATGGAAAACAACATGATTAAGGGGAACAGCACCCTTGAGGGGGTGGTGCCTAACTACCATGCCGGCATTTATGTGCTGGCCAAAGACGAAGCGGAGGGGCGGCTTAAAATTAACGGATTGTCCATCAGCCAGTTAAAACGGTTCAATGACGGCATTAATCTCATGGCGTTTGATGACGCCAAATTATATGCCCAGATTCAGGGCTATCAATTTTACGGCTCCCCCTGGCAGGGGCAGATGAGCGAGGGACTGGAAACCATTACCGCGTATGGGCAGGGTAAATTTGCTCCTCTAGCCAAAATGACCGCGACTGAACATCATGCGCAAATCATTCTTCGTATGGAAGACAGTGTGATTACCGGCAGCGGCGGGCCCGGAATTGTCATGTGCAATTCGCTCGGTAATGCCCCTAAAAACATCATTGATCTGGGGCAGGGTCCTGCAGCCGAAACCGGAACATTTATCGATAGCCCCAGTTCAGGAGGAAATGAAATCTACAATAATTCACGCGCCTCCGGCAATGGCGTGGAATTGGTCGTGATCAATGGCAGCGTTTACGCCCGCAACAATTGGTGGGGCGAGCATGGCGCAATCAAAGGCAAAAGCAGCGACTTGACTTTGAATCCAAAACTGGCCCGCCTTTGCGGCGTCAATTTAAATGCGGAATTTTGTCAAAAAGGGGAAGTCAGTCAGTTGTATACTGAGCCCGCATTAAAGAAAGGAGGTGTTAAATCCCATTGATCCTTCGTCATGTTGATGGTTTTTGTCGTGGGGTGTGACTGATTTGTTTACCTTGGTGAATAAGACAAACCCGTAGGAAGATGCGAATTAAGATAGTGAGTAAAATATGGACATTTTGATTAATGCTTTAGGATACGTCGCCTCATCGCTTGTTTTCGCGGCCTTTTATGTTAAACGGATCATGACGTTACGTCTGATTGCAATTGGCAGCAACGTCGCTTTTATTGCCTATGCAACAACGGCGCATCTTCTGCCTATTTTTATCCTGCATTCCCTGCTTCTGCCGTTAAATATTCACCGCATCCTTGAATTAAGGCGAAACCTTAAACTGCTGGCCGAAGGTCAGGCGGATGACAAAGCCATTAAAAAGCTGCTGGGACCGAGATGGATGAATAGCAATGAAATGGTATTTAAGGACGGCAAAACCACCTGGACTGTTTATCTGCTCAAATCCGATTCAGAGGGCGGGGTGTGCACACCGCAGGTGCCGGCCGACAAGGCGTCGATTTTTGATGAGGGACACAACCCTGACAATATTTATGTTATTAATCCTGAGAAATCCGCTGAGTCCAACCTGCCGCTTAAATTAATCGGTTACGACAAAGCCAGCAATGTGGACATGGCCGGTACGGTGGAAACGGCTCTGTAAATGGGCAGGCATCAGGCAACTGGCCTTGCGGAATTGCAACTAATTCTCATTTGTATTATCGTTCCTGTTTAGCAACCAACTTAAAGGACGATGATGAAAGGATGCACGTTTGCAGTGGCCATGCTGCTCACGGGTTTCCTTCACGCCACAAGTGAGTGCCGTATTCATACCTGGCATACCATCAACTCGCTGGATGGGCAGTGGAAAATTACCTTAAAAATGATTAATCAACAGGGAGTGTTTGCTGACCGCGATTGCAATCCTTTAACAGAAACCTCTCTCACTGCAGAACAGCCGTTAATTTATGGCTTTGGTTTCCCAGACGATGCGGATTTCGATTTGGCCTACACAGTCACGGCGGTCAAACAGGAGGCGGGATTCCAATCGAAAGCCTGTGTTTTTGTTGTCACAGCCAAAGGCCCGGCGCAGCCTGACATTACTGCCATTGCCTACCATGGCGCTGAATGCCTGTGGAAAGTGGTTCGGGGCGTAGGCGAAGATTTTACAGTGCGATAACAGCTCTCCAATTCTGACTTCAGAATTGGAGAGTGAGATATTATTGCTGGGAAGTCGTACCGGATTGGGGTGCAGGGCTTTCAGTACTGTTTGATTTAGCCAGTTGGGCTGCGCAAGAGGCGGCAATGTCATTGATTTTGTTGTCGTACTCTTTGTCCGTCATGTTATCGGAGTTTTTAATCAGGGTTTTTAATTCCGATTTGGCGCAGCCGCAATAGGATGTAGCCACTTGCTTTAAGCGATCATCCATTTTGGGGTACACAAGACTCCAGCGATCATGACAGGATTCATCAATGTCGGTTTCGGAGGCGCCAGTTAATTCATTGTCTTCTTCAAGGGAATTTAGGGCATCGTGAAGCAGGGTACGGGTCATGCACACCTGCGCAGCTTTATCCACGGCAGCGCTGTCCTGCAGGGGTTGTGTGGCGGCGCATTCGCAATATTGTTCACCAAAATTTTTGTAGTCGACCTGATCCTTGGTGGTGTTATCACGCCCAAGCCAGGCTTTGACGCAGGTGGATTGAAAGGTTTCTTCGCTTTTTGCAGCGGGGGCATTGTCTGCCTGAACAAGCAAGGGAATACCAACAAAAACAACAGCCAACAGCGATTTTATTGTTCTATTTGAGTGCATGGCGTGTTACTCCGTAGGGTTGATTAAAAGGTAATTCTAATTTTCAGCATAGTTCACGGATGAAAACTAAGCGAATGGTTTTAAAAAATTTTTTGAAGAGGGAGCTGCCCTTGGGAGGGCTTTGAGAGACACCCAGGCACTAAAATGGACGAAGGCCGTCAAACACTGTTTTTTCGGTGTCTGAGGCAATCAGGGCTAAGGATTCCAGGCAGACGGGATTCTTAAGACTGGCCTGGGTCGCTTCATAACTGGTTTCTGCCAGTTTCACATAAGCCTCGCTGGCCGTGGCATTGGCTTTGTTAGTCAGCTGAGTCCAGCACCAGAGCGTGATCCACCAGCTGACTAAGGGTTTGTACACTTCAAACCAGGCTTCAATCGTGGGAGTGACTTTGTCAAAGTAAAAGCCAAGCAGTTGCTTTTCCTGCTCCTCGGACAGTTTTCCTTCCATGCAGAAATAAACCAAATCCCATAAAAAATCATTATTACCGGAATATTCCCAGTCAATTAATTTGTACGATGTCAGGGACATTAGAAAATTGCCGGGGGTGGGATCATTATGGCAGGGTTTCAGCGGGATTTTGTATTTGCCGCAAACGGCGGCAATTTTTGCCAGACTGTCTTCAACGGTGGCCAAATCCTTGGGCAATTGCAGCTCTGCCTTGTCTTTGACGTCTTTTAATAATGCCTCATTGCGTTGAAAAAGATGAATGTCATTGCTGAAGCGATGTGATTGATGAAGGCTCTGAAAAATTTCTGCCACCTTTTTCAGCACCTGCTTTTCTTTAAGCAGCGCGGGGATTAAAGGTTTGCTGTTCTCAAAAAAGCGTGTTAACTGAAGACCATCCTGATCATTAAAAAATTCAATGGACACATTAATCGCTAACTGACTGGTTTGCCTGGCGTTGTAGCCTTCGTGTTGCCTGTTGATAAAACTGGAGGTGTTTTTGCCCGGGACACGCAGCACAAACTGTTCTGCCGGGGTGCTTAAGCGTTTAAGCTGTTTGACCAAATAGGTAAGATTGGTCATGCCGCCTGACAATTGCTTCAGTTTAAGCTGGTAAGGGGCTATGGCTCGCAAGGGCGGCATGCGTTGAATGACAGGAGAGAGTTCATTGCTTTGCCTTGTTCTTTCTGCCAGCTGATTCCACCCTTTACTGACCTGCAAGGTTTTTGCCAGCGTGTGGGGATCAAGAAAGCTGAATAAATAAATGGCCAGGGGTTCTGGCAGCTTTTGATCAAAAAAAGAAAATTTCATTTCGCACTCACCAGGCAAGAGTAGGCTTGAGTCTAGCGAAATAATAATCTCATTGTAAAGATTAGGGTGTAAAAAGCGCCCGATCCTGTCGGGCGCGTTTGTTCAGCCTTGTTTAAGCTGATGGATACGGTCTGACAGGGCCTGTTGGTTAATAAAGCCCACGGCACTTAAATCATCCACCACCTGTCCCTCACGATCAATGAACAACAGGGTGGGTGTGCCGTAAATGGCAAAGGCCTGTTTAATCTCGTCCGTGGTCGGATTGCTCTGGCTGATATCAATTTTTAAATTCAACACGCCGTTTAAAGACGAACGCAATGACGGTTGATTCAAGACCCGGGATTCAAGGGCCTGGCAGGCGCTGCACCAGGACGCGGTAAAGACTAACAGGGCCGGCTTATGCTGGCTTCGGGCATGCTCAAGCTGCTTTTCGATGGCTGCCATGGAATTTGCCGCCACAAACACCGTCTGTTTTAGCGTGTGTTGCCTTTGCGATGTGGCAGGGGCTATCAGTGGCATTAGCGCGGCGTGGGCGAGCATCCCGCCGGCCATGATGCTGGCTACCCCCAGCCCTTTAAGCCACACGGCACCTTTATGAGCAACGCTTTGCAGACAGCCAAGGAAAAGGCTGCCAAAAACGAAAAGCGACGCCCATAAAAGTTGAATTAAAGAGTCAGGCAGGATACGGGATGCCATCCAGATGGCCATGGCAAACAGAAGCAGGGCAAAACATTTCTTGATTTTGAGCATCCAGGCGCCTGTTTTCGGCAACAGGGAACCGTAACCTGAACCCAACAGCAGCAGGGGCATACCCATACCTGCGGCCATGACCAGTAAAATGAGCCCCCCCTGTGCGGGTTGACCCTTCTGACTGATGTAGGTCAGTACCCCGATCAAGGGGGCGGTAACGCAGGGAGAGACCACCAGGGTTGAGGCAATGCCCATCAGCATAGCCCCGGTATAACCGAATTTGCCCCGTTGGTTCAGGCTTTTGAAACGCTGTTGCAGTGCTTGCGGCAACCGCAGTTCAAACAGGCCTGCCATGGACAGTCCCATCACCACAAACAAGGCACTGAAGCTCAAGATGATGACCGGTTGCTGCATGGCTGTCTGCAGCGTGCTGCCGAGGTAACCGGCCATAACCCCGGCCGCCGCATAAGTGGCAGCCATGCCGATGACGTAGCTTAAGGACAATTTGAAAGCCTGTCGGGTGGATAACGAATCACGGCCGACAAGAATGCCTGAGAGAATGGGAATCATCGGCAAAACACAGGGTGTAAATGACAATAGGAGGCCGAGACCAAAAAACGCGGAGAGGTAAATGAGCGCATTGTGATGTTCAATAAAATGCATAATCACTGCCGGGTTGGCGCTGCCCAATTCACCGCTGAATGACCAGGCGCTCTCTGAAACAAGCATCAACAGCGCTAAAAGGCGAAAGCCTTTCCATAAATTCATAATGAGTATCCTCTTGGTAAATACCACAGAAGCGAAGTGTTCTAAACTTCGCCAACGTTTTAGTTGTGTTTAAATTGACCAGGAGGGGTGAATGGGAGGGCGTAAAAGGCGTTTAACGGGGGCGGAAGTCGCCCAGGCGGCGAGCGTGAAATAAATCAGGGCAATTAAAAAGCCGCAAAGAGAAAAGAAGGGACTTGACTCGTCTTCACTCAGCAACCAATAAGCGGTAGACGCACAGGACATCGCGGTGGAAAGCCGATTCTGACAATCGTACTGGAACGTGTAATGGGCGGTGTTTAATTCGGAGGCAGAGGGCAGCAGCACGGGTTTAAGGGCCAGAATCAGCAGACTTAAAACCAGCATACCATGTAAAACACGAACGGATAATTTCATCGCTTTATGATAAACCAAGCCGCATTATTTTGTAAATCCCGCTCTTTTTGAGTAAAAATTGTTCTTTTGGGTTGTAAATTTGATCAAAAAAAGTAAAAATGTCGGAATGTTACAGGTGGAGAATGCAGATGGGTAAAGCAACGGATGAGTTTCGTAAACGGGATGACGAGAAAGGCGGCTTTGAGGATTGCCGCGAGTTTAATACCTGGTATGACAACGAAGATGTCAAGCGGATTGCATGGACGTTGTTTACCCATTTGCCTGAAAGCAAAACCAAAGCCCTTTTTTTACCCCCCCAGGTCATGTTTGACGGTATTTACAGTCGAGACATTGGTGAGGTGTTAAACGCGGCTGCTGACTGGCTCAGAAAAGCGCCTGAAGAAGTACGCTATTTTCCGTTTCTCTTTAAGCCTGAGTTGGCCGGAGCTCATTACATGGCGGGTGTCTTTGTCAAGGTGGCCGCGTTGGGTATGAAGCTCGTGCTGTTTAACCCCGCCGGACAAATCAAGCATTTGAATTTAACAAAACTGGATAAACTCATTTCTGTGCATGCTTCTCCTCATGCGCTGCAAACGGCTAAAAAAGACGGGGGGAAACTGGTTTCCTGTGGGCCTTTAAGTCTTTATTTTTTAGAGTATGTCTTAACCAATCCCAACTGGCTTGAGACGGTGGATGAAACCTTTGTCTTGCCAGAGAGCCTGGCCCGATTTAATGACGAGGAAACCTACAAAGACAACATTCTGAAGTTGAGAAACGACCATGACACCTTACTGCAAACCATGGCTGATGCGGATTTGGATAAGGTGGTTGAGTTTTACGAACCTTTCGATGCCGAGTTGTTGAGTGCTCTGGATATCCTGGATAAGAAGAGAGAAAAGGAAGAGTTGCTGGATGCCGATGACCTCTATAGCGCGGATGACGTGCCTCTCTTGGATCCCGATGATTACGATAACGAATACCTTTCCGGAGACGAAGACGAACAGGTGGATGAGGTTGGCTCCGCATTGAGCGAGTCAGACGAGCGCCTTGTAGTCAGTCCAATTGAAAATGCCACGGTCAGTTTTACCAAGACCATGCAAGAAGGGGCCGATAAGCTAAAACACTCACTCCCGGTAAAGATTGATGTGAAGTTTGCAGACGCGAGCGCGGGCGAGACATTATCGCTGCAAACGGACATGGCAAGCGATGCGAAATCACCGCTTGTCATAGCTCAAACGCCAGAAGGGCATCATGAGACGGAGGTGTCAGGCTTTGAGGTTGTCAGGGCAGAGATTCAACGTTTGCGGAACAAGACGGGTTTTTTTTCCTGGGGATGCACGGACAAGAGTAACCGTATTGAACAGGCGTTGACCACAGCTTGTCAGAAGAGCGGGGATGTCCGCATGAATTCAGCGGTGCGCGAGGCATTGGGTGCGCACCGTATCGGTTTCTTTGGTAAAGCGCAATCACTGATCAATATCGATGAATCGCTGGTTAAAGAAGGCTATTCCATTTTAACCTGAGGCTTTTCCGGCTTGCTTTGATTCAACAACTTAATCCATTTTTCCCGGCGCTCATTGTCCATGGGCGCTTCCTTGATGACATAGTGCAGCACGTACATCCCGTCTTTGCCTTTGGTAATCAGTTGCAGTTCATCCTGTTTCAGGTTTTCAGGTTCCGTCACCTGAAATTCAAACAGAACCCGATCCGGACTTTCGCTTATCACGTTAATCACCGGATCAAGTCCTGAATCTTTTAGATATTTCATGACATTCTGACTGAACTCTTTCGGTGTCATCTTATCCTGAATACCGGGGATGAACTGGCTGGTCACCAGTTCCTGCCATTTTTCGATGTTGTCCCCTTTGGGAATGTATTCAATGGTGGTGATGGTGTCGGTTTTTTGTCCCCAGGCGGCTTTCCACTCGCGATCATCAAAAACGATGGTTTGCATTTCCATGCTTTCCAGGTCGCCGGGTGGTTTTTGCAGGCGTGAGGCTTTGGTGCTGCAATAGAGTTCGCCGTTGTAATTATAGTATTCCACGCAGTCGGTGTTTTTGCCCTTTTCAACTTTGATTAAATCGGATTTGTCGGGTTCTGCTTGCAGAGGCAAGGCCAGGGCGTACAACAAACACAATGAAAACAAGGGTCTGTATCCGCTCATAATTTATCTTCCATGTATTATTTTAATTCTAATTGTAGCAATTATTTTAGTCGACAGGATTATGAACCCGCCTTTCAGGTGCATTAAAAAGAAATTAAATCAAGAAAAAGGCGCTGGATAGCTTCTTTAAGCGATTGATTCATGACATCAGTCAGCCAATGTAAATAACACAGCTTCTGTTGTTTGGTATCGAGTGAGTCGGCTTGCGGCTTGTCCTTAAAGGCCCTGTACAGCGCGTCCTGCTGCAGCGATTCTGACACCAATTCAAGCTGAAGAGCTGGCTCATAACTGGCTTTTATCGCGGCTTCTGCCGGCAGAGAGGCTAAGTAGTGGCGAACGCGACGCAATGGTTCAGTCAGGCGCGACTGCGTTTCAGCCACCAACGCCACGGCATTTTTCATGTCCATAACGTGAATTAGTCGTTTGGTTTCACCTAACCAGGCACAGAATAACACCAGATTAACGTTGTATTGCCACTGATTTTGCAGGGTAAGGCAAATTGTTTTGACCTGAGGATTGCGATACAGGTGATTGGAGAATTGCCAGAAGGGGTTATCGAGGGGGGTAGCCATGGAAGAAAAGTACAAAATAACCTTCATTTTTACACAACAGGCTAAGGCTGACTATAGTTATAATAGAAAAATAACCATGAGCTTACGATGATGACGAAGTGGATGCGTTTGATGTTGTCGGTTCTTCTTTTTTTAACCCTCCCTGCTGAAGCCAAAGTAAAAATAGGTACGCCCATTTTCGATCCCCCTTTTGTGATGAATGACAGCCATTTTGTCAATACTGGTTTTGATGTGGATTTGATGCAGCGCATCTGCAGCCGCTTAAAATGGCAATGCGAATTCGTCACCATGCCCAAGCAGCGTTTGCTTGAGGCATTAGGCCGTGGTGAAATTGATTATGCCATGGGTTCTCTTGCGATTACCCCGGAGCGGGAAACCCAATTTTTATTCACCATTCCTTATTTCCTGTCCTCAGGCGGGTTCATCGTGATGAGGAGCAGCCCACTGACATCCATTGAGCCTCTCGCAGGGCGACGCATCGGTGTGATGGAGGGCACCGTGTACGCCGATTACCTGCTGCACCATCCTGAACTCAAGGTTGATTTGCAGGTGTATTCCAACATCGGTGGCCTGGTTGAAGCCATGAAAACCGGGAAAATCGAGGCGGCCTTTATCAATTATTACTCGGTACTTTACCTGGAGCACCAATACCCAGGCATTGTGAAAGCGTTAAAGGGAAGCATTAAAGTAGGGTATGGCATGGGCATTGCCACCCGGCGAGGCAATGAAAAGGACATAGAGAAAATCAATGCCATTATTACGGAATTTGAAAATGATGGCACCTTCGTTATGCTGTACAATTACTATTTTACCTTCTTCGCCAAAGACGCGATGAAGTAGCAGAATTTAGTGGAGAAATAACATGCCCAGTAGCCCCAGGCCAAGCCAGCGGCAGCTCAATGAGGATTTATCCAAACAGGAATTAACCGCCGCCCTTATCATCCGTAATCAGTTGAGAGCGATTCTGGATGATTCGGGATCGCACTTGAAAACCCTTGCCGCCAAAGGAGCGGTTAACGAATTGCGTGAGCGCATTGACCAGGCATTGGTTGCCCTGCTGCATGCAAAAAGCAGGGAAGAATACGCGTTGCAGCAGAAGCGCTTCAATCTGCTTCTTGACCAATTTAAAGACGTGATGCAGCTTGAAGGCGATGTGGAACTTGCGTTGAAGGATTTTCGTTTTTTCCATCATGTGCACCAGACTCTGAAGCTCGCGACGGTCGAGAACAGGGGCACCTTGCTTGAGCGTTTTGCCGAGAAGTTTCAGGATGATCCTGATTTCGATTTGTGGTGCCGCCATTTGGCAGCACTGCAAAGCTTACCCAAAAGTCAGTTTGAGGCCCAGAAAAAAGCCTTGCTGGATGGCCTGGTGGCTGAAACCACTTATCTGGATTTGGGTAATCTGGCAGCCATGGGACTCATTGAACGAAATGTCCATTTGTTAGCCGATACCCGCTTAGCCTATTTAAAAGAAACCAATAACCGCAAATCCCTCATGAAAGACATCGGCTGGATTGGATTGGGTATTGGCCTGGTTACTGCCGCGGCCGTTTTAGCCATCGCTTTTCCTGTCCTGGCGGTGCCGGGCATTGTCGTGGGTTCCATTGTAATGGGATACGGCATCATCGATTTTGCCAAGGAAAGCGTTGAACTTTACTCGGAATTGACCGAGGAAGAAAAAGGGGAATTAAGTCTCGACGTGGAAGATGAATTGAAAAGTCTTGAGGATGACATTCAAGACATGGATGTCGAAGGGTTTCTGCGAAAACAACCTTACGCTCATCACGAGTGGTCAACTGAAAAAAAATGGGTTAAAGGCCTAGGCTATGCTGCATCCTTTGCCGGTTTTGCCTTAGGCCTTGTGGCGTTAGCCTTTGTTCTGCCCGGTGTCGCTGTGCCTGCGGCAGCGGTGATTGCGGTCACGGCAGTGGCTGTCGGCATTGCTGCTTTGGCCGGTGCTGTGTTGGGCTACAAAGTGTTGAGTGAGCAGAAAAAACTGAAGGAAGCCGAACAGGCGATGCAGCATGACATGATCAAGGATTCAGAGACGCTGGATAGTGTCTCCGATCACCTGCTTTGCACGAGCTTAAGCAGCGATGCCCGTATGAATCAGCAATTGCGATCGTCCCCGTCCAAAAAATCCGCACTGGCGCCCGCGGATCGTGCGGCAAATCGTGACGAGGATGAAGACGATGAACGCGAAGGTGATGAGGATCGCGGCGTACCGGCAGAGGAACTGGATGAAGGCGACTCGGATACGGAAAGGGAAGGCGAGGAGGAAGAGGGCGGTGAAAAGCCCCTGGCCCGCAAATAATGGCAAAGAAGGCATGCGTTTAAACCACCTCGTTAGGTGGCCGCCCAAACCATTAAACATTCCCCATTCGTCGATAAATGAAGAAAGGCAGATGCTTAATGACCATCATGATGAGGCGCCAGAAGCCGGGGTGGTAAAAGCGGCGTTTTTTGCGGTGGAGATTAGCCCAGCAGGCTTTGGCGCAGGCTTTGGGCGGTGAGGCATAAAAAACACCCGGCATGCCATAGGTTTGTACGGTATCGATGAACCCGAGGCGCGCCACGGTGATGGTTGTCGAAGGCCCGGCCTGCTGTTGTAATCCCTGCAGATAGACTTCTATGGCGGCCTTACTGCCACCATATAAACTGTTTCGGGCTCGGCCGCGGCAGGCTGCGACTGAGCTTAAAAAAAGCAGTTGATGCTCGTGTTGCTGTTTGTTCAGGTAAGTGTGGATCACCTGCACAGTACTTAAAACATTGGTTTTCACCAGTTTGCCTATCGCCGCTGAGTTTAAGTGATTATTTTCAACAATGGCACTGTGAGCGATGAACAACGACAACTCCTGATCCATGGTTTGAATTTTCTTAAGCAGCTCCCGGATGTCTTCACTAAAATCGGCGGTTAGAATGTCGCAGGCCACGCGATGGCGCAAGGTAATTTCATCCGCAATGACATCGAGTTGCAGGGTATCACGGCCGACTAGCAGAAGCGGATGCCCCGCTGCTGCCGCGAGCTGTGCGAATTCATTGGCAATGATGGACGTGGCGCCGAGTATCATCCAGGTGCTTTTAGTCATGGGTAATCCCCAGGCGACGCCCCAGATCGGATTGCATACCGGTTGGGTAGTGTTGCAGCAAGGCCTTAAATGGTTTGTGTTCAGGGTATTGAACCATGAATTGATCGCGAGTCAGAAACAAATCCTTTGCCAGATAAACGCGTCCGCCGATGTCAGTGATGAATTGATTCATGGCTTCAATGGCTGCCCGGGCATTGGTGTCGTGGATAAAATCAACGGCAAGGGTAAAGCCGGGACGCACAAAACTCAATAAGCCAGCTCCGGGCCGGGTAAAATACTTTAACACAGCGAGCGTGGGTGTTGCCTGCGTTTTAGCGATCACCCTTAACAATTGGGCTAAGGTGGTTTCGGCCTGGTCTTCGGCAAAGACGGCCTGAAACTGCACAAGGCCCTGTCGACCATAAAGCCGGTTCCAATGCCTGATTTTATCAAGGGGATTATTAAACTCAATTAAATCGAGACGCCGCATACCGGTATCGGCGCGTTTGAAGTAATAGTGATTAACGTATTGCATGCTGTAGCGATAAATCAGGCGAAACGGTAGCTTCGGTAGCGTGAATGCTCGCCGCGGCGGGGGCGTTGTACCGTGATAATGAACCGCAGCAGACATCAGCGCGTGTGGCGAATTCAGCAAATCGAGCCAGGCCACCAGGTAATCGCATTGCCTGCTGGTTTCTTTCATGGCGGTGAGCAGTTTATCGAATGAGGTTAATTTTTCGGTGTGCACTTCCACGCAGCGGGGGGCTCTTTTCAGCGTTAAGGCAACGCGCCGGATAATTCCGGTTAATCCAAGCCCTGCCAGGGTTGCAGTAAAAAGTTCGGCGTATTTCTCGGGACTTACCCGCAGGAGTCTGGATCCCTGCTGTAATTCTATCCACTGAATGTGCTGTCCAAGGCTTCCGGCGGACACATTGTTTTTACCATGGACATCATTGGCAATGCCGCCAGCGAGGCTGGCATGGACAGTACCGGGTACTACCGGTGGAATAAAGTCCGGATGGACCTCAAATAAATCAGCAAAGGTGACGCCGCCCTGGCAGTACAATAAGCCATTGCTTTCATCAAAGCTCAGTAAATGATTGAGCCGTGTGCAATCAATGACGTTTCCCTGCGTGTTAAAGCAACAATCGCTGTAGCTCAAGCCATGGCCGCGGGCCAGTACGTTGGTCAGCGAGGATTCAAACAAAGG
Organism: Legionella sp. MW5194; assembly: GCF_016864235.1. Taxonomy (NCBI): domain Bacteria; kingdom Pseudomonadati; phylum Pseudomonadota; class Gammaproteobacteria; order Legionellales; family Legionellaceae; genus Legionella; species Legionella sp. MW5194. Next base: position 1,046,823 of record NZ_CP045732.1, read on the forward strand.
GGGCAGCTGCCATTCATTGTCAGGACGAAAGCAGGTTGATTGGCTTAAAATAGCGCCGCTGAAATGGGTAAGGGTTTTAGTCTGGCTGCGCATACACGGAGGAAGCGTCTGTGGTATTCTCATTTTGCCCATGTTTGTTGAATTAAACAATCCTTTATTCACTGCTTCTTTTATGAAGCACTGGCTATACTTTAAGTGACAGAGTAATAAAGGATGACTCTTATGCGCAAAGCCCTTACCATGCTACTTCTTCTAATCGGTTTAACCCCTGTGGCGGTGTACGCTGCGGATTTACCCACGGTCGTTATCGGTTCAGAAAATTACGATCACGACATGTGTGTTAATCAATACACCGACAATTGCATCAGCACTGTATGCATCACCTCCAGTGCTCTGGATTGCAATGAACAGTGCAAAGCCGCTGCCATTGATAAATGCGAAGAAAAAGAAGAAGAGTAGGGAATTTTGTGTCAAAAACTTGACTTTCTCCCTGCATGCTTTTTATCTTAATCCTGTATCTTTTTGATTATTCACTCAAATTTCCAAGTGGCACGTGAATTGCTTGGACTGCTGTGAAAGAGAAAAAGTAATTTAGGAAAACGAGTGTTTTCAATGATTTGACAGGATGGTTATGGCTGAAAAAGATGTGTTATCACAGGAAGAAATTGATGCGCTCTTAAGCTCCGTAGGCGATGAGGAAGGGGCAGCGCCTGCGGCAGAGGCTGACGAGGAGAGCCATCAGGACACTGCAGCCGAGCCTTCAGAACCTGCCAGCGATAAAAGCGCTGAGCCCGTGAAAGAGGCAACCGCCGCCAAGCCGGAATATTCCCCGAAAACGACAGGACTTGACGAGAAAATACAGGTCTTGAATTTTGCCAGTCAGGAGCGGATTGTTCGGGGTGAATTGCCGGTGCTCGATAAAATTCATGATCGGGCCGCCCGTTTTTTTGGCAATGATATCTATCAGCTGATGGCCAAAGAGCTGGAAATCAAACAGGAGCCGTTAAGTGTTGTCAAACACCGTGATTTTTTAGACAGCCTGCCAAACCCGACCTTAATGACCCTCTACCGCTTTAAACCCTTACGCGGCAAAGCCATTGTGCTGTTTGACAATACGTTTGTGTATGATCTGGTCGATTATTATTTTGGTGGCAATTCGCAATTTCTGGCGCAGACTGACAAAACCGATTTTACTGCGGCGGAATTACGGGTGATGGAAATTGTGATAAACAAACTGGTGCATAACATTGAACACGCCTGGGCGCCAATCATCAAACTGGAAGCCATCCGTGTCAATGACGAGACAAACCCCCAGCTTGTGCACATTGGCGAACCGGAAGACTTGCTGTTAGTCAGCCGTTTTCTCATTGATTTTGGCCGCGAGAAGGGCAGTTTTTCCTTTGTCATGCCGTTCTCGATGGTGGAACCCATAAAACAGCAGCTCGAACTTGGCGCAGCCAGGCCGGATGATGAAATTGATCCCAACTGGATCATGTCGCTTAAAGAGGAATTGATGGATGTGGAATTACTGGTTACCAGCGCCATGGCGCAAACGACCAGTACGCTTGGCAAAGTGATGGGGTGGCAGGTTGGCGATTTCCTCCCGCTTGAAATGCATGAAATCGTTACATTGGATATTGAGGGAACGCCCAGTTTTACTGCAACTTTGGGCAGTGCCAATGATAAGCGGGCATTAAAAATCATTAAAAAAATCAGTTATTAGGGGATGGACATGAGTGAGCAGAAGGACGCGATAGCTGCAGGTACGGTAACAGGGAATGGCAGCGCGGTGGATGCCAGCGGTGAAAAAATGGAGTTGATTCTGGATATCCCCGTCACGGTGACCGTGGAAATTGGCCGTACCAAAATGACCATACGCAATCTTTTGCAACTGAATCAGGGCGGTATCGTGGCCTTGGACAGGCTGGCTGGGGAGCCCCTTGACGTATTGGTAAACGGCACGCTCGTGGCTCATGGCGAGGTGGTGGTCGTCAATGACAAATTTGGTGTGCGTTTAACCGACATCGTCAGTAAAGCTGAACGGATCAAGCGCCTGAAATGAAAACATCACACTGGCTCTGGGGAAGTCTGTTTCTCCCATTAAATGCCATCGCCTCCGGGACAGAACTGGCGAAGGGCAACACGGCCTTAGGCGCTCATGAGATGCTGCGCTTGACGTTGGGTCTATTGATTGTGGTGCTGCTTATTGTCTTTTTAGCCTGGGTTTTGAGGCGTTTAAATCAGGCAGGCATAGGCGTCAGCGGAGCGTTTCGCATCATTGCCGGAACAAGCCTCGGACCACGGGAAAAAATCATGCTGGTGAAGGCGGGGGAACGTTATTTGCTGCTGGGTGTGGCCAATGGCAGCATCAACACACTCCATGATTTCGGTGAGGAACTGCCGCCAGGCTTTCAGACAGAAGCGAAAAGTTCGTTTCCTGAATTGCTTAAACACGTTATGAGGAAGTCTTGAAATGAAGCACAGCAGGACAAGACTTTTTCTTATGATGGCACTTTTGTTTCCTGTGCTTGCAGAGGCCGCGTCCCTCAGTCTGCCAGGCGTCACCGTGACCCCCGGCACTGGCGGTGCCCAAACGTACAGCGTTAATCTGCAAATCCTCATTTTCATGACCCTGCTTAGCGTTTTGCCAGGGTTACTAATGGCCATGACCGCGTTTACCCGCATCATCATCGTGCTTTCTATTTTAAGGCAGGCCATTGGGATGGCTCAAACGCCGACTAATCAGATATTGATAGGCATCGCCCTGTTTCTGACCTTTTTTGTCATGGCCCCGGTATTTAATCAAATCAATGAGCAGGCGGTGCAGCCTTACCTCGCCGATAAAATCGAATTCACGCAGGCCTTGGGGTTGGCCCAGGGACCGCTTCACCATTTTATGCTCAATCAAACTCGCAAAAACGATCTGGCGCTGTTTGAGAAATTCAGTAACAAAACCTATGCAACCCTAGCGGAAGTCCCCATGAGCGTACTGATCCCTGCCTTTGTGACCAGTGAATTGAAAACGGCTTTTCAGATTGGGTTTTTGTTGTTTCTGCCTTTTTTAATCATCGATATTGTGGTGGCGAGTGTACTGATGGCCATGGGTATGATGATGCTGTCGCCATTAATCATTTCCCTGCCGTTTAAAATCATGCTGTTTGTGATGGTTGATGGGTGGACACTGGTGCTGGGCTCTTTAGCGTCCAGTTTTGCCATGAGCTAACCCAGGAGGGGAAGATGACACCCGATGGCATTGTTTCAATTTTCAGCGAAAGCGTCTATGTGATGATCATCATCCTGGCTGTCCTCATTGTACCGGGGTTGCTGGTGGGCCTTGTCGTGGCCATGTTTCAGGCGGCCACGCAAATCAACGAAATGAGTTTAAGTTTTATTCCCAAGTTGTTTGTGACGTTCCTTGTGCTGGCATTTGCGGGGCCGTGGTTATTAAAAACCATGATCCATTATACGGAAACACTGTTTATGAATATTCCTTACCTGATTGATTAATCATGGACATTGATTATAAGACAATGATTATTCAAATCAGCCAGGTCGTCTGGCCGATGCCGCGTATCAGCGGCCTGTTTCTGACCATGCCGGTGATTTCATCTGTCCTGATTCCTGTGCGGGTGCGAGTGGTTATTGCCATGGCGTTTTCCTTTCTGCTGTCCTCGTTTGTTCCCTCGAGTTTGACACTTGAGCATTTCAATGGCTACTACCTGATTTATCTGGCCTTCGAACTGCTGTTGGGGCTAATGATGGGCTTTGTTCTGCAAATGGTGTTTCAGGTGTTTGTTATTGGCGGACAGATCATTGCCATGCAGGCTGGGTTGGGTTTTGCCACCATGATTGATCCCGCCAGTAAGGCCAGTGTGCCTTTAATCAGTCAGTTCTATCTGTTGATGGTCAGCTTGATGTTTCTGGCCCTGAATGGCCACTTGGCTGTTTTTGAGTTGTTTTTTAACAGTTTTACCATGCTGCCGGTTGGAAGTGTGCCGGTGGAATTGTCTGATATTGGCCGAGTGCTGATTTTTTCGGGCTGGATGATGAAAGAATCTGTTCTGGTGGCCTTACCGGCAATTCTCGCTTTGCTGGTTATCAGTCTGGCCTTTGGTGTCATGACCAGGGTGGCGCCGCAGCTTAATATTTTCTCTATCGGATTCCCGATCACACTGTTTATGGGGATTGTGATTTTGCGGGTCAGTTTGCCCGGGGTCGCGGCACAGATTGCCGACAGCCTTGAGCAGGGGATGTTACTCATTAAAGGATTATTGTACTGATGGCAGACGACGAACAATCCCAGGAGAAGACCGAACAGCCCTCGCCCAAACGGTTAAAAGAAGCGAGGGAAAAGGGTCAGATCGCGCGTTCGAAAGACTTTAACGCCACCATCATCCTGCTGTTTTCCGGCGCGGGATTTTTGGTTTTCGGCAATTTTTTATCCACGCATTTTCTCACCATGATGCATCATGCCTTTGAATTCGACAGCCGTATTCTTTTAACCAGCATGGACATGATGTACAACCTTTACTTTATCATTCAGACCGGGGCAATGGCGGTATTCCCAGTGTTGATGGTCATTCTTGTGCTTTCCATCGCCGCCCCGCTGCTCATGGGCGGCTGGGTGTTCAGCCTGCAATCGGTGCAGCCGCAGTTTTCGCGCTTAAGTCCCTTAAAGGGCATCAAGCGCATGCTGTCGGTCAAAGGCCTCATGGAAATGCTCAAAGCCATGGCTAAATTTTTTCTCATCTCCATTGTGTCGATTGTGGTGCTGAAATGGAAAATTCCCGCGTTGCTTGCGCTCGCAAATTACCCCTTGACCAGTGCCTTGAGCGAAGGGTTATGGATAGTGGGCATCCTTTTTTTGATAATCAGCGCCAGTTTAATTCTTATCGCCGCGGTGGATGTGCCATTTCAATGGTATGAGCACAACAAGCAATTGAAAATGACAAAACAGGAATTAAAAGACGAATACAAGGAAACGGAAGGAAAGCCAGAGGTTAAAGCCCAGATCCGTCGCACCCAACAGGAAATAGCAAGACGCCGCATGATGAGTGAAGTGCCCAAAGCGGCGGTAGTCTTAACCAACCCCACGCATTACGCAGTGGCCATCAGCTACCGGCAGGATGGCACGCGCGCACCCATTGTCGTGGCCAAGGGCAAGGATTTGGTGGCGTTGCAGATTAACCGGGTGGCCAAGGCCAACGATGTGCCCATTCTTTCCCTGCCGCCTTTAGCCCGTGCCATTTTCTTTTCAACGGATTTGAATGCGGAGATTCCGCGGGGGTTGTATGTGGCCGTGGCCCAGGTTCTGGCCTATATCTTTCAACTGGAGGATAAAAGCCGTTATGAAACGACACCGGGCTTTTTAAACGATTTACCCATTCCTGATGAGTTGAAACGCGATGTGGAGGATGAAGCATGAATAATGTTGTGAGCGTTTTACGTCAATGGATGCAACACGGCCTGGGTACGCCACTGATGATGGTGATCATGCTGAGTATGATGATCCTGCCTCTGCCGCCTTTCTTACTTGATATTTTCTTTACCTTCAATATTGCTTTGTCGCTGGTGGTTCTGCTCGCTGTGATTTACAGCAACAGACCGCTTGATTTTGCTGTCTTTCCTACCGTGCTGCTTATCGCCACCCTGCTTCGCCTGGCATTGAATGTGGCCTCAACCCGCGTCGTGTTGCTGCATGGCCATACGGGTACGGATGCGGCGGGACAAGTCATCGAATCATTTGGTGAAGTGGTTATCGGCGGGGATTACGCGGTGGGGATTGTGGTTTTCACCATTCTTGTGATCATCAACTTTGTGGTGGTGACCAAAGGAGCCGGTCGCGTGTCGGAAGTCAGTGCACGCTTCACTCTGGATTCATTGCCCGGCAAGCAGATGGCGATTGATGCTGATTTGAACGCCGGCATCATTAATCAGGAACAAGCCGTCCAGCGACGAACTGAAGTCGCTCAGGAAGCGGATTTCTACGGCTCCATGGATGGTGCCAGCAAATTCGTGCGCGGAGACGCCATCGCCGGGATTCTTATCCTGTTCATCAACCTGGTCGGCGGACTGGCTATCGGCATGATGCAGCATGGCATGAATTTTTCAGATGCCTTACGCAATTATACTTTATTGACGATCGGTGACGGTTTGGTGGCGCAAGTGCCCTCCTTGGTGTTATCCACGGCGGCGGCCATCATGGTAACCCGGGTTTCAACCGCTCAGGACATGGGCAAGGCCGTGGTGCATCAGGTCTTTGGCAATCCCAAATCCCTGTTTATTGCTGCTGGCATTATTGGCGGTATTGGTTTAATTCCCGGCATGCCTCACGTTGCTTTTATTTTATTGGCAGCCGGTTTAGGGGGTATTGGCTATCTGCTTCTGGAAAGGGAAAAGGCAGAAAAGCTAATCGATAAAGAGACGGAAGCATCCAGTCGTATTGAAGAACCTGCCACGGAATTGTCCTGGGATGATGTCAATCCCGTGGATGTCATTGGCCTTGAAGTCGGGTATCGCCTTATCCCAATGGTGGACAGCACCCAGGGCGGTGTGTTGCTGTCGCGCATCAAGGGGGTACGCAAAAAGATTTCTCAGGAGCTTGGTTTCCTCATCCCCACGGTTCATATTCGCGATAATCTGGATTTAAAACCCAACAATTACCGCATCAGTCTAGCCGGTGTGGTGATGGGCGAGGCACCGATTTACAATGATAAATGGCTGGCGATTAACCCCGGGCAGGTCTTTGGCGAATTGGACGGTTTAAGGACGCTTGATCCCGCATTTGGTCTTGAAGCAGTCTGGATTAACGAAAATCAGAAAGAACAGGCGCATACCTACGGGTACACGGTGGTGGATGCCTCGACGGTCATTGCCACCCACCTAAGCCAGATCCTTGAAGCCAACAGTCAGCAATTACTCGGTTATGAAGAAACCCAGCAATTACTGGATAAACTGGCACGCACCTCACCCAAGCTGGTGAAAGAACTGGTGCCGGATACCTTGACGCTTGGCGGGGTGAATAAAGTCCTGCAGGGCCTGCTGGTTGAGCATATTCCTTTAACAGACATTCGAACCATTGTCGAAACCCTGGCAGAGGCGGCCAGTAAATCAAAAGACATTGATTACCTCATCGGTCAGGTCAGGGTAGCGCTGTCGCGCATGATCACTCAGAAAATAAGTGGTTTGCATGAAGAATTGCCCATCATTACGCTGAAACCGGAGCTGGAACAGTTATTGCAGAACAGCATCCAGAGCAACGCCGGCCAAGGCGTGAGCTTTGAACCCGGAATGGCGGATAAAATTCAGCACTCGCTGGCGCAGCTGGCAGCTCAGCAACAGGCGAAAAATGAATTAGCCGTTCTGGTGGTTCAACCGGGGATACGCGCGGCATTGGCACGATTTGTGCGTCACATTTCCAGTAATTTGCATGTTTTATCGTATCAGGAAATCCCTGATAACAAGGAGATTCGCATTATTGGTACGGTCGGTTAGTAGAGTGGAGAATCCATGAAACTGAAACGCTTTGTTGCACCTGATACTCGCACTGCCATGCAGCAGATTAAGACGGCGTTTGGCCCGGATGCTGTCATATTGTCCAGCAGCCGGGTGGATAACGGCGTTGAAGTGGTGGCAGCCATTGATTACGACGAAACTGTATTGAGTGCGGAGGCGGCTGTAGCAAGTGCCGAACCCCCACCATTACCTGCCATTAAACCAGTGGAGTCGCCGCTCGATGAAATGCGGCAGGAAATCCAGACGCTGCGCGGCATGCTGGAAGCGCAAATTCGTGGCCATGGCGGCCAGGGCGAACCCCTGCATGCGGTGTTGATGCAAAAACTGCTTTATCTGGGTGTCAGTCAGCGAACGGCCGCGGCACTGGTCAGCGGCGTCAGTCCCACACTGAATCAGCAAAAAGGCTGGCAGCAGGTATTGAACGATTTTTCCATGCGCCTTCCCATTTATGATTCCCGCCGCATTGAAGAAGGGGGTGTTTACGCCTTTGTCGGGCCGACCGGGGTTGGGAAGACGACCACCCTGGCGAAAGTGGCCGCGCGCTTTGTATTGCGTTTCGGCGCTGAAAACCTGGGCCTGGTTACCATGGACACTTACCGCATTGCTGCAGAAGAACAGCTGCTGCTTTATGGCAAAATTTTAGGGGTACAGGTCTGCGTGGCGCAGGATGACGTGTCTTTAAGCCGCGTTATCCGGCAACTCAGCAATAAAAAGTTGGTCCTGATTGATACGGCAGGTATGAATCCAGCCGATGAACGGGTTGCCCAACAAATGGATTTGCTGAGCACCAAACTTCATTCCATTGCTACGGTCCTGGTTTTACCGGCTACCAGCCATTATCAGGTGATTGCCGATGCCATTCAGCGGTATCAGGCCAATCGGGTCGAGCAGTGCATCATCACCAAGCTTGACGAAGCCTTGGCTTTAGGCGGCATATTGAGCGCGGTAACGGAGGCGCGGCTGGGGGTGAGTTACCTCACTCATGGCCAGCGGGTACCCGAAGACATCAAAATGGCAACAAGGCATCAATTAATTGAGCAGCTGGCGGAGCAAGGCCAGGCCATGCAGCAACGGATCGAACTGGAAGGTGCGGCCATGCAACAGGCGGCGAGGGGGGTGTATGTCGAAAGTTAAACAAGGCGGTGAAGTCGGCAATCAGGCCGACGGATTGCGCAATATCAGCCGCTCCAAACCGGTCAAAGTCATTGCCGTTTCTGCCGGGAAGGGCGGGGTTGGCAAAAGCAATGTGTCTGTTAACCTGGCCGTGGCGCTTGCTCAGAAGGATAAAAAAGTGCTGCTCCTGGACGCCGATTTGGGATTGGCCAACATTGACATCATGCTGGGGCTGCACACCAAATTCAATTTATCCCACGTGATTCAGGGCATCTGCAATTTAACGGACATCATGCTGACCGGCCCCTATGACATTAAAGTGATACCGGCTGCTTCCGGTACGGAATACATGACCCAGCTCAGCGCAGCCGAGCATGCTGGCATTATTGATGCATTCAATGAGCTAACGGATGACTTTGATTACATGATCATCGATACGGCGGCCGGCATTTCCGATACTGTGCTAAGCTTTACTCGATCGTCGCAGGAAATTATTGTGGTGGTCTGTGATGAACCCACTTCGTTAACGGATGCTTATGCTTTAATCAAAGTCATGAGCAAACGCTATGAATGGACGCATTTTCACATCCTGGCCAACATGGTCAGAAGCGTCAAGGATGGACGGGAGCTGTTTAACAAACTTTACCGGGTTGCTGAGCAGTTTCTGGATGTGAGCCTGGATTACCTTGGGGCCATTCCCTTTGATAATCAGGTTCATGAGGCGGTTAAAAAACAAAAAGCAGTGTTGGTTGCTTATCCTGAATGCAGTGCGACAAAAGCAATACATCAGCTGGCGGAAAATGTTGAAGATTGGCCATTTAGGCGTTCGTTAGGCGGTAATACCAGCTTTTTTCTGGAACGGCTGGTTGCGGGTGAACACTGAAAGGGAAGATTTTCAGTCAGAATACAGTAAGGAGAGCGTCGTGGATGCTTTGGAAGCATACGGCAAAGTAAATCAACAGACCCAGGAAACGCTGATTAAGACCCATGCCTTAATGGTCAAGCGTATTGCCCATCATTTACTCGTGCGATTACCTTATTCTGTACAACTGGATGATTTGATTCAGGCGGGCATGTTGGGCTTGCTGGAAGCAGTCAGAAATTATGATTCCAGTAAAGGCGCTTCCTTTGAAACCTATGCAGGGATCCGCATTCGCGGCCACATGCTGGATGAAGTCAGACGAAACGATTGGGTTCCCCGCTCGGTTTACCGGAATGCCCGCATGGTGGCGGAGGCGGTTAAAAAAGTCGAAAACCGTTTAGGCCGTGATGCTAAAGATAAAGAAATTGCGGACGAATTAAATATAAGCCTGGATGAATACCATTCGCTTTTAAAAGACTCCGCCGGCAGTCAGTTGTATGGTTTTGATGATTTGGGGGTAACGGAGGATGTTTTGAAAGGGGAGCCTGGCAGTTCCTCGGAGCCGCATGAAAATGCCCTTCACGAGGACATGGTGAGGCATTTAGCCGAGGTCATTGAAACGCTGCCGCAGAAAGAACAGCTGGTCTTGTCGCTTTATTATGAACAGGATCTGAACTTAAAAGAAATTGGTCAGGTTTTGGGTGTCAGTGAGTCCCGTGTTTCACAAATTCATAGTCAGGCGACAATTCGCCTGAAAGCACGATTATCGGAATAGTACTTATGGACGGTTTGACCCTACTCGGATTGGTAACCGGATTTTTGGCAATCATTATCGGCCAGATGTTTGAGGGGGGCGAACTAAATTCGCTGTTGAATTTGCCGGCGCTGGTGATTGTCATGGGCGGAACCATGGGCGCTGTCATGGTGCAAACGCCGCTGTCCACGTTTAAACGCGCATTTAAAATCCTTCCCTGGATTATACGTCCGCCCAAACAGAGTTACGATCAGACGCGTGAACAACTGGTTGATTTAGCAAGGCGTGCCCGCCAATACGGCCTGTTGTCGCTGGAAGATTTCATGGAACAGGAGCCTAATCCACTCATGCGGCAGGGCCTGGAGTTACTGGTCATTGGCGTGGACAAGAAAACCGTACGCCAGATCCTGGAGGCCGAAATTGACCGCCGCGAAGCCCATGATCTCCATGCCGCGCATGTCTTTGAAAGCATGGGCGGCTACAGCCCTACCATCGGGATTCTCGGGGCGGTGCTGGGTTTGATTCAGGTCATGAGAAACCTGGCGGAACCGGGTGAATTGGGTGCCGGTATTGCCGTCGCCTTCGTGGCGACCATCTACGGCGTGGGGTTAGCCAACCTCATGTTTTTACCCATTGCCAATAAAATCAAGAGCTGTGTGGCCAATCAGGTTCATCATGATGAGATGCTTGTCGAAGGCCTGGTGTCAATGGCCGGCGGGGAGAGTCCAAATATGCTAAGCTTAAAATTGAATAATTTTGGACAACATCATCAAAATGCGAAAAAAGAGAAACAAGGCAGTTCAGCATGAGGACACGCATCGGTGGATGGTTTCATACGCCGATTTCATTACCCTCCTGTTTGCGTTTTTCGTGGTCATGTATGCCATTTCCTCCGTCAATGTCTCCAAATACAAAGCCCTGTCTGAAGGCATGAACTCTGCGTTTAATTCCAAAGGGGTGGATCGCGCCCCAGTGCAATTTTCAACCAACAGCAAGGAAGGGAAAGCCTTGCTGGAAATGAAGGGCAGCGAGAATGAGCAATTCAATGCCCTGGAGAAGTCCCTGTCTGAACTGCAGGATCCGGATATGAATATTCACAGTGACAACGGCTGGGTGGAGCTTGATATCAAAGCGGGCGCACTGTTTGACAGCGGCAGCGCTGATCTGAAACCGGCCGGCATCGTCAAATTAATGAAAATTGCGGAAATTATCAAAAAAGTACCGTATCCTATTGCATTGGAAGGGTATACCGATAATGTACCCATCAATACGCCGCAATTCCCGTCTAACTGGGAGTTGTCCACAGCTCGGGCTGCGGCTTTAGCGAGGGTATTGACGATTTACGGTGTGGATCCTGGTAAAATCACGGTCACAGGCTATGGCGAACAATACCCTGTCGCTGACAATACCTCAGAGGATGGACGGGCTAAAAATCGCCGTGTTAATCTGATTATTGCCAAAAACAAGACAGTGCCCCGGTTTTTAAACCCGGATTTGAGCGGCAAAAAAGTCGAATCGCTGGATGCTGGAAACCTGAATCTGTCTCCGGGCGAAAGCCATCTGCAGCCAATAGGCAAGGAGAGTCAATGAGTTTAATCGTCGTCATGGAGTTGTTATTAACCTTAGGTCTGGCCTATGTCATTTATCATCAGCGACAGCAACTGCTGGATGTGGAAAAACGGCTTCAAACCCTAAGCCAGGCCATGGCTCAGCATCAGCTGGAGCAGGCCGCGGTGGTGAATGCCGACTTGGTATTTGCCAAAAAATTGACGGAAATTAACAGCCAGTTGGTCAGTATGGACAATCAGCTGCAATCCCTGGAAACCAAGCGTGATAATGACGGTGGTTATCAACATGCATTAAAAATCCTTGAAATGGGCGGCAACAAGGATGAAATCATCAGCAGCTGCCATTTATCCAACGCGGAAGCGGAATTGCTGATGAATCTGCATGCCTATCGGGCGGTGATAAAAACCCCGGCCTGAGTTCTCTTCAGCCCTGCCAGGGGTAAACTGCTCAATCGCTCAATAAAACGGTACAGGTTTGATTAAAATCCGCCAGATCCGGATGGGTGGTTGCCTCACTGGAGGCGCTTTGGTTAAAAAAGGAAAGTTTTTGTTGATAAAGCCTTTCATTGCAGCGCAACAGGGTTTGATTTTCTTCACGTAACGCGTGATTTTGCGCGATAAGCGCTTTGTTTTCGAGTTCCAAACCCTTTATTTTCTCCTGCGCCTCATTTAACTGGGCCTGCTTTTTTTCATCCTCCGACCGAAGCTGTGCCAAATCGGTTAGGGTTCGCTGTAGATCGTCATCCAGTCCGCGAACAAGTTGAACTAATTTTTTTTTAATTCGTTTTTCCGACTCCTGTCGCTCCAACGCATAGCGCTGAAAGACGGGCGACTTGTTTAATTCGATTAAAACCTCGGTAAAGGAAGGAAGTCGCGGGGGGGCTTCTGTTCTGGCTTTTTTGGTCGGCTCATCGCTCAGATCGTCTGTTGCTTTTGTTTTCATGTCAGGTTCCTCTTAAAGCCAGCTTTATAACACAAAAAGAATAAACATTAAACTAAAGGTTCGTATTTAAATCTATCTGTGTTTTTATTATTCGTCTCTTAAGCTTCCGTTAATGTATCTTTGATAACCTTTCTGTCCGTTATTTGGTGTGAGCCGTTTCATGCAAAGCACAACCAGTATTTACGAGCAGATTAAGCAGGATAAAAAATCTTACCCGGGGGTGACACTGTCTTACAAAGGGGCGCTGTATACCCCGGATCATTTTGAGCAAGGCAAATACATTGATCCTAATCCCAATTTAAGCCCGCTGGCGGCGTTTACCGAACGATTCAAAAACATCGGGGCTCTTGTCATTCGATTCCACCTCGGCCAGGGGCAGCGCGCCGGATTACTGCAGCAGGTGGCGGAATTTGACTATCGTGAGAATCCTGTTGAGCGCCCGGCCCATGGCGATGATGAGGCCAACCTGTTCTTCAGCGAAATCGAATCTACCCATCCCAAGGCGGTAGGGCAGTCGCTGGAATTCATCAGTCATTTGCCTTTGGGACGTTCAAAATTATTGAATGAACGGGCTCAACCGTTGGTGCATGTCAATCGTCAGGGTACTTATGGCGAACAGGGGCTTTGGGATATTCTTCATGCTCCGGTATGGAATGTGGGTCGTAATCTGCGCTATGAATTAACGAAACAGGGATTTATTTACCTGACTTGTCCCGCTGAGTTTTCTCCGAAAGACAGGGCCTTGTTGGATTTCGCACTTCGCACTTCCGGTAAACCGTTTGCCCTGGTGGTGGAGCAGTTCGCTGCCCAATCACAGACAGCGGCCATCAGTAAACTGCGTTTCTACCTGGACGATAAGCAGGAGTTTACGCGAGAGGCCAATGGCCTGGCGATTGCCACTGACAAAGAATTTGCTCCTTTAGGCTGGATTATTCATGAAAAAACCGGCGACATCCTGCCTCAGGAAATCACCGAAGACATTATTCGCGTTACAGCGCTCGCCGAGGGCGGCTTTTATGAGAAGCGCTCGACTCAGCAAAAATTGCTGCAATCGGGAAACCTGGTTAACAGCAGCGGTCTGGGATTGTTCATCCAGAATCAAGCCTTTAATGCCATGTACGTGATTTTTGATTACTTGCAACAATACCAGTTTGATCCTCGACCGCTGTTAGATACGTCGCTTCAGGTGGTTTATAACCGCCTGCAGGCTGCATTAAAAGATGACCCTTCCGTCATCGACGATTTCTTAACCGGTGCTTTGCAGGATGAGATGGTGCAGCCGCTTAAAGTCAGTCAACCGCGCAGTAAACGCACCGTTTTGCCTGTCCGGTTTACCAATCCATTTGCTGTTATTGATAATAATCTTAAAGCCATCGCCTATGCTTTCGAACTCAAAGACAGTGCAGGACAACCTGTTTTCCGTCCCTTTGATGACATGGCGGTAATTGAACCACACGATCAGTTGATTGATGTGAAACTCAACGGCATGCTGGTTTTGCCCTCATTTAATACTGGCAGCCATGTGGCTTCAGTCTTGTCAACGGCCTTGCTGGTTGCAGAGCAGATGATCGTGGAGCAGCTGCTTCCAGATGCCGTGACAAAAGGCACTGACAGTGATTTTAACACCCTGTTAAAAGCCCTTGAGCTTAAAGACACCAAGGCTTTTTCCCATTTCATGGCCCTCCTTGCCCATTTTCCCGAGGAGGATAAAAGACCGGTGGTAGGTGCTCAGTTTGATTATTGCCAACCCGTCTTGCATTATCTGCGAAAGCTACTCGATTTTGATAAGCTACCGGGTTTGATCTGCCGTTTTGCAGAACCGGGCATGAGTACAGAAGCCGTTCTCAAGCACTTAAAGGCAGAAGAGCTTGAGATTCTGTGTCACGCATTACGGACGCTTTACCTCATTGGCAATAGGCTGCAGCAGTTCCCATTGACCAGTGCTCAATCGGCAGCGTCGCGCGGCATCAATGCGGGGTTGGAACCTTTGATTGCTCGTTTATTCCCTTCATTAGCGAAAGAATTATCGATTGATGCCACCCACAAACGGTATGCAGAAGTCGACTTGCCTGATCCGGAAAAAATGAAAAAACGATTGTTGGTCAAAAACCTCGATAAGTGCCCTTTCTTTAGTCAAAAAACAAAAGGACCGTTGCTGGAAGAAAACCAACAAGGACTGCAAGCGTCACAACAGGAAACGAAAGCCAAGTCGGATGCAACCCCGCCTTCGCCGGGCTTTTTCAGTCACGTGAGGGAGTATAAAAGCACCATTGGCTTTGTTGTCGGAGCGGCGGTTGCGACGGCAGGTATTATTTCAACTATGTGACGCTTCCTTCAGCTGAGCTGGGCCTAACGCCCAGCGTCCCTCCATTGCCTCGCGCATAAATAAAAATAGACAGCATCACCAGGCCCATGCCCGTAAGCTGCAGCATCGACAAGCGTTCCCCTAAAGCGGCCCGGGCGATAAGGCCTGTGGCAACAGGCATGAGGGCTGTGGACAGGGAGGCCAGGGTGGCATCATTCCGGCGTGAACCGAAATACCAGAAGACATAAAACAAACCCGAACTTAAACCCAGAAGCAGGACGAGGGCTGCCAGGAGAGGATGCCATGGCAGACTCGGCCAGTTTAACAATCCCACTGGCAACAGTAAAAGCGCATTGATGCCGTTCATTAAGGCAGACAGCAAAAACACCGGCAATTGCACGCTTCGCCACTGGCAGAGCAGATAATACGCAGCTTCTGGCAGTAAGGATAAGAAAATCAGCGCATCCCCGCGCAGGGAATGATGCGATGTATGAAAGGAATTGCTGGCAAGGCATACAAGGCCCAGGCAAGCCAGAGCAATGCTGGCTATTTTTTGTTGAGACAGCCTTTCTTTAAGAAAAACAAAGGCCAGTAAGGAAATGATGGCGGGTAAAGCGCTGGTAATAATGCCGGCGGCCGCCGCATGGGTGTAGTGCAGACCAAGTAACATCAAGCAATTAAACAACAAACCGGCTGACAGGGCTTGGGCGATTATTAAAAACCACTGCCCTTCAGGCAACGATTGAAAATAATCAGCCACTGTGCGTTTTCTTGCCGGTGTTAACCAATGCAGGGGTAAGAGCAGCAGAGCGGCTAAACTGAAGCGCAGCAATAACAAAAACCACGCAGGACTGTGAGTGAGAAGGTATTTGGAACAAACAATGTTCACGGCCACCATGGTTTGCGCGGCGACAAGCCATAAAAAAGGGATTAAACGTCTGGGCATTCCGGCATCTCGGTAAAATAAAGAGACCTAGTTTACTTTCACCGGGACAGGAATCCCTTACCATGAAACCGCATTCGCTTTGCTGAAAAAATCATGTCGCCATTGCCTGGGCGAGGTGCCGGACCAGGCTAAGAAAGCGCGGCTGAAGGCAGCCAGATTCTCATAACCCACGTCCATTGCAATGCGTTGCAGGCTGTGAGGCGAGGTCGTCATCAGGGTTTGGGCGGCAAGCAGGCGCTGGTCGCGCCAGTATTGTCCCAGTGTTTGTCCCATCGCCTGTTTAAAACGACGCTGTAGCTGACTGACGCTCAAATGGCAATATGCCGCTGGCCGGGCGAGCGAAATGGGTTCTCGGTAATGCCGGTCAATCCACTGTTTGGCCAGCAGCACCCGTTGATCCAATAAGGGTTTTAAATCCTCATTCAAGGCGGCAAGCAGAGTCTGAACAATGGCTTGCGTGCTGTTGTGTCTTGTATTTTGAAGAAGGTAATGGTGGATGAATTTTAACAAATGCCCAAGCATGGGATTGATGGTCAAAAACGCAGGTTGTGTTGTGGCTATCCGTGGAGGTTGTGGCAAATCCATGACTAAAAATAAATTGTCCTCACTGCCGGCAAAACCATGTTGATGCGATGGCGCAATAAAGGCGGCGCGATTTTCTGTTAACAGGCCGCCGCGGTGATTGATTTCAATTTCCAGACTGCCCTGCAGGGGAAACACGTATTGCGCATAGGCGTGGCTATGACTGTGGGTTTCCTTCGAGTAGTGCCTGAGCTCAAGCGCAGGGTGGCTCAGGGAGTCGGCGTGCGGAGTCAACATAGGGTTCGTCTAAAAATTAATCATCCATAGTATAACGCCTGTTCAGACGGAAGGAATAGCCCCCTCTGCCTCACAGAAAACGAACCTCGCTG
The DNA here is from genome assembly GCF_016864235.1 of Legionella sp. MW5194. Classification (NCBI taxonomy): domain Bacteria; kingdom Pseudomonadati; phylum Pseudomonadota; class Gammaproteobacteria; order Legionellales; family Legionellaceae; genus Legionella; species Legionella sp. MW5194. The sequence continues at coordinate 1,063,740 of NZ_CP045732.1, forward strand.
TTAATCTGCTAATTTATTGCGCATTTTTTATGGGATTGGCTGGTTAAGAGGCGGCTTTCCCTGTAAACTAGCGTGTTTGAATTTATTTTACTGGAAAAAGCATGTTAGAAGTGAACCAGATTACTTTTAATTTAAGCGATTTGAATGACCGCATTCAAGCGCTTCGGGGGTATCTTTGAATTCGATAATAAACGGGAACGGCTTGAGGAAGTAGTTCGCGAACTGGAATCGGCTGATGTCTGGAATAATCCTGAACAAGCCCAGGCCCTGGGTAAGGAAAGGGCTCAACTGGAAGCCGTGGTTCATCAGCTTCAGGATTTAAGCCAGAGCATGGTGGACTTATCCGAGCTTTTTGACATGGCCCGCGCCGAAGAGGACGAGGGCACCATCAGCGACATCACCCAGGAACTGGAAAAAGTAGAGAAACAGGTCGCCGATCTGGAGTTTCGCCGCATGTTTTCGGGCAAAATGGATCATGCCAACGCGTACCTCGACATTCAATCCGGCTCCGGTGGCACGGAAGCGCAGGATTGGGCGGAAATGCTTCTGCGCATGTACCTGCGCTGGGGCGAGCACCATGGCTTTCAGTGTGAACTGATCGAATGTTCAGCCGGCGATGTGGCCGGTATCAAGAGTGCCACCATCCATTTCAGCGGTGAATACGCCTATGGCTGGCTGCGAACGGAAACTGGCGTGCATCGTCTGGTGCGCAAATCGCCCTTTGATTCGGGCAACCGCCGTCACACCTCTTTTTCGGCTGTGTTTGTTTCACCGGAAGTGGATGATGACATCGACATTGAAATCAATCCCGCGGATTTACGCATTGACACTTACCGCGCTTCGGGTGCCGGCGGCCAGCACGTAAACCGTACCGATTCGGCGGTAAGGATTACCCACGTGCCGACAGGCGTTGTTGTTCAATGCCAGACTGACAGAAGTCAGCACAAAAACAAAGACCATGCCATGAAGCAGTTACGCGCCAAGCTTTATGAATTGGAAATGCAAAAGAAAAACGCCGAACAGCAGGCTCTGGAGGCGAGTAAATCGGACATAGGCTGGGGTTCGCAGATTCGATCCTATGTGCTTGATCAGTCGCGCATTAAAGATTTACGCACCGGCGTTGAAACCAGCAATACCCAGGCCGTTTTAGACGGTGATCTGGATCAGTTTATTCACGCCAGTTTGAAAGCAGGAGTAGGGGCAGCATGACAGAAGAGATTTTAGATGAAAGCGAAGTCTACCAGATTCGCAAACAAAAGCTTGGCGAGTTGCGTCAACAGGGCTTTAATTTCCCCAATCATTTTCATCGCCAGCATTTGGCCGCAGAGTTATTGAAAGATTACGACGGGTTTGAAAAAGAGGCATTAGCCGAACAGGCAGTAAAGGTAACCATCGCCGGCCGAATTGTGTTGCGACGCATTATGGGCAAGGCGAGCTTTTTCCATATTCAGGACGTGTCCGGCCGAATCCAGGTTTATGTTCGTCAAAATGATTTGCCGGAAGTGTATGACCAATTTAAACATTGGGATTTGGGTGACATTGTCGGCGTCAACGGAATATTGTTTAAAACCAATACAGGTGAACTGACTGTTCATGCCGAGCAGGTTGAACTGCTGACCAAATCCTTACGTCCTTTACCGGATAAATACCACGGGCTGTCCGATCAGGAAATGAAATACCGCAAACGGTATGTGGACTTGATAGCCAATGAAGAAAGCCGTAAAACCTTCCTCATGCGCACCCGCCTGATTAAAGCCTTGCGCCAGTTCATGGATAATCATCAGTTTATGGAAGTCGAGACACCGATGATGCACCCCATTCCGGGCGGCGCATTGGCACGTCCTTTCGTCACCCATCACAACACCCTGGATATGCAAATGTTTTTGCGCATTGCGCCGGAACTGTACCTTAAGCGGTTGGTGGTGGGTGGTTTTGAGCGCGTGTATGAGATTAACCGCAATTTCCGTAATGAAGGCATTTCCACCCGCCATAATCCTGAATTCACCATGATTGAGTTTTATCAGGCCTATGCCGACTACGATGATCTCATGGATTTCACCGAACAATTGCTGCATTTCCTCTGCGATGAGGTACTGGGCAGTCGTCAGGTAAACTACCAGGACTGGATCATTGATTTTGCCAAACCGTTTGCGCGAATGACGGTGAAAGAGGCAGTTTTACACCACCATCCCCACATTCAGGGGGAACAATTGGAGCGTGTGGATTCCTGCCGCGACATCCTGAAACAAAAAGGGCTTGGGTTTAAACCCACTGACGGGTTAGGTAAACTGCAAATGATTCTTTTCGAAGAAACGGTTGAGCATTTACTTATTCAGCCGACCTTCATTACCGGTTACCCAACCGAGGTGTCACCGTTGGCCAGGCGCAACAACAGCAATTCGGAAGTCACCGATCGTTTCGAATTCTTTATTGCCGGACGCGAAATTGCCAATGGTTTCTCAGAATTAAACGACGCGGAAGATCAGGCAGAACGCTTCCACAGGCAGGTGGCCGAAAAAGAGGCTGGCGATCTGGAAGCCATGCATTTTGACAGTGATTACATTGAGGCGTTGGAGTATGGTATGCCGCCGACTGCCGGAGAAGGGATTGGGGTGGACAGGCTGGTCATGCTGTTTACCAATTCACAGTCCATCCGCGATGTGATTCTATTCCCCCACTTACGTCAATTATAAAAAAAGCCCTCTCCGTGCATCGTGGTGAGGGCTTAACCTGTGTTACTGCACAGTAATATTCAGTAAATCGTTTCGGCTGGGTTGCGAGCATAAAAATTGACTCGGCACATTGCCGCCGCCCGCCACCGTTTTACAGATTTCAGGGCCATTGTGCACGCCGTTTGCAAAATTGGAATTAAACACCAGATTTAAAAAACAGCTTTGCCCATGGGCAAGGACAAACGGATTCTGGCAGGCATTAGGGCCTGCGGTGATCTGCTGAACACCAGTGAGCGGAACCACGGTTAGTTCGCGGGTAATCAGGGTATTGTTGGTGACCAGGTATTGGGCTCCCACGATATCCCCTGGCGCAATCAATGCAGGTGGTCTTACTGTGTTGACAATACTGAATTTGGGCTGCGTCCCGGCATTGCCTAACGCAGAAAGCAGAATGAGTCCGAAGCCGAAAATGCCAGGTATCCTTTTTTTCATGACCGTGTCCCTTAGAAAAATGTTAAGCGGTGAGGAGTCTCCCATTGGGTGCCTCCTGTGTCGAATCTTATAATTTCACTCCTTTTAAGCAAAAGCAACTGCCAACCGTTGCGCGGTTGTCCTGAATTAATCCCCAGAAGCCGCTGCCTTTAAGCAGGTGTCGATGGTAACCCGGTAAGCCGGAAAAACGTTACGCGGTAGTCAATGCCCCTGGCGCTCAGACAGCGCGTGGCAATTTTTATATTTTTTCTGACTGCCGCAGGGACAGGGTGCATTGCGGGAAATGGTGCGTTTATGCTGAGGTTTCGCATAAAGCGGTTTATGAGCCGCTGTGTAAAGCCATTGTCCCTCCAGGCGCATGAATTCACTGCGTTCATGAATGGCCTGTAATTTGCTGCCATCCCGAAGGCTAGCTAAAAATTCAACATAGCCCCGATCCGGATTGTCGGAGTCGAGCGTGCAGTTGACCACTTGCAGGCCAAGCCAATGGACTTTAGCGGCCCACTGCGACACCTCGTGTTCATTAAAGCCAAGCAAGGGCTCACCTTTCATGGTGTTTTTAATGTAAGTCATGTTGGCTTGTGTATACGCCGTGTAGCGTGAGCGCATCAGGGCTTCAGGGGTAGGCGGGCGCTGCAATTGCTCAAGGTATAACCCGCAACATTGCTCGTAGTCTTTCAGTGAGCCGCAAGGACAATCAGCCATTCATTCCTCCCGCAATAGTACTTTGATGCCAATAATATCATGAGTATAATCAAGACGTTCATATAAAATGCCAGGAGGTTAAGTGCTCCCCGGCGTGTTGTCCATTTGTAAAGGAATAACCAACCATGATTACACTGTATCAGTTCCCCTGCCATTGGGGTTTGCCCAATGCCAGCCCCTTTTGTTTAAAGCTTGAGACCTACCTGCGCATGATTGAAATGCCTTATGAAATCCGTTTTGTCATGGATCCGCGCAAGAGTCCAAAAGGAAAGCTGCCCTGCCTTAAGATTGAAGGTGATCTGCTTCCTGACAGCGAACTGATCATTGACCACCTGAAGGAAAAATACGGCGATGTACTCGATGGCCGGCTCCGTGATGATCAACGTGCCTTAATCACCCTGCTGGACAATGCCTTTACTGAACGCGTGTACTGGTTCATGCTGTATTACCGTTGGCAGCAGGACGCGGGCTGGGCTTTTGTAAAAGAGGGCTTTTTTGGCAAACTTCCATGGATTGCCAGGCAATTTGTCCCCAACAGTGTCAGGAAAGCCACCCTTCATGCGCTCCATCAGCAGGGGACTGGTCGCCACAAACCGGAAGAGGTGTTTAAACTCGCCACAAAAACCCTGGATGCCATTGCCATAACCCTGGGTGACAAAAAATACTTCCTCGGTGACGAGATTACCAGTATTGATGCAACCGCTTTTGCTTTCCTGGTCAATATGGTCTGGGTCCCCTACGAGGATCCCTTAAAATCCTATCTGCAAAAATACAGCAATATTTTGAATTATTGTGAACGAATTTGGAACATTTTTTACCCTGAAATTGAGAGACCATTCCCGTTGGTGAAATGATTGTCTTTTTCCTGAATCGTAGCCAGGATATTTACTTTGCAAGCGTATTTTATTTTGTTAAGATTTATTTGCATAAATAACAACAGAGGTAGAAAATGCCTATTATTAGTGGGAATCGTTTCCAGAAAAAAGAAAAAATCAAGGCTGAAATCAGCAGTGAAACTTTCGAGAAAATCAATGCTTATTGCGCCTGGGCAAATATTGATGACATTGGTTTTTTCATTGAAGAAGCAGCCGGTTTCGTTTTCAACAAAGACCGTGAGTGGAAAAAATTAAAAAAACAAGCCAAAAAACGCTCTGAAACGACTTCAGCCTGATTTAAAAGAGCGGCACGTCAAGTGCCGTTCTTTTAACTGCATTATTTGCCATCCTTGCCTTAAATTAAGCCTATACTATTGAAGATATCTTCAATAGCCATTTTCGCTGCAATTGTTTTCACCTCAAGCAATGAAATTGTGGATTATTTTTCCCAGGGAGGGAGTATGAAGCATACACCGTTATGGAAAGTAATCAGTGCCAAAACCCGGTATTATCCTGAACTGACTCAATCGATTGATGTCGATGTGGCCATTATTGGCGGCGGAATAACCGGGGTGACTGCGGCCATGGAGCTGATCAACAGCAAAAAAACTGTTGCCCTTATTGAGGCGCACCAATTGGGGGGCATGACAACCAGCCATTCGACAGGCAATCTGTATGTGCCGGTACAGCCGTTGTTTCAATCCATCGTCACTCGCTTTGACGAAAAAACAGCCTCACATGTCGCGCAGGCGCGGCAGATGGCCATTGATTACATTGAAAAAAACAGCCAGAGCGGCATTGAGTGCCAATTTGCCCGCCGCCCTTGGTTTACTTATTTTGATAATAAAGCCAATGAAGACGCTTTCGTCCAGGAAATTGAAACGATAAAGAAACTGGGTGTCGGCATTGAATACACGAACCAGCTCCCGTTTAATCTGCAATTCCATCAAGCGGCGGTGATCCCTAATCAGGCGCGCTTTAATCCCTGGCTCTATGTGTTGTCTATGGCCGAACGTCTGGCGGCGAAAGGGTGTTTAATCCATGAACGAACACGTGCCTTGGCCATTGAGGAAAAGGGAGGGTGTATCGTGCACACGGACAAGGCAAAAATCCGATGTGCTCAGGTGTTCATGGCGACTCATACGCCGATTAATATCAACGCGGTGCAAACCTTCACCGCGCCTTATCGCAGTTATGTCATTGGCGCACCGATGAAAGAAGCCCCGGATGCCCAGATAAAGCAATTTGATGCCCCGCATTACAGCATCAGTACCCATGCTCTGCACAACCCTTATCCGGAAATGGTGCTGGTTGCCGGTAACCATCATAAAACCGGGCAGGAAAATTCAGCCACAAGCCGATACCACACGCTGAGAACTTTTCTACACGAGGAACTGGCGGTGGCTGAGGTTGCGCATTATTGGTCGGCACAGCATTTTCAATCGGCCGATCACATCCCCTACATCGGCCTTGCCAGCCGGCATCACAAGCAGGTGTATATGGCAACCGGGTATTTTGCAGATGGCTTGGTGTATGGCACACTGGCGGGATTACTGATTGCTGATTTAATCAGTACCGGGCAGAACAAGATCAATTGTTTTGAGTCCACGCGGACTAAATGGCTCGCCTCCTTTGGCTTTTGGCTTAAGGAGAACGTGAATGTTTTTGGACAATATTTAAGCGATTTGCCCCAAATTGCCGCCAAAGGCTATGCTGAGGTCGGTCAGGGAGAAGGTAAAATTTTAGAGTTTGACCGCGAGAAATGGGCGGTATCGCGGGATGATCAGGATCAGGTGCATGTGGTGTCGGCCGTATGCACCCACATGAAATGCGTGGTGCATTGGAATGACGCGGAAAAAACCTGGGATTGCCCTTGCCACGGCAGCCGGTTTTCGCCGCAGGGTGACGTGCTCGAAGGGCCGGCTACCAGAAACCTGCGGCCTAAATAATAACAAGGAGGTATAATCATGCTGGTTTTAGCCATTATTGTGTTTGTGTTGGCCGCGCTGTTAGGCCTCTATCTTGCGAGCTTCATTTTAACCAATAAGAACACACCCAAAGGTGTGGCGCTGATTCATGGCGGTTTTGCCTTGTTAGGTGTTCTACTCCTTATTGGGTATTCGCTGATGTATGATACACCCGTCTGGGCGCTGGTGTTCTTTGTGCTGGCGGCCATGGGTGGTGCGTTCATGTTTTATCTTGATTTGACCGGTAAAACGATAGCCAAGGTCCTGCCGTTAGGGCATGGACTTATAGCTGCCATTGGCTTGGTGCTGTTAATCCTTTATGTTTATCAGGGCCATTCATCATGAAACCAAAAAAACGCTACCTTTCCTGGTCGGCCATTTTTGCCGGCGCCGTGGTTGGGGTGGGGCTTAATTTCCTGCTCAATCTCCTGTCGCTCGGAGTAGGACTCAGCAGTTTTTCGATCGACAGCGAAGGCAATACCTTTTTTTCCTTTTCAGGCTTCCTGTGTTTTTGCCTGGCGGCCATTTTAGCCATGTTTTCGACCGGCTGGGTAGCTGGAAAATTAACGCCGGTGGTGGTCAAGGCCCGGGCCTTTGGTTTATTAATCGGGTTTATCGCCTGGTCAATGCTGCTCATCATGACGATTATTTTAATCACCAACATGATTCAGTACGCGGCATTTCATTCCAATTTTACTTCGAATCTTGTGGCTATCAAATTAACCAATGATGCACCCATGCTGACGGAAACCGTGGCTGATACCAGGAAAAAATCGCCGCTTCACATCAACATCGAGACGCGCAAGAAGGTGCTGACCTTAAATGCCTTTCTAACCTTTGTCCTGTTTTTTATTGGTGCCCTCAGTGGTTGTGCGGGAGGATTTGTAGGCTATACGCGGTCGCCAAAAACCAACAGCGCGATCGGGGATAGTCCATGAAAATCATGATCCTGGGCGCCACCGGTTTTCTTGGCGAACACGTGACGAAACGATTGCTGGACAGTGACCATGAGGTTCTTTGTGCCGTTCATCATCCTCACGAGGTTCATAACCAATTCCCGAAAGCGGAGGTGATTGCCTGCAATTTTTTAGAGGACACTGCCCCGGCAATCTGGTTGCCGAGGCTTGAAGGCGTGGACGTGATCATTAACTGCGTCGGCATTTTTTATCATTTCAACAAGGCCGTGATTTGGACCCTGCATTACCTGGCTCCTAAAGCCCTTTACACCGCAGCAGAAAAGCAACAGGTAAAAAAGATCATCCATGTGTCAGCGCTCGGCATTGAACGGTATGACACAGAATATGCCAGAAGCAAGCTGGCTGCAGAAGAATGGTTAAAAACCTCGACTATCCCCGCCTGCGTGCTTCGACCGTCGTTTATTTATGGTCAGGGCGCCCGTGGCGGTATTGCCTTGATGGCCAGCCTCGCGTCCTTGCCTTTTATTCCTTTACCTGGCCATGGTGACCAGTATTTACAACCCATCCACATCGATGATTTGAGTGAGGCCATCCATCAGTTGGTGGATAAACCCTTATCGCGGTTTGAAATGTTAACGGCTGTGAGCAGTCAGGAAATCAGCATCAGGCAGTTGTTGCTGAGCCTGCGATGCTGGTTAAAGCTTAAGCCCACGTTCATGGTGCCGCTGCCGCTTTGGCTGTTAAACATCGCCGCGTGGTTTGGCAATTTCATCTCGGGTTCGCGCATTAACAGTGCAGCGCTTAAGATGCTTGAAAAAGGGAATACCGCCAGCCGGGATGAAGCCCTTCATTTTGAACAGACAACCGGCGTTAAACCCAGACCGTTTGAAGACGGGTTGCGGCAAACCCCGGGTACCAAAGGCGATCGCCTGACCGCCCAGTTTCTGGTGTTGACGCCATTGCTCCGCCTAAGCCTGGCGTTCATGTGGATTGCCAGTGCGCTGACCAGCTTTTTTTACGGTAAGGACCATTCCTACACGTTGTTATCAGACATTGGCATCTCTTCAGCATGGCAATCCGGCTTACTCCATGGTGCAGCCACCCTGAATGCCATCATTGGTATGGCGCTGCTTTTGCACATCAAAACCCGTTTATTTTGTTGGGTGCAAATGGCGGTTATTTTGACTTATACCGTTATCATTTCCATCGCACTGCCTTATTTGTGGTTGGAACCGTTTGGCCCGGTAGTAAAAAACATACCCATTCTGGTGGGCATTATAATGTTGTGCGTTTTGGAGAGGGATTAATGCTCTATTTCTGGCTTAAATACATCCATGTCTTAAGTTCCACCGTTTTATTTGGCACGGGTCTTGGAACGGCCAGCGTAATGGTTTACGGGCACTGCACCAAAAACGTTCCTTTGATGGCCGGCATCAATCAATACGTGGTTTGGGTTGACTGGTTGTTTACCGGTTCTTCGGGTGTTGTTCAGGTGGCAACAGGACTGTGGATGGTGTATCTCGCGGGTTATTCCTTTACTTTATTCTGGATCTGGGGGGCCATAATCGGCTACACCGTCACTGCCATCTGCTGGTTTATTGTGGTGTATCTGCAAATTCAAATAAAAAACATCACGGTGGAGGCAGCCAGGACCAATCAAGCGCTGCCGCCTGCTTATTACCGCCATTTTAAATGGTGGTTTCTATTGGGCTGGCCGGCCTTCATCAGCCTGTTGTTTGTTTTTTATCTGATGGTGATGAAGCCGGTTTCTGTCCTAGCTTTGTTTGGGTGAAAAGGTTGGAATTTGAATGCTCATGAGATTACTGCCCGGGCTGTGTGGTTTAAAAAACAGGGACGGAGTGCCCTTGGGCTGGGATGGATGGTCTATGGGATAGAACACCAGGAGAGAATCAAGCTGAGACATAAGAAAGTCCATCAGAGGCTTTAGTCTGAGATTGGATGATAACATACCATAACGGTCTTTAATGGCTTCGCGCATCTCCCTGTAGAAACAGTAAAATAGATCGCTGCGGCTGCCTTCTGCCTGGAGGTGGGCGATAACCGTGCGCAGGCGGCCAAAAAGCGTGCCGGCTGCTGCCATTAACTCAGGCTCCAGTGAGGTCGTTTCAGTCTCAAATTGACTTAGGGTCTGACACAATTGCAAATAACATTCGGCCTCATTTTGATGTTGAGAAAAACCCAGGGCAATGCTGGCGCAGGGCGTTTTGGTTTCTGCAAGAAAAGCGATTTGCTTATCGTTTAAGTGAAATTTCCTCGCGCGCACAATTCCCCTGATCTGGCAAGGTTCTTTATGGGTGAGCTTAACTAGAGGAAAATCAGAAAAACCAGCCTCGATGGCTTCAATCAGCGCACGGGCTTTGTCCACGTCGTCTACTCTAACCCGGATGACATTTTTCTTGAAATAGGCAGCCAAATACTTGATCGGTTGTTGCCTGGCATACTGTTGAGGCGTATCAAAGCAACCTTCTTCCATCAGAGCGGCTTTCATCTGCAGGTTGGTTGTGTCTGCCAATGCGGTGAGTATCTCCTTTTTTAATGTGGGAGACTGGCTGCGCTTTTTGTAATATTCCACAATAATTAAGGACTTGTCGCCATTTAGCAGCAATGAGTCATAATCAATATCCAAACCCAATTGAGCTGTAATCAGGATGGCAGATAGCGCCATGGCTGTGTCATTCTTACCCAACTCCGTGCTGTTAAGGTAAGGGGAGAGCTTAAGTTGAGTAATCATCTCATCGGTTAAAACGCTGATCTTTTCCCTGTCTTCTTTCAAAAGGTAACATTCGCCAGTGATGCATTTAAGCATCTGCGGCATCGACAGCACTCGTTTTAGAGCAATGAGATCGAGGCGCTCCCGGGTGGGCATGGGCGCGCGAAAATTCAACCAGGGCAGGTAAGTGGGGGTACCGCCGCACAGGAAGGTCGCGGGCATTGTCGGGTTGGTGTCTGAAAACCCGAAGTCAATGAGGCGGCATTGACCGTTGGCATCCATGACAATGTTCTCCGGTTTGATATCGCCATGGCTGTAAGCAGTACCGGATTTTGAACTCAAGCCCCGATGCAAAGCATCCAGTTGCAGGCAAATGTCGATTGCGATTTGCAAACGGCGATTATTATCCAGCACGAGAGGAAACACACCCTGATGCGGGTAGAGTCCCAACGACGCATGGATCCGTTTTTTTAAGGGTTCATCCACCAGGGTGTCGCAAAGCGCCTGACTGATGTAGGGGTATTCTCCGGCAGCAATGGCTCGGATGATTTTATTCGTCGGTGTCTGAAAACAATAGTTTAAGCCCTTGTCCGTTAAGTAGAGATAGAGCGTATTCTGTCTAATCTCGCTATCCAGGGGCGGCTTTTTGCAGAGACGGGGTGAAAGGTTCTTTTCTTCGCCGTCGATGTGAGTCTTTAAACGCTCAAAATCGTTCAAGGTATTTCGAAAACGGGCCTCAATGTCAGGGTAATCTTCATTCACCGGGAGGTCAAGCTGTCTTAGGGCATCGCCTCCTTTCAGTTGATGAGTGGTATTTTCCATGAACTTGCATTGCAGTTTGTTGTCTTTTAGGTAAAGGTAAAGCGTACGGCTGTCGAGGCCCTGATCAAGTGGTTCAACGAGGCATACCTGCAATTCGTAGTTTCTTAATAATTTAGAGAGCGATACCCCGAGATTCGCCTGGTGAGTATAAAATTTATTTTTATCAGAATGTTTGACTTTTCCACGCGAGAAGGGGATGTCATTGTTCAGCTTGAGATCCTTTAAAATCACTGCTTCCTTCGGCGTTTCATTCTCTGTCTCTATTTTAACAACCGCAAGTTCCCCTTTTTTATTTTGTATGAATTTTACCTTTCCAAAACTTCCCTGACCCAGAATGGCTTGTGGTGTTTTACCCTGAGCCAGGGCAAAAATGTCGCCATCCATTTTGATAAAGGAATGAAAGGTATTACTGACCGTGCCGGTTTCGTCTGATGCATAAGTATTAAAAAGTTGAGGGCGTTTGGAGCGGGCGACGACTTCTCCTGAGGGTGTTCGCACAGCAGAATAGGGTAGAACCGTGCCATCGGGTTTATTGCTCAACTGCTATTCTGCGACTCGCCATTCTTCAGAGGATAAGTACATGATTCCGGGATTATATATAAACAAGCGGCAAATTTTACATGGTAATGCTTAAGGGGGTATTAAATAAGCTTATTATGTGTAGCCTGAGAGAGGCGATGTAAGCTGTTCAAATCAAAAAAAAAAGCGAGTGCTATTTATTGTTTATTTTTTGAGCCATGATGGCGTGGCCGGTGGTCAAGAGAAAGAATTCCTGCATTATTCGCAAAAATTGCTTGACAGTCATTGAGGGCCTAATTAAACTTCGAATCTCAATTTTAGGGGCTATAGCTCAGCTGGGAGAGCGCTTGCATGGCATGCAAGAGGTCGGCGGTTCGATCCCGCCTAGCTCCACCATCAACTCGTGGGTTGATGAATAAGTTCCTGGTCCCCATCGTCTAGAGGCCTAGGACATCGCCCTTTCACGGCGGTAACGGGGGTTCGAATCCCCCTGGGGACGCCATTTTTGGTGTGTGTTACAAATCGCGTTACAAAGTCAGGGTCCCCATCGTCTAGAGGCCCAGGACATCGCCCTTTCACGGCGGTAACGGGGGTTCGAATCCCCCTGGGGACGCCATCGTTTTGCAACGATGGCCTTTATAATCGTTCAAAAATCGTTCTCGTATTAAATCCAAACAAACGTTCATGCATGCGGTATGCGTATTCATCCGTCATGTTGGCTATGTAATCGCAGACAATACGAAAGGCTTCCTGATCACTGCGCGCTTCATTAAACAGTTGTCGGTTTTTCATGTCGAGCAGGCTGCCGGGGTTGGAACTGATGGCTTCAAACAGGCGAAGCACGACCGTTTGTCCGCCGTATTCAAAGGTTCTCGCCTCCTGAGAATCAATCACATGACGATAAATGCAATCCATTAAATAACCTAATAATGCCTGGGCTTCAGGGATTAAAACCATGTTGTGCTTTAAGAGATTGTCATTAAAATCAGGATTTATAATGCGAACCTGTGTTGAGGTAATGAGGTAATTGACGATTTCACCAATGGCTTGTTTGCGCAGAAAGATCTCGCTGGCGAACAGGTTGTCAAGCAACGCTGCCTGTTCGCGGCCCAAAGGCGTTTCTTGAAGCAACTGCCGGAAGGTGTCATTGTCTAATTGCTCCCGGTCAATGAGGCGTAAATGAATGGCATCTTCCAGATCATGCACACCGTAGGCAATGTCATCGGCGATGTCCATGATGGAGCAATCAAAGGAATGGTAGGCGGCTTTGCCGTGTTGGCGGCCTGACGGATTGGATTGCAGGGATTGGAACAGGGTTCGATCCTCTGCGCAAAACGGCGACAGCAACCAATCGACTTCCGGTTGTTCACAGTCAAAATAGGCTTTAGGCGGTAGCCAGTCATTGATGCGGATGGTTTTATGCATCATGGGCGCATGTTCGGGCCGTTCAGGGGCGACTACCTGGCTGCGGCTGACGGGGTATTTAAGCAGCCCAAGCAGGGAGCGGCGTGTCAAATCAAGGCCAAAGGCGCCGTAACTGTTTTCTACCTTGGTCAGCAGGCGCAATGTCTGGCCATTGCCTTCAAAACCGCCATAATCCCGCATCATGAAATTAAGCGCGACTTCGCCGCCGTGGCCAAAGGGCGGATGACCAATGTCATGTAAAAGGCAGATGACGGTAATCAGGTCGTCGCTGGGCAGAAGGCTCAAGACAATGCCTTCCTTAAGGTTAGTCGCTAAATTACGCACAATGCTGTGCCCGATGGAGGCGACTTCCAGGGAGTGGGTGAGCCGGGTACGATGAAAATCGCCCTCGTCGGTGCCTAAAATCTGGGTTTTTCGCTGCAGGCGTCGAAACGCCGGGCAATGGATGACCCGCGTTCTGTCGCGTTCATAAGGGTCACGGTGATCGTGGGTGCCGCGTTGATGGATTTGCCCGGAGCGTCGATGAGTCCACATAAGTCAATTCAACCAAAGGAAATGGAATACTTTATGCTATCTTTGTTATAGAACTCAAGATTTCAACTGCAACACAGGGAAGAATAAGAAAAAGGGGGTATTATGAATCGTTTACAACGACTGGTTCTTGGTTTGGGCGCCGGCGCCTTATGTTCCTGTACGGTCAATGACTCACCCGATTACAGCCAGTATGCGTCTTACAATTATTCCGAGTTGCAATACAGCCAGACTTATGATGTCAATCCGGATAACTACTCACAATATCCCCTCACCGGCAGCGGCATGGTGACGGTTCCCGAAAGCTACCACGTGGGCGCTTACCATTCACCCACACGGGCTAAGGATCGAGACAGAAATTGGGTCAGTAACCAGAATCCCCAAGGGTATACGATTGAAATAGCCAGTGATCAAAAAGCCTCGAAAGTGGCTGGCAAACTGTATAAAGCCCCTAAAAATGACCGCATGGCGGAAATCAAATACCATCAAAATGGCAGTACCTACTATAAAGGCCTCTATGGCAGTTACAAAAGCTACGAAGAAGCACAAAAAGCCTTAAATGCCTTGCCCGACGATTTAAAGCAAGGGGCAGGAATTAAAAATTGGGGCAGCGTGCAAAGCAACATGGCGGACTGACGGGTTCGCCTGATTTCATTAATCTGCAGAGACTTAAATTTATCTCATCGATTTTTTCACGGACTGTTTGCATCCGCTGATGTGTTACTTGTTGACATTTTGATATAAAATTATTCAGATAAAGGATCAAAGGAGAAGCGGTGATCCTAAATATTCTGGATTCTAATTTATGCACAATAAATTATTTGAGCGACTGGGGTTAATGTACAGGGCATCGAGTGCGGCTACGTCGCAACGTTATACAAGCACCGTGACTCATGATTTGGATTTACCGCGTTTGCTGCAAGGGAAAAAAGAGTGTTGGCGGTTGCCCAAGGCCATCAGTCAGCTTAAAAAGAAAAAAATCATTCTTACCGGTCCTGATGAAAATACTCAGGAATTGGAGCAGGAAGTTATCATGTTATGGACCGCCTTGCTTAATCAAGGTTATGAACTTTATGCTTACACAGAGACATTAATCCCAATAAGAACCCAGGCTGATTTAGTCCGATTATTGCCTCAAACCCTGTCTTCGTCCCCCCAAATGACGCAGCAATTGGCTGAGGCGAATATCAGTCGTGATGAAGCATTCGTGGCTAACCCTCGGCAAGTGGAGAAATTACGGCACTCCTTTCCCGGGGTGATATGGCAAAAAAGCACCAGTGATCCATGGTATCAATCAGTCAATGCCAGGGACATTAAACAGGCTTACGCGTTTCTGGATAAAAGCGAGCCTGTTCGCTTGATTATCGATTCGAAAGGCGATCTAAAGGAGTTGCTGAGTAAAGAAAACCAGCCCCTACTAAAGTCGATTCTCAAAGGCAATGCATTCATTTCATTTCAATACAATAACACCATCGACATTTTTCTGATGGAAGAGAGGGGACTGCTCCTCCCTATTAATGAATTAATCATCAACGAAACGAAACAGGGCCTGCCGTTTGATGAACTGTTAATCCTGATTAAATCCTGTCCCCATTTAAAATGTCTGACTTTTTCTGACTACCATTTCCAAAGCAATGAAATAGCCCAATTACTCAATGCCTGCCCGGAATTAACCGTTTTGAATTTTGGACAGTCCAATTTGGAAAGGGGGTTTACAAAGCAGCTCGAAAAGAATGCGCTAAAGAACTTGACTTATATTAATCTAAATTTGACGGGTATCGAGGAAGAGGACTACATTGGTTTAATCCATCACGCCCCGAATCTGACGGAATTATTCCCACCTTCTGTATCCCAAATGACCTCGCCTGAGGCAGTGGTCCACCAATTCAGCACCAGAACCGTAGCCAATCTTGCAGGTTACCAATCCAAATTAAAAAAAGGGAAGTTCATTCATTATCTGAATCATCCGGGTATGATGGAGTCGGATACCTTCGGATTGAAGTCCTTCACGCTATCACCCACCCTTTATTCGTTAACGGAAGACAGATGGCGCTTCGTGCTGCAGCGGATGCCGCAACTCGAACACCTGAAAATCAGTAATGATTTTAACCTCGGTGAGACTTTCTTTTCTGACTTGGGTGAATTTCCCAGTCTGACTCATCTCGAGGTTACACAGGGCAGTCGTATTGGACAAGGCTTGTCCAACAAGAGCATAGGACTGTTGCTTAGCCGCTGTCCTCAATTACGTTCGTTACGAATTGAATCCAGGGCAGTGATTCAGGACGTAATCGCCAGTTTACAATCAAAGGGGCTTAACAATCTCTTCTACCTCGATTTGGCAGGCCCGGTGAATGAGTCAGGGTTAGCTTCCCTGCTCAATTCGTCTTTGCAGTTAATGACGCTTACTGTGAAGCACATCAAATCGGAAAAGGAGGATTCTTCCTTTTATCTCAAACCGGAGAGTCTTGCATTATTGCGTAGATTGCATATTACCTGCGATGAAAACAGTAAACTGTTTATCCTTTTGCTCAATCAGGCTCGCCAATTAACCACATTACATTTCGAGCATGTCGTCGATTACCCTTTAGCCCACAGCACCGAGCTGGTGCAGAATGAGTTATTACAGCGGTTGTCTTTGCAGGGAGTTACCAATCAAAAAGACGCTTCGTTAGACATGTTTTTGCAAAAATTCCCCTCAATAGTCGAACTGGCATTAACCAATTGCAGTTTCGAGACTCAACATGGCTTTAAGGTTCCAGCACCGCCGGCATTGAAAAATCTAAGGGTATTGTTCATTGCAAAAACCTCTATCACCAATGAGGTGTTAGCTGCTATTTTAAACCGTTGTAAACAATTACAGGCCTTGTCCATTGATTCATCGTCGTCCAACCAGTTGACAGAAGACCTGCTTTTTATGCTGGATGCGGAAGCCTTAGACAGAGTTTATACCCGTTTTCCTCATTTAGTGAAAAACCTCGCCAAGAGCGAGGACTTACCCAATAGCGAGTATTCAACGAGTAGTCATCCAACAAGTGGTCAATCAACGAGTAGTCAATCCACGAGTGGTCATTCAACGAGTGGCAATTCAACGAGCAAGACTCATCTCAAGGGAAAAAAGACACCGTCGAAGGAAATTGACAAGAACACTGGCTTAAAAAACGTTGACGTCAGTACCTCCCAGGTGTTTTATTACAAACCAGACTCCAAATACCCCGCACCCGCTCATTACCGAAAACATGTCTTTCCAAAACTGCAGCGGAAAGGACAGGTTAAACTCGTCGAAGTCAATGATAAACAATTCAAGCCAGTGCAGGTTGACCGCGTTGACGATCTGAAGTCCGTGTATTTCAGTCAATACGAAACCAAGCTCACATATTATTTGGGCAAGCAAATTGTCTCAGGTGAAACAGCACTCACCTCATTAGGTCCTTATGATCGCCTGATTGGCTTTGAAACCAACCCAAAAATTGATGTTGAAATCGTGTATTGCGAGGAAGAAAATTTATATTACGTCAGGCCGAAGGATCCCTCAAAGCCGATTTTCACCGTGACCTATTTAATCCAGTCGGATTATTATTACGATATGGTGCGGCCAGCGCCTGCTCTGGATAAAGTCAATCCTGAGGATATTCTGGCACTGCAACAGGTAACCTTTGATGAAAACGGCGATTACCTCGACACGCCTGCGTTAAAAAAAATAAGATCCTATTCGTATGAGCAACGCCTCAATGTACTGACGGCCTTTTGCCAATTTGATCTTAACGATTTAAAGGGGGATACCAACAACAGCGTCGCGATCTTAAATAGCATTATTCATGAGCGCCAGGGAGCCTGCCGGCATAGAACCTGGGCCTTTATGGCTCTGGCAGACGTGCTGAATATCGAGGCACGGGCCATTTACAATGACTGCCATGCCTACATTGAAGTCAAAGAGCAGGACGACTGGCAGCGAGTGGATTTGGGAGGGGCGCCTGTCAATCAAAAAATTGAGACTTTAGAGACCAGCAAACCAAAATCCAGGGTTATGCCGGCTAAAGAACAGAATAATAACAATCCAGCCATCGTGCATAAAAAGGCAGCTTCTTTAGACAATAACAAATACAGGACCTGGGATACCCTACGCTCAACAGCGACCAACTACACCCACTATGCTGACGAGTTATTGAAAGCGGGCGCGCAGTTGCCGGATGGCCGCCAAACAATTTTATGCACCTTAAAATCAAGCCAGATCGAATCCGTTCATGCCGCCTTATACCAGCGTGTGATCGAGAAAAAAAATCGATGCTTTTACATTAACAGCCTCGATGACATCAGCGAATTCACCGGTGTAATCGATAATGCCACCGGTGACTATTATCGCGTCGACAGCCCGGTGATGCGCTTTGTTAAAGAAGCCAAGCCGGGTGATGTGTTGTGCATCAACTGGTCAAATTTTGAGGCACAGCATGTCGGTTACAACTCGATAATGGATAAAATAAGGACATTAAACGGGGTGAAGCTGCCGGAGGGGCTGACGGTGATTGGCTTGTTGCCCGAGGGACAGGCCATGGGGGAAGATTTTTACTCGCGCTTCCGTGTAAAAAGCCACTGTTCAGCGGCATTAAAGGGAGAACCCCCAACCCTTGCTGCCGTATCGACATTGACGAAGGAGCAGGAAAACTGGGCCAGGATCGATTTTTTTGGGGAGGACTGGGAGTCAGAATTAAAAGGTCAATTTCAAATCCAGGGTGAACGTTATCAATTTTTAGAATCGGAGCTGGTGGCGGCATTAAAAGGCAATAAACCGGGCCTCATCTTGAGAAATGCGCCCTGGCATGAGGAAGCGTTTCGGCTGTTTATGCGCGAAATCAACCTCAATCGCAAAATCACCATCAATGGGAAAGAGTATGCCATACCGGAGCAATTTCAGTTTATTCGCCTGGATGCCCCGTATGACTACGGTTTGGCAAAATACACAATCGAAGATAAAGCATCAAGCCGGCCTGTCAATCAGCAATGGGTATTGAATGCTTACAGTGTCAATCATTTGTTCAAACACTACCGTGTCGAAAAGGAAGGGCTGGTTGAATTACCGGGTCTGTTGACGGCCTTTAAAAATAAAACCTTACCGCTTCATGTCACGGACACGTTAACCAAAGAGCAGTGGGCCCGCATTATCATGAAAGCCGCCAAACAGAATACCTCCTTATACATCACCTGTTCTCCTGATGTGACCCTCCCTGATGAAATGAAGACTAACCAAACGCCTATTAAATTCAGTGTTGACGAGGAGAAGCCGGAGTACAAGTCCGCCGTCGTAGTGACCAATGACATTCATTTCGCCGAAAAGCAATTGGACTGGAAGGATCCGTTGGTGATTCCGGTCGATGAACACACAACCTATGCCGATCTCATCGAAAACATAGCGGTAAGTGACGGGGCAAATGGCAAAAAACGGTTTACCCATCAACTCGGTGCAATCCCCCGCCATGCCGAGCGCTCTATTGTTTTAAAAGGTCGTTTGTCGCCCGTTTTAGCGAGGCAGATTGAATCGTTGTTTTTACCCGATGGTTACATGATTCTGAATGGCGAACGAGTCAAAGCCCCAAAAAATAAACTGGTTTTGATTACCGATGATGTGAATCCATTTCCTGCAGCCAGAAGCAGTGAACTTCACTATACTCCGGAGGCGTACTGGCATGCTTTAAAGAAAGACTATCCAGAGGAGGTTCAGCGATTAATTCCCGTCTGTCGCGACTATCGCAAACTAAGCGGTGCGAAAGCGTTTGATTACATTCAATTGGCGACCATGCTTCGGTTTATGCAAACCCATCCTGAAAGTAATCCTTTGAAACAGATCCTGCGATTGGAAAAAACGTATCAGGTCAACCAAGCCTTTGCGGAAATGGCCTGGAGAAATCACTTTAAAAAAATAAAATCCGATTCCGGGCTCCCCATTATGGAGAAACGCCGGCAAAAACTGTTCTCTCATCTCAAGGTATCGCCCTATGTGTTTATTGTTGGATCCTCAGGCGTGGGGAAGACGACGTTTATACAACAGGAACTAATAAAAGCCCATGGAGAAGATTACGTACTGTTCACTGGAATAGATAAACTGAGCAGTTGGTTGCAATCTGACGAAGACCACAATTACCTGTTTATTGACGAAGCCAATTTGCTGGCCCCGGGGGCTTTGGATCGTTTCGAAGGGTTATTCAGCAATCCGCCTTCTGTGCTGGACGGTGATCTCAAGCTTGTGTCAAAAAAACACCATGTTATTTTCGCCGGTAATTTTGGCCATTTTTTCGATCGTGAGCGGCATCGCTTTCTTGCCGATCGAGGTCATGTGATTACATTTAAAGAATTACCGGATAGCTTTCTGACAACTCATATCATCGCGCCTGTGGTCAAGCCCCTGTTTAAAGACGATCAAACCCCGATTTTGACGGAAGTATTTTTAAAAGCGTACCACCAGGTGAATAGCCAATTGCCTGATAAGCACCCGGTGACTGCTCGAAACCTGCAGATGATGGTGTTGCGGGCATCACAATCTCAATTTAAAACCAGTGACCTGAAAACAGCGGCCTGCCTTGCAGTCTACGATGAAGTGAGCGGCATGATGCACCCAGGGCAGCGAAAAGAATTGCAAAAATGGTTTTTGAATCATTTTAGCGTCTCAGTGAAGCAAATCAAAACCGATTTAAAAAAGCAGACGGAATTTAAGAACGAAGCCTTTTTAATGACTAAAAAGCGCATGAATCCCCTACGCATACTCAATGATGCCTTCAATATCAGGGAAATCAAAAACAGCTTGACAGGACTTCAGGCGGTGGGAACGTGTGGACTGATTTTTGAAGCGGAAGCGGGTGAAGGCAAGAGCCGGATGGCCATGGAGTTTTTGAAGTCGAGAAACATCAGTCCAGCCAATCCTGATGGGGTCAACAGCAAAGACAATTATTATTATCTTACGCCGACTGATCCAGCGACTATGGAAAAGCAGTTGCTAAAGGCTTTCCACGAAGGGGCTGTCGTCGTGATTGATGAAATGAATTCCTTGCCCCTGGAGAGGGTGCTTAACGCCTTGCTTTCGGGTGTTGATCCAGACGGAAAACCGGCCGCAAACCCGGGTTTTTTTGTTATCGGCACACAAAACCCCATCCATTACGGCAAACGGCAGGCCTTGTCGGATGCGCTGCTTAATCGGTTTCAGAAAGTGAATCTCAAACCGTACTCAAAAGATGATTTGGTCTTAATCAAAAGTCTGCTTCTCGGGAGCAGTGAAAAGGCCATGCAGGAAGTGGATGAATTTTTAGCGGCAAGAGAGTATGCGCTGAAAGAAGGATTATCACCAGCGCCCACTCCCCGGGATTTATTCAGCTAAAGCGCGTCTCCTCCTTTAAGTCGCGGCCAACAGAACCATCAGCTTAACGATCCCGGGGGTATCGGTTTTATCCATACCAATTTGTTTGAGCGTCACCCTGTAATCGTTATTTAAAGCCCACAACCAGCGAAGAATGGCCGCATAAGGAACCTGTTCAAAACTGAGCTGGATATCGCCAACCCCGGTTTGTTCTAGCTGGTAGGGGAAGGGATTGAATGTCTTGTTGCTTAATTGCGAGGCGATGATGGACAATAATTTGCTGTTATCAATGGCCTTAGGGGATTGGTGCTGTCCGCCCTGCAACTTTATCCCCTGCATCCACATCAGGGTTTCGCTTTTTTCGTTCAACTGTTGTGTGCGGGTGCTGACCGCAGTCGTCAGGGGGGAATAAATGAATAAATAAAAGCCGTACACCATCACCGCCAGGGCGGCAATCACCACCATCCAGCGTTCGCGTTCGTTTAAATTCTGCCAGTAAGCAATCACAAAGTAAGCTCCAGGGTACTGACCACTTTGTCCTCAACCGTCGAGGCCTGATTTTGTTTTACTGACACTTTGTCGCTTTTCAGACGGTTTTGCAAGGCTTCAAGGCTTGCAAAGTCGCTGGTGGATAAGCTGACTTGCAGGGTCATATTCTGAAAACGCACTTGCTCAATCTGAAGGGTTGAGCCTTTTATTGCGGCCGCGAGCTTATTGAGCAACACAAAGAAGGGTTGCTCCTGGGTACCCTGGTTGCTTTTTAAATACTGGGTGATGCGAAAGCGCGGGCTGATCACTTGTTTTGCCTCTGGGAAAAACTGCCGGTAGATGACAGCAATCTGGCTGTCGATGGCCGCAATTTTAGTGTTTAATTCCTGAAGTTTAATCCAGTTGACGGCAATAAGGCTGGTCACCCAGAGGAGAACCATGGCGGCTGCAGCAATCAGCCAGTATTTCAGGCTGGTTTTGGCCGAGCCGTGTGTCAGAGGACCCTGAAGCAGATCAAAGGGTTTGTTTTGTAATAAACGCCCTGCCAACCACTCATGCGATTGTTTGTCAGCCGCGAGGGCCTCGGCAGGAATGTCCTCAGTCGGGGTATCAGTAAAAAAATAGATTTTTTGTTCGCTTGATTTAGGCAGAAGGTCTTGCAAATCCTTCGTCAATGCGCCGCGAAAATGGTCGCTGTGAATTAAGGAATACTCAGGTAGAATACAGGTTTCATGGGGGTTTAGGGCAAACCAGTCCACGGTCAAGGCGTCAAAGTCAATGCCGTTGCCCTTAAAATGCTGAATAATAGCGAGGAGGCAGGTTCTGTCGGTGACCACCACCAGATAACGGCCTTCGCTGTAGTAGTGCCGGTCAAAGGCAAAATGCAATTCATCGACGTTCTGCGCCAGTTGATCTTCCAGGGCATAAGGCAGGGCTGCTCTGGCTTTCTTATCGCCAAGCCAGGGCAATTGCACGGAATGGAAGGTAAACTGTGTCGCCTGAAGCACCACGACTGTTTTTGTGCCGCTTTGCAGTTGACGGATGTCTTCAAAACGGCGTTCAGCGCGGCTTTGTACAACCTGATTATCCTGGCCGATAACCAGACTGACACACCCTTCATCCGTTAATGATTCAGCAAAGAGAAATGTGGTAGCCACGCTAACATCCTTGTTTAATGATACGGCCTGTTGCCAGAAGGCAGCAGGCTTTGAGTATCCTGAATTTCTCAGGCATAGGCAAATTGTTTACCCTTTTGATTCGCTGTCCATTGTGCCTTTAGCTGTTGTGACAGCAAGTAAACGGCTAACGCGTATTGCGGACTGGAATTGTAACGGGTAATGACATAAAAATTGGGGTAGGCTAACCAATACTCCGGGCCGGCTTGCGTGGTTAATGCAATTAAGCCCGCTTTCTGCGGTTGATGAAGCGCGGCAGTCAGCGGTTTCACGCCGGCGGCAGCCAATTGCCTCATGCTGTAAACCGCACTGCGGTAATTGGTATTGATGCGTTTGACGCCATACCCATTGATTTTGGCTGGCTGCGCGATGCCCTGATTGTTTTTCCAGCCATGCTTGTGGAAATAATTGGCAATGCTCGCAATGACCGCCTGATCATCGTTCATTAAATCCTTTTTGGGATTGTTGGTGAAATCGGCGGCAAACGTACGGTAACTGCTGGGCATGAATTGCGGTTTGCCCATGGCACCGGCATAAGAACCCATGTACTGTGTTGGTTTCACGTGGTGTTCGCGGCATAACAGTAAAAATTCGCCCAGTTCCCTGGTAAAGAAACGTGAACGCTTGGGGTAGTTAAAGGCTAAGGTCGACAGGGCATCGATCACGCGGTAATTACCCTGATTTTTGCCGTAGAGGGTTTCTACGCCAATGATGGCAACAATGATGTTGGCGGGAACACCGTAGTGTTTTTCAGCTTTGGCCAGTATGGCCTGATTGGCTTTCCAGAATTCCAGGCCGCCCTGAAGACGCTGGGGAGTCAGGAAAAGTTGTTTGTAAACATCCCAGGTTTTTTTCTCATAGGGCTTTTCCATGGACTCAATAATTTGCGGCTGTAACTGCACTTCGCTCATCACGGCGGTCAGTTCCTGGCGGTTGAACTGGTGTTGTTTAACCATGGTATTGATGAAATTTTGAACATCTTTGCGTTGCGTAAACGCAGTATCGGCATGGGATAAGCCATGGGTTAAAAGAGCCAGGAGGGTAAGGCAGAAAGTAGCAAGTCGTCGCATGGGGCATCCCTTTAGTGTTTGATCAAAAAAGCCGATTGTAGTAAAAAATTAAAACAACAGCAAATCGAATGGGTCACTTTTGACTAAAAACAATCCTTTGTTCTGACCAGTACCGGTTATCCATTCTAAACTCACTGGATCATCGCTATTTTTACAGCATTTTGCAATCACAGCGATTTTTTCGTGATAAATTGAGGTATACCTGGCTTGAGAGACTTTCTGCCGGAAGATTATTGAGCTAAAATGCCCCCTTTTATAAACAGGTTTTTCACTTGAGCGACTTAACTCGAATCCGCAATTTCTCCATTATTGCCCATATTGACCATGGTAAATCCACATTGGCTGATCGCTTCATTCAACTCTGCGGCGGCTTAAGCGACCGGGAAATGGCGGATCAGGTGCTTGATTCCATGGACATTGAAAGGGAGCGCGGCATTACCATCAAGGCGCAAAGCGTCTCCTTAAATTACAAGGCCCGTGATGGCAAAACCTACCTGTTGAATTTTATTGACACCCCCGGGCATGTGGATTTCAGCTATGAAGTGTCCCGATCGCTGGCTGCCTGCGAAGGAGCCATTCTGGTTGTCGATGCGGCGCAGGGTGTGGAAGCCCAGACCGTGGCGGTCTGCTACACGGCCATTGATCAGGAGCTCGAAGTCCTGCCCGTGCTGAACAAGATTGATTTACCGCAGGCTGAACCCGAGCGGGTTATTGCTGAAATTGAAGACATCATTGGTCTTGAGGCACACGATGCCATTCGTGCCAGCGCGAAAAGCGGATTGGGTGTGGAGGATGTGCTTGAGGCCCTGGTGGCACGTATTCCGCCGCCTGAGGGTGAGATCGAAGCGCCCCTGCAGGCGTTGATCATTGATTCCTGGTTTGACAGTTATCTGGGGGTAGTGTCGCTGGTGCGTATTGTCAACGGGGCCATGCGCAAGGGTGACAAGATGAAAGTCATGTCCACGGGCCGGACTTATGAAATCGATCAGGTCGGTATTTTTACTCCCAAGCGCACCCGCCAGGAGGCGTTGCAGGCTGGCGAGGTGGGTTATGTGGTGGCCGGTATTAAAGACATTCAGGGCGCGCCAGTTGGTGATACCTTAACCCTTGAAAAAAATCCGGCCGCAGCGCCTCTGCCCGGGTTTCAACGCGTTAAGCCCCAGGTTTATGCCGGTCTGTTTCCTATCAGTGCCGATGATTTCGAAGCCTTTCGCGAAGCCTTGGCTAAATTAAGCCTCAATGATGCCTCACTGTTTTATGAACCCGAATCGTCAGAAGCCTTGGGATTCGGTTTTCGCTGCGGCTTTTTGGG
This sequence comes from Legionella sp. MW5194, assembly GCF_016864235.1. Taxonomy (NCBI): domain Bacteria; kingdom Pseudomonadati; phylum Pseudomonadota; class Gammaproteobacteria; order Legionellales; family Legionellaceae; genus Legionella; species Legionella sp. MW5194. The sequence goes on from NZ_CP045732.1 coordinate 1,088,781, forward strand.
CATGCTGCACATGGAAATCATCCAGGAGCGCCTGGAGAGGGAATACAACCTTGATTTGATTTCAACGGCACCCACCGTGGTGTATAAAGTCGTCACCACCAAGGGTGACACGGTGATGATCGATAATCCTTCCCAATTGCCGCCAACGCAGCAAATCAAACAAATGTTTGAACCGATTGTCCGCGCCAATATTCTGGTGCCGCAGGATTATCTGGGCCAGATCATTACCCTTTGCGTCGAGCGGCGCGGCGTGCAGGTTAACATGATGTACAGCGGCCGTCAGGTGTCGGTGACTTATGATTTGCCCATGAGTGAGGTGGTGTCTGACTTTTTTGACAAATTAAAATCCGTGAGCCGCGGTTATGCGTCGCTGGATTATAATTTCCTGCGTTTTGATGAGGCGGACATGGTCAAAATGGATGTCCTTATCAATAGCGAGAAGGTGGATGCGCTGGCGGTGATTGTCCACCGCGATGCGGCCTATAACCGCGGCAAGGCCCTGGTTGAAAAAATGCGTGAACTCATTCCGCGTCAGATGTTTGATGTCGCTATTCAGGCGGCTCTCGGCAATCACATCATTGCCCGCCAGACGGTGAAAGCCCTGCGCAAGAACGTAACGGCCAAATGTTATGGCGGTGACGTGAGCCGTAAGCGTAAACTGTTGGAGAAACAAAAGGCCGGTAAAAAGCGCATGAAACAGGTAGGCCATGTGGAAATTCCACAGGAAGCGTTCATGGCTGTGTTCCAGACCGACAGGAAAAAATAAATGAAGGCTGCAGTTGATTCTATAGGATAATCCAACATGAATTTTGCTTTATTATTAGTCATTTTATCTGCCGTATCCGGGTTTATCTATTTATTGGATATTCTATTTTGGGCAAAGAAACGGGAACCGGATGAGCAACCCGGAAAAATCATTGAGTATGCCCGCTCCTTTTTTCCCGTCTTTTTTATTGTGCTGCTTTTGCGATCGTTTTTAGTTGAGCCCTTCCGTATTCCTTCCGGTTCTTTGGAGCCCACGTTGCTGGTCGGTGATTTTCTGGCTGTAAATAAATTCGCCTACGGCCTGCGCTTGCCAGTCTGGGAAAAGAAAATTATCCCCATTGCCAACCCTAAAACCGGGGAAATCGCTGTCTTTCGCTGGCCGCCCAATCCGGGCTATGATTACATAAAGCGGGTTATTGGTGTGCCGGGCGATAAAATCAGTTATCGTAATAAGGTACTGTACATCAATGGTCAGGAGGCGAAACAGACATTCATCGAGTACACAACGGATGAGAGCTCTGGTAAGGCCGTGGCGCGCTACAGTGAGAATTTAAACGGTGTTGAGCATGCTATTTATGTTCGTCCTGATGTCCCGGCGTCGGATTTTGAAATTGAAGTACCGCCGGGTTATTATTTCATGATGGGCGATAATCGCGACGACAGTGCCGACAGCCGTTTCTGGGGATTTGTTGAAGACCAATACCTGCGCGGCAAAGCCTTTTTTGTGTGGATGAGCTGGAATGGTAAAACCGACAGCCTGCGTTGGTCTAAAATAGGGCGATTTATTCATTAATCAGGGAAGGAAATCAGGATGCGTAAACAACAGGGACTCACGTTAATCGGTATGTTGTTCACGGTTATTGTTGTTTGTATCGCCGGTCTGGTCATTATGCGGGTCGTTCCGGTCTACATTCAACATTTCGAGGTTAAACGCTCCATAAGTGCTCTTGAAAACATTGAGGCCGCGGAGTTCAGCACGGACACGGCGGCTAATGCGATGGTTTTGCGCAAGCGTCTGGCAAACCAATTTACCATCAATGGCCTGGATGACATCAAACTGGATGAGGTCAATATTGTTCCCGATGGCCAGGGCAATTTTAACATTAACGTCAAATACACGGTGATCCGACCGTTGTTTTATAATATCAGCCTGATGTTTAATTTTGACGAGACCAAAGAGGTTAATATTGGTAAAAAGTGATTTACAGCGCCTTTGCCGGCGCTTAGGTTATGAATTTAAAGGCATTCATCACTTAAAGCGGGCTTTAACCCACTGCAGCATGGGCAGTGAAAACAATGAGCGCTATGAGTTTCTGGGCGATTCCATTCTGAGTTTCATTATTGCTGATGCCTTGTTCCAATTATTTCCCGACTGCAGCGAAGGCAAGTTAAGCCGCCTTCGCGCTTTTCTGGTCAAAGGCGAAATGCTGGCTGAGATTGCCATGGAGCTTGAGCTTGGCGATTACCTTTATTTAGGGCAGGGCGAATTAAAAAGCGGTGGTTTCAGAAGGGCATCCACGTTAGCCGATGCCCTGGAAGCGTTAATCGCCGCGGTGTACCTTGATGGGGGTATTGACGCCAGTCGCCAGTTGATTCACCACCTGTTTAAAAGCCGCTTGCAGGACGAAAGTTTGCATGACAATTTAAAAGACGCAAAAACCTTATTGCAGGAGTACCTTCAATCGCAAAAAATGCCCCTTCCGGAATACCAGCTTGAGAAAACGGAAGGAGAAGAGCATGATCAGGTTTTTTATATTACCTGCAAAGTGCAGGGAGTGAAGGCGGCGACCCAGGGCGTTGGCGCAAGCCGCCGGAAAGCCGAGCAGATTGCAGCCCGATTATTGCTACAACAGTTAAAAAACAAGCCCTGATTCAGGGCTTAATCCTCCAGTGAACTGACAATGGCCAGCCATTCTTCTTCGGCCAGAGCCAGTGCCTCCCGTTGCTGATGTTGGTCGGCTAGCAGTTTGTTTAATTTATTCTGCTGGTCTGGCTCATACAGGGAAACATCGGCCAGCGCCTCTTCAAGCGCGGCCAATTGCGTTTGACGACTCTCAATCACCTGCTCCAGTTTTTTCATGCGGTTTTGCAGGCTGCGCTTTTCCTTGTATTGATTGGCATTGTTGGCAGACGGGGTCTCTTTTTGACTGTCTTTGGTCTGCAGCCACTGATAATAATCGTCCAAATCTCCTTTGAAGCCTTGCACCTGTTGTTGATAAACCAGGTAAAAATCATCCACCGTGGTTTTTAGCAGGTGGCGATCATGGGAAATCAAAATCAAGGCCCCTTCATAACTTTGCAGGGCAATCTCGATGGCTGCGCGCATGCCCAAATCAAGGTGGTTGGTCGGCTCATCGAGCAGCAGCAGGTTGGGCTTTTGCCAGACCAGTTTGGCCAGGGCCAGCCGGGCTTTCTCACCGCCTGAGAAATGAGTGATGGGATTAACGGCCATGTCACCGACAAAATTAAAGCCGCCAAGGTAATCACGTATGCTTTGTTCCCGTGCATCCGGAGACAAGGCCTGGATAGTTTGCAGTGGGCTGGCGTTATCGTCCAGTTCATCCAGCTGATGTTGAGCATAGTAGCCGATTTTCAAATGTGGCGAGCGGTGAATGTCGCCAGCCAACACAGGGAGGCCGCCGGTTAAGGTTTTAATGAAGGTTGATTTACCCTCGCCGTTCGGGCCAAGCAGAGCAATCCTGTCTCCTGGATTTAAAATCAGATTCAAGCGCTTAAGAATGGGTCGGCCAGGATCGTATCCGGCAGCGACCTGGATGCAGTTAAGCAGGGGATTGCCGGCACGCGGACAAGGGTAGAATTCAAACGAAAACGGTGAATCCACCTGCGCCTGGGCGACAATGTCCATTTTGGCAATGGCATTCAGACGGCTCTGTGCCTGCTTGGCTTTTGAGGCTTTGGCGCGAAAACGGTTCACATACGCCATCATGTGGCTGATTTTCTGCTGCTGCTTTTCATGCATGAGTTGCTGCAGAGCCAGCTGTTGGGCCCGGGTTTGCTCAAAGCGGCTGTAATTGCCACTGTAAAGCGACAGGGTTTGATTTTCAATGTGCAAGATATGGCTGACAAAGGCATCCAGAAATTCACGATCATGTGAAATCAGTAAAATGCTGCTGGGTGACTGTTTCAACCATTTCTCAAGCCAGAAAATGGCTTCCATGTCGAGGTGGTTGGTGGGTTCGTCGAGCAGCAGCAAATCCGCTGGCTTCATGAGGCAGCGCGCCAATGACAAACGCATGCGCCAGCCGCCGGAAAAACTGTTGACCGGATTTTGTAGCTCAGACGGTTTAAAACCTAAACCGGACATGATCGCGGCAGCCTGGGAGGGTTTGCTGTAACCGCCGGTTTCGTTTAAGCGGGTGTGGCAATCGAGCACTGCCTCATGGTTGCCAAGGGCTTCGGCTTCCTGCAATCGTTGTTGCAGGTTGAGATAACCGTCATCGCCGGCCAACACAAAATCAAGCGCTGCCTCGGTACTGTCTGGAATCTGCTGCGACAAATGACTGATGCGGGTGTGCGGATTCAGGAACCATTCGCCGCTGTCATGGCCCAGTTGCCCAAGAAGCAGGGAAAACAGACTGGATTTACCGCAGCCATTATTGCCGACAAGACCGACTTTCTGTTTTTCATAGAGGGTCACGCCGGCATTTTGCAGAAGCACTTTATTGCCGCGGGACAGGGTAATTTGCCGCAGGGTTAACATAGCCACATCAAATCAATACAAAGAAGGGGGCTATCCTATCATAAATGAATGCCTTTTAGGCCGCTTTTTCTTGCCAGTGACTATGCCATCCTGCCTCAGTCGCAGTATAATGCGTCAATTTGCTTTACAGGTTGATTGATGTACAAACACGATTTTTATTTTCACTTACCCGAAGAACTGATTGCGCAATACCCGCTGCCCGGACGAAGCGATTCCCGTCTCCTGGTTTACCGCCGTGGCGAGGAGCAGTACCGGCATCAGCAATTCAAGCAATTGCCCGATTTTTTAAATGACGGAGATTTGCTGGTGATGAACAACAGTAAAGTCATTCCTGCACGCTTTTTCGGGAGGAAGCCCAGCGGCGGTCAGGTCGAGTTCCTCATTGAACGCCTTAAACCGGACAATCAGTTCCTGGCCCACATCAAAGCCAGCAAAGCCCCCAAAGCGCAAATGATTATTGATTTGGCGAATGGGTGGCAGGTTCAGATTCTTGCCAAACAGGACGATTTGTACCATTGTCAGACGCTGGGCGATTTGGACACCATGCTCGCCGACATTGGTCACATCCCTTTGCCCCCCTACATTACCCGCCACGATGAAAAAGCGGATTTTGAGCGCTACCAAACCGTTTATGCCCGCCATAAAGGCTCTGTGGCCGCGCCCACGGCCGGTTTGCATTTTGATGATTCCCTGATGGCGCAGCTTCAGCAAAAGGGGGTGCAGATTGCTTATTCCACCTTGCATGTGGGGGCCGGGACATTCAGACCGGTTCGCTGCGAAGCCATTAAAGATCACAAAATGCACAGCGAACAATTGATCATCAGCGACGCGCTTGCTGAGGCGGTTAACCGCACCCGTGCTTCGGGTAAACGCGTGATCGCTGTCGGTACCACGGCGCTTCGCAGCCTTGAAAGTGCTGTGGTTGACGGGCAACTGCAAGCCTGTATTAAAGAAACGGATATTTTCATTTACCCGGGTTATACGTTTAAAATCTGTGATGGCCTAATCACTAATTTTCACCTGCCGGAATCAACGCTGCTGATGCTGGTTTCCGCATTCATTGGCCATGCCCGGGCGATGGATCTCTATCGCGAAGCCATTGCAGAGCGTTACCGCTTTTTCAGTTATGGCGATGCCAGTTTATTGCTTTAAATTACCGAGATTCTTATGCCGACAATGCCACGCCTGATTCCTGTTTTAACATCCCATGCCGGCAGTTGCCTGACGCTGGCGAACTGGCAGCAAGCCGGCGTTAGCGTTGCGGCTTTATACCTTGATGCCCTACTAATGAAACCCGGTGTGGATTTTCTTAACTCCTTAAGCGGTTTGAAACGCTATTATCCCTGGTCGGGTGAATTGGTCTTGAATGCATCGACCCTGACAGAAAACAAAGCCGGGCATTACCGGGTGCGTTCCCATTATGATGGGGATATTATCCAGCTGGACGCGGCAGATATCCTTGCATTAATAATTGCTTTAAAGCCGGACTATGTCGTGCTGTCACCAAGTCTGAAAACGCATTGCGAGAGGCTTAAACCCGAGTGGCAGGGGATTCGGCTTCTTTCTGAGGAAGAGGGGACTTATCATTACCGTAACCGTCTGGATGCGTTTCTCGCTACCGAGGACAACGGGGGACTGATTGAGGCCAATTTTCCGGCGGAGGACGCCATCAACGGCTGCGTGTATGATCAAGGTCAGGTGATGAATCTGTCTGATAGCCGATACAGCCAGGATTTTACGGTGCTGTCCGCAGGGTGCGCCTGCCCCGTCTGCCAACAGAACTACACCCGCGCCTATTTTCATCACTTGCTCCAGCATACGCCTTTGCTGGCCCAGAGGCTTTTAATCCAGCATAATGTTCATTATTGTCAAAACCATTGATTAAATAGCCGCTCATGCGATCAATTTCCCGTGAATGTTCATTTACCTCTGCGTGAAATCTCGCTATGATGTCACGCTATCTTGACTGCCCGCATTGATTCATGGCGGAGCAGGCAGTGAACTTGAGGAGAGTGTGATGAGTTTTTTTATTAGCGATGCAATGGCAGCGGCAACATCGGCTGCGCCGGCTAATCAATCTGAAAGTGCGTTTTCACTGATTATGATTGTGGCTATTTTTGTATTGTTCTACTTTATGTTGATAAGACCTCAGAACAAGCGCGCCAAAGAACACCGGGAAATGGTTACTGCGCTGAAAAAGGGTGATGAAATTGTCACGTCTGGCGGTATTGTCGCCAAAGTAGTCAGTCTTGATGAGCAATTCATTAAAGCCAGCATTGCTGAAGGTGTTGAAATCAGTATCCAGCGTAATGCGGTGAGTAATGTGTTGCCCAAAGGCACGATTAAATCCCTCTAAGTTTGTCACAGGGAAAGGAAATGCAGAATAAATACCCCCTCTGGAAAAACCTGGCGCTGCTGTTGATTGCAGTCGTTGGTCTTGTCTACTCCATACCTAATCTGTACAGCGAAGATCCAGCCGTGCAGGTGAGTTCCCAGTCCGGTGCCAACACCGAGGAGTTAAAGGATGAAGTGACACAACTGCTTGAGCAGTCCAAACTGGATTACAGTTCCATTGAGCAAGGCAGCGAAGGCGTGGAGGTCCGTTTTCCTTCCACTGACACGCAACTGTTGGCTCAGGATGTCATTAAAAATGGTCTGGGCTCCGATTACACTGTGGCGCTCAACCTGCTCCCTTCGACACCGGAGTGGCTGCGCCGCATTGGTGCTGAACCCATGAAGCAGGGACTCGACTTGCGTGGCGGAGTGCATTTCCTGCTTGAGATTGATGTCGACAGTGTGGTTAACCGTCGCTATGAAGGCTTGATGAAAAACATTGGGCAGAATTTACGCGAAAGCGGTATACGCTATGCAGGTATTCGTTACATCAATGAAAAAGGCATCCAGATCCGTTTCCGCACGCCCAAGGCGATGAGTGATGCCGAGGCGGGTGTGCGTGAGAATTTCTCAGGGCTGGTTTTTAACTCTTCGGCCAAAACCTTGAGCATGACTGCCTCCTTATCCCCGGATGAGTTAAACACCATTCGCCAGAATACCATCGAACAGACCATGAGTATTCTACGTAACCGCGTCAATGAACTGGGTGTGGGTGAGGCCGTGGTGCAGCAACAGGGCGCAACCCGTGTGGCGGTGGATTTGCCGGGCATTCAGGATGCAGCCCGCGCCAAGCAGATTCTTGGTGGCACGGCCACGTTGCAATTCCATTTGGTCGATCAGGAAAATGATCCGCTGGTGGCGAAACAAACGGGCGCTGTGCCAGTTAACAGCAAGCTGTACATGATGGACGGCCAACCGATTCTGTTGAAACGTCAGGTGGTGTTAAGCGGCGATTCCATCACCAGTGCAGTCTCCAGTTTTGACCAGCAAACCGCGACACCTGCGGTTCAGGTTCAACTGGGTGGCGGCGGTGAAAATTTGTTTACCAAAATCACACGTGAAAACATTGGCAAGCGCATGGCGATTGTCTTTGTGGAAACGAAAACCAGTATTCAAAACGTCAATGGCGTGAACAAACGCACGACTCGTCGAGAAGAGCGTGTGATTAGTGCGCCGGTCATCCAGAATGCGCTGGGCAATAACTTCCAGATCACTGGCCTGTCCGACAGCAAGGAAGCCAGCAATCTTGCCCTGCTGCTTCGGGCGGGGGCCTTACCCACGGTCATTTATCCGGTTGAAGAGAGAACGGTAGGTCCGTCCCTGGGTAAAGAAAATATCCGCCGCGGCATGGTGTCTCTCGAAGTGGGTATGGGATTGATTCTGGTGCTCATGCTGGTGTACTACCATTTCTTTGGTCTTGTCGCCGACATTGCCCTGTTCCTTAACCTGATTTTGTTAAGCGCCATTCTGTCGATTATGGGGGCCACGTTGACATTGCCCGGTATTGCCGGATTTGTGTTAACCGTGGGTATGGCGGTCGATGCCAACGTACTGATCTACGAGCGCATACGGGAAGAATTACGCAATGGCCTGTCACCGCAGGCAGCCATTTACGCAGGTTATGATCGTGCATTCTCGACCATTCTGGATGCCAACTTGACTACCCTGATTGTAGGGATTGTTTTGTTTGCCATTGGTACGGGCCCGATCAGAGGCTTCGCTGTGATCCTGTCTCTGGGGTTAATCACTTCCATGTTGACCAGTATTACTTACACGCGTGCCATCGTGAACTGGTATTACGGCGGTCGTAATGTCAAAAAACTGTCTATTGGTATTTAATGCGAGGTTTAGATGGAATTTTTTAATCCAAACTCAAATGTCGATTTCATGGGGGCGCGTAAATGGACTGCCCTCCTGTCTGCGCTTATTTTTATTGTTTCCATCGCGGCCTTGCTCATCAATGGCTTGAACTGGGGTCTTGATTTTACCGGCGGTACCCAGATTGAGGTTACCTACACTGACGCCGCGGATTTGACGGCTATTCGCGAGAACCTGTATCAGGCCGGTTTTAAAGAAGCCCAGGTGGTCAGTTATGGGACGTCAAAAGACGTGCTCATCAGCATTGGCCCCAAAGCGGACATGGAGCAAAGCGAACTGGTGGACAAGGTGATGAGTGCCTTGCCCGGAGCAACCAAACAACGGGTGGATTTTGTCGGCCCCCAGGTTGGGGAGGAATTGGCGACTAAAGGGGCTTTAGCGATCATTGTCTCGCTGCTGGCCACCATGATTTACATCGCCATGCGTTTTGAATACCGTCTGGCGGTCAGTTCGGCTGTCGCGCTTATTCATGATCCGGTGTTGATCCTGGGTGTTTTTGCTATGTTCGGTATTGAATTTGATTTAAAAGCACTGGCTGGTTTGCTCGCCGTCATCGGTTATTCACTGAACGACACCATCGTTGTGTTTGACCGCGTACGCGAGAATTTCATTAAAATTCGCCGTGCTTCGCCGCTGGAGATTATGAATATCTCCATTAACCAGACCTTGTCGCGAACCATCATGACCTCAGTTCTAACCTTGTTTGTGGTTGTGGCCCTGTTTGTCTATGGCGGCGAGACCATCCGCGGTTTTTCTCTGGCGCTGATTATTGGTATTGTGGTCGGTACGTATTCGTCCATTTACGTGGCCGGTGCTTTAGCGGTGGTCATGGGGTTGGATCGCAAAGATTTCCTGCCTAACCAGCGTAAAGAAATCGATGACAGACCTTAAACCGTTTGTGAAAGCAATAAAAAACCCGCTCGAAGCGGGTTTTTTATTGTAAAAATTTATTCAAGCAACGCATCCACTCTAGCGGCGCAAATAAAATCATTCATCGATAACCCCTGCAGGGCATGGGTCATGAAACGAACGTGGCAATAGTTGTACCCGACTTCCAGATCGGGGTGGTGGTTTTCTTTGTTGGCCATCCAGGCAATGGCATTGACAAAGGCCATGGTTTCATAGAAATCAGCAAATGAAAAAGAGCGTTTGATTTCTTTGCTGTTATTCACCACCTCCCAACTTTGATGCAGCTGCGGCATTAAGTTTTTGACCTGCTCGGCGGTGAGCGCCTGACCTATACCCTCACAGGATTCACAATGCTTATGCTGCAAATCACTTTTCATGTTCTAGCTCCTTACGGTGATCGTGTAAACACGTGGACAAAGCATTTAAAAAACGAATATTCTGCTGCATGGTTCCTATGGTCACCCGTAAATGATTAGGCAAACCAAAAGAAACAAGAGGACGTACAATAACCCCCTGGTTTAACAAGCCTTCATAAATCGGCAGGCTGCTCATGCCGCAATCAAAGCTGATAAAATTGCCTTTAGACGGCAAGACCTGCAAATTCAGCCCCTTGAGTCCCTTCTCCATTTGTTGCATGCCTTGCGCATTGGTGATCAGTGTCTGGGTAACAAAATCAAGATCGTGAATGGCTGCATAGCCGGCTTCCAGTACCGCCTGATTGACTGCAAAAGGCGGCTGAATGCGTAACAGCATGTCAATAATAGCCGGATTAGCCATGACATAGCCCAACCTCAGGGCCGCCAATCCGTAAACCTTGGAAAAGGTACGGGTGATGACTAAGTTTGGGTATTCATTCAAGAGATTAAGGCTGCTTTTATCTCCGCGCGGGTAGGCAAACTCATAATAGGCTTCATCGAGCACCAGGATGGTGGTTTCCGGTAGGGCGTGCAAGAGCCGCTTCACGTCATCAAGCGGAATAAAAAGTCCGGTCGGATTATTGGGATTCGCTAAAAAAACAATGGCGGTTTGGTCATTGCACAGGTTAATCATCCTGTCGATATCCACCTCGTAATTTTCCCCAACAGGCGATATCACGACCGGGATACCCAGAATTTTTGCCTGAATGCTGTAGGAGACAAAAGCGTGGGCATGCGTGAGCATGTGTTTGTCCTGATGCAGGGCAAACAGCATGAGCAACAAGGAAAACAGGGTATCTGAGCCATTGCTGAAAGCCAGCATGGGTTCTTTGATGCCTAATTTTTCGGCCAGTGCCGCCCGTAGCGGGTGGTGAATCAAGGAAGGGTACGTGGCCAGTTGAATGCCGGTTAGCTTAGCCAGTGCCTCCTTGACCAAGTGGCTGCATCCCAACGGGTTTTCATTGCTCGCCAGTTTAATAATATTATCCAATCCCTTTTCCTTGGCCAATTCGTCAATGGATTTGCCGGGAACATAGGGACTGAGTGAGCGAATCCCTTCATGAGGCAGCAGATGATAATCGCAGGGCAAAGGTCTCTCCTTGAAAATAATTTCGCCTCATCTTACCGCAACCCCTATCACAAGTGAATGATTAAAATAACGCAGAGTGATCTTGTCAGAGGCAGCGAATCACGCTAGGCTAATGCCGGCAACCAACCCAGGGAAAATGGAATATGACCTCTTCACAAGGATTCTCCTTGATTGAAGTACTGATCACGCTTTTGGTGATTTTAAGTACATCATTCGGACTTTTAACTCAGCAATGGCAGAGCCTCTGCCTCTTTAATCAGGCGGAAGCCCAATTCAGCGAGTGCTTAACCAGCGACAATGCGTATGAGCTGCGATTGGCAGGCCTTAAACCGCTTTCTTCATTTGCAGGAGGAAAGAAATGAAAAGACAAACGGGTTTCAGCCTTGTTGAAATCATGATTGGCTTACTGCTTGGCAGCATCCTTTTAGGCGCATTGTTTAACCATTACCTTATGACCCGCCGCCACGACGTTTCGTTTCAACAGCAGGTGACGGCGAGTGATGATGTGCAGATGATCATTGACCTGCTGCAGGATAATATACGCCAGGCCGGGTTTACACCCTGTGCCGGAATAGGCTGGTTAACCGCAGCCGACCGACGCGGCAGGCGGCAATCCCTGGCGGCGATTACCCTGTCAGGCGGCACAGAAAACCGCCTTGGCGTCAAACGCATGAGCGAGGATTTTACGGCAGTAAACCGCATTTTAAGCTCTTCACAGGTGCTGGTGGACTCGGGCTGCCGATTATCCCCTCGCCAGGTCATCATGATTGCCGATTGCTTTCATGCGGAAGTAACCACCATTGAGCGCCTGAAGGCACAGGGTGACAGTCGATGTGAACTCACGCTGAAAGACCCGCTTAAATTTCCCTATACGCCGCCTGCTTATGTGGGGGAGTGGCTTGAGGAGGAATTCTTTGTGCAGAAAAACCAATCCGGTGAACCGGCGCTATTTTACCAATCCCGTCATGCAGAAGAATTAAGCGCGGCGGTCCGTTCTTTTTTTGCCCGATTGCACGCCGGTGCCAAAGGGCAGGTGCTGACCGTCACGTTGGGGCTTGCCGATAACCAGCAGCGGATTGTCAATACCCTGGTGCGCATCCCGTGAATTCCAAAGGCTTTATTCTGATTACCGCCCTGTTGTTTTTAAGTCTGATGATGCTGTTGGTGTTATCGCAGCAACAACAGGTATGGCTTTATCACAAGTCACTTAACCAGCTGCTTAATAAACACAGGGCCGTTCAGGTGATGGAGAAAAAGATAAGGCAAATCATTAAAAAAGACGCTTTCACCGCATGGCCCGGCTGCCTCCTGCCTTCAGACAAAGCCAATCAGGTCATTGAGCGTCTCCTGCAGGGGCAGGGTTGTCCTTATGAAGTCAACGGATTGCATTATCGTTTCGTTATCGAAGCGTTAGGGACCTATCCCTGCATGCAGTCTGTCGCGGAAAATCGCCTGCACAGCACCTACCATTGGCGGGTTACCATGGCCTCTACGGATCGCGACTTGCTGCAAATCCGCTTTGCGCAGTTGATTGCTGAACAGCCCTGCACCTCGCCATCCCCGATGTTTGTTAAACCGGGAATCTTGAGTTGGCGCTTTCTCGTGGTCTAGTTCAGTGGCCCTGTTTCACCCTGAAACCATTTGTGTGTTTCGGTTCTGGGTAATGCTGTCACGCCATGGGCTTCAATAAACGCGACCAGAGCCCAACGTGAGTAGGGTTTGCCGATGAAGGTTTCATCGAGCTGGATGACGTCATGCCAACCCGCGGTCAACTCATCGGCAGGCATGAGTTGCTTGAAATTACTGGACAGCATAAAAATGGCATGGCCAGGCTGATGTTGAACCGGTGTTAAATCATGCGGACCGCTACCGATACGAAGACCCGGGCCGCTTTCGGCGATGGCTAAGGTCATCGAGCCGGCGTCGAAATGGGGTTTGGCCAGGTACTTGCCGGATTGTTGCCAGTTGTATTTCAAAAAACGTAAAAGAATATGGACGTCCGGGGTGTCAAAAACACGGTGGACCAGTCCCGGAAAAGGCGGCTGCAGTGTCGTTAACAGGGCATGCACCGTGGATGCAACCGCTTGCCAGACGGGTTCTGCTTTCAGCATGAAATCATTCACCACCGGCTGTTGTGTGAGGAAAGTGCCGTAGCGTTGAAAAATGGCAGGATGGAAATGAAAAAAGGCCTTGCTGTCATTGTAAATGTCGTCACCGGGATGCCGCTGCTTAAAACCCACGTCGCCGCGGCGATGCAGGGGGGCTATGGTAAAATCAATGTGCTCCCGGATGACTGGAGGTTCGTCTAAAAATCGGAAAAAAGCCGCCATGGCGTCATGAATGACGGTAGACGGTAAGGCAAAGGGCACAAGCACGTGGTTTTGTTGCCGCAATTGCCGCATAATATCCTGGTGGGTCAAAGGCATGGTGTTTCCGGTTGGCAATTCATGTGCAGCGTAGACACTACTCTCCACAAACGCGCTGCGATTAGCTATATTGATATACTTCATTCGACGTTGCAAGGGGATTGCGGTTAATGGACAAGGAGCGTTTTCTGGCATTTAAATATTGGCCGCATGTGATCACGGTGACGCTCATCGTCCTGGCCTTTGCCGGTTACCGCTATTTTGCTTATTACGATACGCGCTCCAACGATGCCTATGTTTCAGCCAACGTGATCAACATCGCCTCGTTGGTTTCCGGACCCATCAGCGCCATCTACATTAAGGAAAACCAGAACGTCAAGAAAGGACAAAAACTGATCGAGATTGATCCGCGCCCCTTTAAATATGCCATGGAGAAAGCAAAGGCTGATTATAAAATGAGCCAGGTCAATTATGAAAATAACAAACTGGCGATTACCGTGGCTGAAGAGAAACTCAGACAAACCCAATCCATTCTCGCATTAAGCAAAGATCATTATCAACGCTATCAAAGACTGCAGAGCGAGGGGGCTTTGGCTGAAATTCAACTAATTAATATTGAAGCCAAAATCAAGGAGCAGGAGGCACGGGTTATCGCTGCCAACGAGCGATTACGCATTGCTCAGATTACTCTCGATGACAATGAAGTACGGGCGGCCAAGGCAAAGTATGACAAAGCAGCCTATTTATACAATCACACACTCATTACTGCGCCAGCGGATGGCTATATCACCAATTTTAATTTACGCCGTGGTCAATACATTGCCACGGGCGAGGGCCTGTTTGCGCTCATCGAAACCAAACGCTGGTGGGTTGTGACCCGCTACCGTGAAACGGCCATTCGTTTAATCCAGCCGGGCGACAAGGCCACCATCAAACTGGACATGTATCCCGGTAAAACCTTTCACGGCCATGTAGGGAGTATTGGTTGGGGCATTAATCGTGTTCAGGCCGGCAGTGTTGCACCTTCAACCCTGGCTTACCTCGAAGCCACCGAGGATTGGATTAAAATCGCACAGCGTTTTCCCGTGCGCATTTACATCGACGATGTTTCCCCTGAATACCCCTTAAGGATAGGTGCCAGTGCGACAACCGTTACCTACCGCTGAGGCATTAGCCTGGTTTAAACCGTTTATCCCTCAGAGCAAAGAAAACCGCGCTGCGGTCCGCACGGCCATTTCAGCGGTAGCGGCTGTGTTACTGGCGTTCGCTCTTCACCTCGACAAACCCTATTGGTCGGGCATGACCACCGTCATCCTGGCCAATATTTATACCGGAAGCATTATTGATAAAGCCATCATGCGTATTGCCGGAACCCTTGCAGGGGCCTGGGGCGGTTATTTTCTTGCCGGATACATTGCCAACAGTTTTCTGCTGTATCTGTTGTCAGCCTTTTTGTTAGTTACCATCGCCGTTTATTACTATAACTTCAGTGTGTATGCCTATGCCTATCTGCTGGGCGCGATCAGCGCCTTTATTGTTATCGCCGATCTCGCCATCGCCCCTGAGCAGGCCTTCTGGGTGGCGGTGTGGCGTCCGATAGAAATCGGTTTAGGGGTTCTGGTATCCGCCGCGGCTGCTTTTTGTCTTTTCCCCATTAATATTCATGAGGCCCTGGATAAGGAAGTGGGGCAGGTATTTACCGGATTTCAACAGTTAATCCGGGCGGTGCAGGATAACCTCTTATTGCGGCATTCGGCTGTGGATGAACTGCGAAAGAACATGCAGGCATTCAAAAAATCGGTTGTCAAAGCCACGGACATGTTAGGGTACATGCGGCGTGAGGTGGGATTTAAGCGCGAAAAAATCGATCAGCTGCGTGTGCTGTTTGATTCCATTTACAGTTTAAACCGCAGCCTTCATTTTTTCATTTCGTCGCAGCAGTATGCGAGCATTCAGGCAGAACTGAAAACAACAGACTTGCCTCTGGCTGAGGTTTTTTCAGCGATCATCGAGGATCTTGATTGCATTAAGTGCCATTTTCTAAAGCAAACGGACGATGGAAAGGAACTGAATAGTACGCAGGCCCTGCACTCCCTGGACGCGGCCCTGTCCGTGCTTACGGCGCGAAACAGTCAACATCAACAAGCGGTTTTTGCCATCAGCCATCTGCTGCGGCAGTTAGTGAACAAGCTGCAGTCGTTGCAACTGGTTCTGGTCAAAGGGCAGAAATTTACTGCTCCCCATGCCCGGCTCATCAGCAGGAAACAGCGGTTGCAGACGGATCCGGACATTATCAAGCACAGCATTAAAGCCGGATTAAGTGTGATTCTGGCACTCTGTTTCTGGTTAATCAGCAATTGGCCCGGCGGGTTAAACGGACTAATCAGTAGTATTGTGATTTCCATTCGAAAAAGCATCTATGAAATGAAAAACATCAGCCTCTACCGTTTGCTGGGTTGCTTGACAGGCGGTGGATTGGCGCTGTGCTCTCTTGCCTGGATTCGGATGGATTTATATGATTTGATTATCATTTTACTGTTTGGTGTGTGGGTATTCAGTTATTTCTCATTTAAATACACGGCCTATGCGTACATTGGCCTACAGGCTAATATTGCTCTAATCATTACCCTGGCGCAGGCCGGCGGGCCACCGATTGCACTGGATCCCCCCCTGGAGCGTTTGGGTGGCATTTTAATTGGCATCACCTCGACTTTTCTGGTGGCTAATGCCTTGTGGCGAAGCGATACGCTGACGCAGTTGACGGGCCGCCTGCATAAACTGTCGCGATACCTGCATTATAATGTCAGGCAACTTTTAGCGCCTGAGCCGCAAAAAAAGCCCTTGTATGATTTGACTTCGCTGTTCTGGTTTTGCCGCGGCTTATTGGAAACCCTTGAACAGGAGGGATTGCCGCCCAAAAAACTGTCTGTCTTTGAGGAGGCAAAACAGGATTTTCAGAACCAGGTGTTGCTGCAGGCTACCATCACCCATGTTTATGAATACATCAATCAGGACAAATGCCGTCTGGCTGCCGCCAGGGCTGGTTGGGACTTGAGGGCACTGGAGGCAGAGGTTGCGGCCTTGTTTGAAGAGAAGCAAGTCAATCTGAAGCCGGGTCAGGTAAAAAAACAACTTGAGGCGTTAAGGGATGCGCTATTAGTGGCTGCCGAAGAAGAAAACGTCAGTGCAGACGACATGGAAAACAGCGTGGTTTACTTAGGCTCCCTGATGCAACTGGCCATAATTGCTGAAGTCATGGCCAGAAATAATCAATGGGTTGATGATGTTAATCAGGAACAGGCTGCCGCGGGAGTGTAATCTCTTTGTTCTTGCAGGCACTGGGTTTCGTATACCCGTATTTCTTCTGCCAGGCGGCAATAAATACCGTGGGTCGCGTCAGTACGTTTCCAGCTTTTATGTTCTTTAATTCCGTCGTACCCTTTGGCGGCTAATATCACTTTAATGCCCTCAATTTTTCGACAGGCCAGCATGTCGTTATTATCCAATAACTGATTAATGGCAATAATCCCTTTAGGCAGGCGAAATTCTGGCTCAGCCAGTTTCAGAAACTCAATTGCATACTCCGGGTTCATGAGCATGACTAAATTTTTTCCAAATTCTCTCACCCAGTTATAGCGAACCTGGGATTGCCACTGCTGTTCTTCGGCAATGATGGAGCGGATAGTCAAGAGTAATTCCTCTGCCTGCATAGTCTTTCCTTGTCTGTGAATTGAGCTAAAAGATTGCACAATGGCTGTAAAATTGCAAGATGTTCATCGGGGTGGCCACAAGCCGATGTTTTCGGCAAACTCGATTTCCCCGGGTTTTGTTGTTCCTGTTGAGCCAGAATACACGCTGAGCGAGTTCCGCCGGGACTGACCCCTGTTAATTCTCCATCGCTCAAAATGACAACTATACTGATAAGCATAAACTATTTAAGTCAACTGTTGGGAATTTAACGCGATTCGCCTAAGGTATAACCCTGTGGGAATCTAACTTCTAAAAGAACGGACGGCTAATAGCATGATACATGTCGTGATGGGGCTTATTATCAATAAAGAAGGTCTTATACTCGTTGCCCAACGCGGGCAGCATCAGCCTCAGGCTGGCATCTGGGAGGTGCCTGGAGGAAAGGTAGAGTCTGGCGAGGCCGCTTTAGCTGCCTTGCAGCGTGAACTTAAAGAGGAAATTGGCATTGAAGTCACTCAGGCAACACCCTGGATTAAAATACCCTATCATCATTCCAATAACGACATGTTGTACGATGTTTGGTTGATTGATCAATTTAGAGGCAAAATTACGGGGCTGGAAGGGCAAAGCCTGCACTGGGTAAACCGGAATGAGTTCATCTCTCTTTTAGGTTTCCCGGACAATGAAGCCGATAAGGTAGGCGATAGGCTGAATGCTATTTTAAAACACCGTACCCTGTGTGATGACGATGCAAATTTTCATTTAACATGACAACGGGATACCCTGCATGGTCGATACGGATGACAACAAAACCGTTAAAATAGTCATAGACTCCGATGTGGGCGTTGATGATGCGCTGGCCATTATCTGGCTGGCCAGGCAAAAAAACGTCAAACTGTTGGGAATTACTACCGTCTGCGGCAATAGCAGCCTGCAGGATGCAACCAACAATGCCCTGACTGTGCTTGACGTCATTAATCGGCAGGATATTCCGGTGATTATGGGAGCGGCAAGTCCATTGGTCTTTGCCCCCATCCGTTTTGGTCAATTCATCATGGGGCCTGATGGGCTTTGGGGGTGTCAGAAAAAACATGACCTTGGGCATTTGCCAACGGATGCGCCGGCCGCCATCGCTGAGGCGGCCAGAAAACACCCCGACATGATTATAATCGCGCTTGGGCCTGCGACCAATCTGGCGCAGGCAGTGCAACGCTTTCCTGAGGAAATGGCCAACATCCGAATTCTGATGATGGCCAATCTCCCCATTCAAAGCCTGCGCGGCGCCATTCAAGGGGCAGGATTTAACGCCTATGCGGATCCTCATGCGATAGACGTATTACTGCATCACGCCTGTGATTTCATGATTTTAGGGCCTGGCGCTATCGATAACGTGAGGGTAGATAATGTGGATTACCTTGAGAAAATTGCAAAAAAGGCGGATCCGGTCAATCAGTTTATTTTCTCTATCCTGAAACCTTATTTTCATGCAGAATCCCTGGGACAAAAGCAGGCGGTGATTATCTATGATTTGGTTTTGGCCATCATTGCAGCAAGAAAGGAAAGTATAAAACAGGTGGTGTCAGGGTTTGCAAAAATCGCATTAAACAATGATTTTACGGCGGGAGAAATCAGTGTAAGAACCGATCCGCAAGGTAAAATTTTTCTTAAGCATTCAAAGCACGAGTTATCGGAATTAGCCGATCTGGCCTTCAGCAATCGGGATTTTAATTTATTAGAAAACCTGCACAAAGGTCTTGAAGGCATCCGGGATAATATTCGGGTGATTTTGGAAGTGGATGTTGAATACCTAAAGAAAAGAATGGCAGAGGGGTTTCATTAACAGGCCGATTACCCAGGGAGCCGGGTAATCCCCAGGCGAATGAATGATCAGTTCACTTAAGGGCCAAGGCTGCATTTTCACCGTAAGTGCTACTGATAACGTCTGCTAACTGCTCATACATTTCAAGTACCAGCTCATAACGGCTGCTTTTGGACTTCCCTTTTTCTTTCGCATTAAGCCAATCGTCCATGGCCTTTAAGAGCGCCTCATCGTTTTCTCGCGATGGTTTTTTCTTATCATGCTGTTTAAAGGCCTCATCCAATACCTCGGTCTCTTTGGTCTTAAACCAGGAGGCAGCTTCGCTGCCTGCAGTCCAATGTTTAAGAAAATACCCTGTTTCCTTAAGCATCTCACGATTTAATACAGCAATTTCCCTGTCGTCAACCTTAATCTCTTTCAAGCATTCAAAAACATGGGTGCGCAAGCTTTCAACCTGGTAATAACGGGACGTGGCCGTATTTTCTTTCAGTATCAGCCAGCGCTCCGCTTCTCGAAACAGGGTAAGCAGGGTGTCTTTTTGTTCGAGAAGAGTCTCCCTCGAGCCGTCCGCCTTTTTAAGAAGATGGATCAGTTCTTTCGTCAGTGGCGTTGGAGAGCCCGAGATTTTTTTATCATGGCGTTGCCACCAGGCAAACAGTGTTTCGTTCTTATGCCATTCCATCCCCCGGCGTGTGAGTCGATTAGGATGCAATTTATCGGTATAACGATAAACCATCTCCTTTTTTAAACCAAAAAAGCGTTGCATTTCACTGGCTACAGGAAAATAAGTCGGGGGCTCTTTGTCATACAGGCTGTACGTCTGGCGGGCTTTTTCCTCTTTTTCTTTAACACGGCCTTCTTTAACCAAACGCGGCTGTTGTGCATCAGGACTATGATTGGAGTCCAGGTATTTGGCTACTTGCCAGTGCAGGTGCTCATCACCGTCAGGGGCGTTAACGCGTGTCTGGTGATGACTGTCACGAGGGATAACTATCAAATCGCGGTGCGCTTTGCGAGGTAATCTGGGGAGAATCTGGGAAAAAAATCCTCGGTGAAGACCACTGGTATCCTTAGACAGAGCTTCTGCTTCAATTTTTTCTTCAGTTAGCGATTTAAAATGATTAGTTTGGATAGAATATTTTTTTTCTTTTGTCGGGTGAATATCAAGAAAGTCCAGCATGTAACCCGTGTTGTAGTTCTCATTAAAATCAACTTTTTTGGCTTTTCCCTGGGAGTCTACGTAGTAAAGAGCTGCATTCGAGCTAAAATTTTTGCTTACTTCACCCTGATCGTTGGTTGTTTCGGTGGTGGTGTAAACGGGATTACCCACCAGGAGGTAGGTGTTTTTGTAGGCGCTTAGCGAGGCAGGCATGCGTTTTTTAACCTGCAAATTGACAGTGAGCAATTCGCCTGTGTAAGCCCCTAAAATGACGCTGACATTACGGAGATTGGGTAGGTCGCTGCAATCTGCAATGCTTCGTGCATTGGTTAAAGGACCTTGATACGCATTGCCCGAAACAGGCTGATTGGCGACAATATCGACAGGAACAGGTGTTTTGGAGTGAGGAGCCAGTTCATGCAACGCCCTGGCCGTCTCAAAACAAGTGACAGCCCCGCGGCTATAGCCGCATAACGTGATGCTTTCAATTTTTTCACCTACATTGGCAGCATCAATGTCCGTGCAGTCAAGACGAATACCAAGGCTCTTTAAAATCTTGTTTTCAGGTGTATCCTCAGGATCTTCTTTTTGCGGATCGCGGGTTTTCCCTACCTTTAATTTGAAATCATTTCCGTCACGCTCAATTAAAGTGGATACAAAGCGATTGGCAAAACCTTTTAAATTGGGAAATAGGGCACTGTTGCAGACTTCGGGTTCATCACACCCTTTAACCAAAATGGTTCGAACGCCAGCTTCTTTGTTAACATAATCATACTGATCAGGAAAGCCATTACCAGAATCGCCCGTACCACAAAAATAAATGACCAAATGCATTATTTTATCCCATTTTGTGTTTATTTAATTTTATATGAAAATTATTAATTCAATATTAAATGGGAGAAAGGAGACAACAGGATCGTATCGCGGGTTTAGATAACCGCTGAACAGGCCCGGTGGCAGCGGCTTCTGAGCATTGCCAGGCAATGAGGAGCGCTTATTGAATGCCTGTTAACAGAGGAAGGTGATCGGCGCCAGTTTGTTGTAAATGCTGACTCATCCGCTGAAATAATGCACTGGCAAGCAAGGCTTTGCCCGGGGCTTGCAAATCCGGCAATTGAGTGGAGGTCAAACGATCGGCCATCGCCACCAGAAATGATTCATTGACTTTTAGCTCCTGTAAAAACAAAGCCAGATGCTTGGCAAAGGCTAAGAAATGAGAGGCCAAAGAGGGGGAATGACCATAAAGGTGTTCTAGTGCAGCTACGATGGTTTTGCTGGAATAAGGAATGAGTGAATCAATCACCGGTTGAAACGATTGGCTCGGCTGCCTGAAAAAACCGGTGATCAATTGATGGATGGGTAATTTGTTTCGGGTTGTGAGAGTATAAAGCTTTCTGCTGTGTAAATCCCTGACTGTGGCGGTGTTGGCGTCGTCCATTAATTTTTCATTGCTGATCAGTTCCAGGCATTGATGAAAACGTTGAAAAAGTGTTAGGAAAATCTGTTGAATCTCTTGGGAAAAAACCGCGTGGCCCGCGGCCTTAAGGCAAAGTTCGGCTAACTTGTTTAACAGGGATTTTCGCTGCTTACGTTTCTCTTTGACCGCATTCCTTAAGTCATTCTGAGGATGGACAATCATGTCCGTGGATAGTGGTTCATGGCCGGGCGCTGATTTTTTCCCTTTTGCTTGTAAAATCAAACGATCGGTTTCAGGGATGATTTGAATCAATTGGCCAAAGTCAATGGCGGCTTTCGTTAAAACCAGTGCCGATTTAGATAAAAGAAACAGGGTTATAAACAGAAAAAAAGTCAGGCAGTAAACAAAGAGAGGATTCTGGCAAAAAGCAGGCAATCCCCTTGGTTTAAAACCTTCGGGAAATGTATTCAAATGATCCCTGAATCTGGAGAGGGTTTTGTAATCTGTGAAGTCGATGTATCGCTGAGCGAAGCGATCGGCAATGAGTTTGAAGGGAATTTTCTGATGCAACAGGCTGTTTGCCGCTAAAATCATGTGGGCTGCTCCTCCGCACATTCCATAGAGCACCACCCGTTGCTTCCTTTCCACAAAATAATGAGCAAAGGCGACCACATCTTCAGCTAACTCCTGGGGATGAGCCGCGAATTTGTTGGAACGGCTGGAGTAATTGCGATGGTTGATGATAACCAGTTGCGTATCAAAAAGCGCCTGAAACGCATAAAAACTGGTGTTCAGGTAACTATGCTCCGCTTGAAAGTGCCCAATCAGTGCCAGAACCACTGTTTTGTTACTTTTGTTTTTCTCTTTAACAGAAAGTCCTTCAAGAACAGTGCCATCTCGCGTTTGAATGAAGAATTTTTCTACTGAATGGGTTTTAGTCAGGCCTGCTGCCATGGGGAAAAAAACGACTGATCAAAATTAGCGGTAATCAGTTTATTCATCGCAATGCCCATATTGAATGGATTGACTTTAGTAATCGAGGTCACATCATTGGCAGCCTGGGTAACCAATGGCCCTGGTTGCGGCTGGGATAACGAAAGCTCAGCCAGACAGGCTTTTTGAGTGTGCTTAAGAATTTTGCGATCGGAGGAAGAGGGGCAGGATTGGTGATTGATGGTTTGAACTAACTGAATAAACGCAGTCAGGATGGTGCGGGGTTCCTGCACTATCAAGAGAAAATGACCGTTATAGTAGTCAAGCATCCCAAACAGGGTGTTTTTCAGCACTCTAAACGCCGCGGAGTGTCTGTCTAACAAACTCATTTGTTTATCCAGTATCAGAATGCAAAAATAAACCGCATCAATGCATTGTTGACATTCCGTTGTTAACCGGGGCTTATGAACCATTTCGCGAGAAATGTTGGAGCCTAGCCAAAAGGCCAAGACCCATTTGAAAAACAGGTTTTTCTCATTTTCCGAGGGATGAGCTAATTCTTTAATGAGCGTGTTTCTGTTGGTGAAATTGCTCAAGGCCTGTACGAGCCTTTTTTTTGAAATCAGCATAACGGTTACGGCATGGGAGAAAGCAGCGATTATAATCTGTTTTTTTTGAATAGTTGAAGGGTAAAGGGTGAGTTGAAGTCATTCAGGGTGTTATAGTCCTATGCTATTACAACCTAAACTGCCCACTCATAGGATATTAACTCATTATCAAAATAAGTGAATTAGTTTTGCGAAGAAAAGAATTTAAAACCAGTGAGTTTGTCTTCCCAGCTCCGAGTAAAACTGGTGGAACCCAGAAAAGCGATGTTAAAAGTGGCTGAATTATCTGGAGTTACTTTCACGGTTCATAATTTAAGACGCACGTTTGCTACTACTGCTGAGAGTCTTGATCTACCAGCGTATGCCTTAAAGCGTCTACTCAACCATAAAATGACTCATGATGTAACCGCTGGGTATATTATGCGGGATGTTGAGCGACTACGAAAACCGATGCAACGAATATCGGATTATTTGATTCGACAGATGTCAGGAAGTTTAGAAACCGTTGATGAAGTAGTTTAACGGAATAAGGGATTTAGCTGGCGTTCACTATTCAAAAACAGTAAACACCTAAATCGATTGTTACTCAGACTCTTGAAAAAGCCTGTCAGCACCTATCAAGGGAATAATTCGATATAACACCTCTTCCATTACTAGAGGTTCGGCTTCAATAATAAACTTTGCTTTGCGATCGTTCCAAGAGAGTGTCTGGATCAAACTGGCAGCGACAACTGAGGGTTCATCGAGATTATCGATTGGAACTTCTGTGGTACCTCCGCGAATACTGGTGCTTATCGGACAGCAAATAATCAATCCAGTTGCCCGATTGTATTCTTTAGAAGATAAGACCAACGCAGGGCGATATTTACCAATTTCTTTCCCTTTTGTTGGTTCAAAATCCAGCCAAATAATGTCGTTTCGTTCAGGTATGTATGATTTAGCCATTATTGCTCAATCTCGTTAGGTGCAAGCGTGGCAAGTAAATCTGCATGGGCAGTCTGAGCTGATAAACCTTTTAGAAGATCTGATTCTTTGAAGGGAAAGTTTTTTCTCTTCTTGGATTTGGTAACTGTAAAACCTGTTTCAGTGACTTCAATTTCCACCTCAGTTCCTTCTTTAAGATGAGGTATCTCACGCATGGCACCGCCTATGCGGAGGGCCAAACCGTTACCCCATTTTTGAATTTTTGCATGTAATGTCATATTGGCACCTAATGTATCTACATTGTATCTATATGATAGTATATACCATGTATCAACATTTATCCAAGCAATTTGAGGCATCAGGCAAGTCAAAACATCTGAGTTTGTCTTTCCTGCGCCTAGTAAAACAAATAGTTAATAATAAACCCGAGAAATCCAATAGCAAAACCCGAATTATCCAATGCAATAACCCGAATTATCCAAGATGATATTCCGACTGTTTCATATGATAGTCTTAGGGTTGAGCTTTATATCAGAATAAATTTTATTAGAATTAGGTGGGACATCAGGGACAAGTGGGACAATCACATAAACGCTAGGTTTAGATGCCCCATTACAGCAAAATTCAATTGGGACACATGGGACAAATCCTGTCACAATTTTTTTTCATTATCATTTACTCTCATTTAATATCAATCAGATCTCAAGCCCTGAAAGCGCTTGACACCCTTTTAAATTACACGCAATACTTCTCACGAGCTCCAGGCTTTTACAGGTTAACGGTACTGTAGCGGCTTCCGTTTGGGGTAACCCACAATCCTATTGCCGATTATGGCGCAGTACCACAAATGGGCTTGAAGGCTTGGCTGCTTTACATAACGATGGGCTATTAATTCTTGATGAATTAAGTCTTCTAGAAGCCAATGAAGCGGGAGAAGCAGCTTATTTGTTGGCTAATGGTCAAGGAAAAACCCGAGCATCTCGGCCTGGAACAGTTAAACCATCTTCGCGCTGGTCATTATTCTTTTTGTCTGCTGGGGAAGAATCTTTAGTCTCTCTGATGGCTAGAGCCGGACAGAAAACCAATGCTGGTCAGGAGATTCGATTGATCTCCTCCCTGAAAATAGATCCACCCTAAACTGGAGAAATCTGGCAAAATATCAACAAGCAAAAAAGGTATAAGCCATCATGAAAAGAAGCAAATTTACAGAAGAACAAATTCTGTTTGGGTTGAAGCAGGCGGAACTGGGAACGAGTGTTTCAGAGGTATGCCGAAAGCTGGGAATAAGCGAGGCGACATTTTACATATGGAAGAAAAAATATGGTGGGCTTGGTGCATCGGAACTCAGGAAACTTCGTCAGCTGGAAGATGAAAACAAGCGTCTTAAGCAGTTGGTTGCTGACCTAAGTCTTGATAAGCAGATGTTGCAGGATGTTCTGTCAAAAAAGCTTTAAAGCCACGGAAAAAGCGAGCGTTGGCATTAGCCCTTCAGGACAGTTACCGGATAAGCATCCGCAGAAGTTGTGACGTTCTAATGTTAAGCCGTAGTGTATATCAGTACCGTTCATGTCGTGGCGAAGATACAGCAGTAAGACACCGTATACGTGAGATAGCCCACACACGGGTACGTTATGGTTATCAACGCATTCATGTTTTATTAAGGCGGGAAGGATGGGTTATTAATCACAAAAAAGTTCACCGCATTTATTGTGAGGAAGGTCTTAATCTTCGCAGAAAGCGTCCGCGCCGTCATGTTGCTGGTGCGCACAGAGAAGAACGATTAATGGCGTCCACTTTAAACGAATGCTGGAGCATGGACTTTGTTTCTGACAATCTGTTTAATGGGAGGAGAATACGGGCTTTAACTATAGTCGATAATTTTAGTCGGGAATGCATGGCTATTCATGTAGGGCCGACTATTCGGGGTGAGGAAGTTGTGAATGTTCTTGAGGAGCTCAGAGTCCTTGATAACAGGCTACCAAAAAGCATCCGGATTGATAATGGCCCTGAGTTTATTTCAAAGATATTAGACAAATGGGCTTATCAGAATAATGTAACTTTGGATTTCTCAAGGCCCGGAAAACCAACAGATAACGCGTTTATTGAGTCATTTAATGGCAGTTTTAGGGATGAATGCCTGAACAGCCACTGGTTTCTTTCTCTGGAAGATGCTAAAAGAAAAATTGAGGAATGGCGTCAAGATTACAACGATTTTCGGCCCCATTCCTCCCTGAACAATTTGACCCCAAATCAGTTTAGGCAGAAAATCTCGGATGTCAATTTTTTCTAGTTTTTGACGGCTCTGTTTTTGGGAGAGGATCACGATTGGCTGATATTGAGGCCGATGCGGGCTTAAACATGGGGATATTTGAAACAACTCATAATCAGCAGCTATGAAAAGAATTCAGCTTCATTTAAATCAGGAGCTAAAATAGATTTTTGTTTGATTAATTAGACTATTTTCTATCTGTCCATAAGTGAGGTAATTGGGAAAGACCCATTATTGTTCTCTAATAACTGGAGAAAAATCTACATTGTCTACAAGATATTATTGAATTGGGTAACCACCACGTAAGTCGTTGATTGACATGGTGGCCAGAGGCGGAATCGAACCACCGACACGAGGATTTTCAATCCTCTGCTCTACCGACTGAGCTATCTGGCCCCAAGAGGTTGCTATTAAACTCCGAGAACGATTCAGAGTCAAGTACTGAATTATGATTTTTTCGTTAAAAATTGATTTTGATAGGCAATGGCGATTTGTGCGCCTAAAATTGCATTGTTTTTTATCAATTCGATGTTGGCATTCAGGCTTCGGCCGGCGGTCAAATCACTGATGCGCTGCAGCAGATAAGGGGTAATTGCTTTTCCTTGAATGTGTTGTGCTTCGCGATGCGCCTGCTCA
The DNA here is from genome assembly GCF_016864235.1 of Legionella sp. MW5194. NCBI lineage: Bacteria > Pseudomonadati > Pseudomonadota > Gammaproteobacteria > Legionellales > Legionellaceae > Legionella > Legionella sp. MW5194. Next base: position 1,115,775 of record NZ_CP045732.1, read on the forward strand.
ATGATGGGTGTAATATCCGAATCAGGAATTTCAGCGTGTTTGGGAATGGGGTTGGCGACAACAATGCCGTTACGGATATTTAAGCGGCGCTGGTAATGCATCATGTCGGCAATGTCTTCCGGATTGTCTAAGCGGTGAACCAGGGGAATGCCGCTGGAGTGGCTGTAGAAGGCAGGAAATTCGTTGGTCTGGTAGCCGACCACGGCCACGCCGTGCGTTTCCAGCATTTCCAGGGTTTTCGGCAAATCAAGAATGGATTTAGCGCCTGAGCAGACGACGGTCATCGGCGTGGATGACAATTCGATGATGTCGGCAGAAATGTCAAAACTGTTCTGTACTTCCTGATGAACCCCGCCTATACCGCCGGTGGCGAAAAGGGGAAGGCCGGCTAAATAAGCGCAGTACATGGTCGCAGCGACAGTCGTACTGGCGGTGAGTTTTTGGCTTAGCACATAGGCTAAATCACGGCGTGATGCTTTCAAGACACCGTTAGCCTGAGCCAGCCTGTCCATGATTTCCTCATCGATGCCAATGTGAATTTTTCCCTGATGCAGGGCGATAGTCGCCGGAATGGCGCCCTCTTCACGAACGAGCTGCTCCACCAGATGGGCGGTAGCGAGATTATCGGGGTAGGGCATGCCATGCGAAATGATGGTGGATTCGAGGACGACGACGGGTTGTCGATGTGCAATGGCAGAAAATACTTCACTGTGAACATTCCGCAACTCATGAAACATACATCACCTACTCTTCAGGAACAAATCCGGCCGGTTTGGCAGAGCCGTCGCCAAAAAAATAATTCGACATTTCTTTGGTGAGGAATTCGCGCGCCTTGGGGTCAATCAGGCTTAAACGGTATTCATTAATGAGCATGGTTTGATGAGAAAGCCACATGCTCCAGGCTTGTTTTGACACATGATGGTAGATTTTTTCGCCGAGCTCGCCGGGGAAAGGAGGCGCATCCAGGCCTTCGGCCTCTTGATTTAATTTTGAACAAAAAACGTGTCTGGGCATCGTATACCTGCAAATAACAACAAAAGGAGCCCAAATTATGCTGGATTGTGACAGACTCAGCAATGCAATGCTTTAATTTTAATCCGCACGGCATCGCACCTGGGCCAGCATGATGTGCTGAGACAGCAACTGCTCCTGCTCATTCGTTAATGTTTCAAATTGCACGGCGGTTCTGTACATGCTCTCACCTAAAAACTGGCTGTAAACCACGGTGGCATCCAGGATGATGGGTACCATTTTCGGTTTGGTATAAATCACTATTTTTAAACGGGTTTTTTCCTTGATTCGATCTTTCGCTTTAAACGCCATACCGCCCAAGCTGATGTTGACCTTGCGCAAGTGTATTTTTTCACCAATTAACAGGTGGTGTGCCAAATGGTCTATTTTGGCGTTGATAAGATTCAGGTAATGGGCCATGGTTGGGTCTTTCAAAGCGATTTCCTGAGTGAGCTCGGACAACTCGTAGTCAAGGCTTTGAAAATATTGGGTCGTTTCCACGTAACGCTGGCCATTCTGCCCCAATAGCTCATCGGTGATTGATTTATCTGAAAAAAAACCGCCTGGCTGCAGGATTTTGTAATCAAAATAAATCTGATCATCAATGCGAAAGTGCTGTCGTCGTTCATGTACAGGCATAATCACTCCTCAAGTCCCTTTTGAAAGTGCTGTTACAGTTATTTCACCTCTACGCTGATGGTAGTCGGTGATATTTCCTGTTTCTCTACTTCCTCCTCTCTATTAGTATTAGCCATAGACACGGATTTTTCTAATTTTTCTTGCTGTTGCTTCAGTTGTTGCTGTTGAATGGTGAGGGGATCAATGTCATCGAGGCGTTCATCTTTTGATTGATTGCCTTTGGCTACAGGGCCTAAGACCGCTTTCAAGGGCATTCTGAAAGCGTTCATCGTCTCTGCGCCCGCTTTTGCGACCTTGGCGCTGGCATCAATGGCCGAATGATGATCGGTTGCCCGTTGATACTCGGTAATGCAGTCCTGAAGGAACTTTTTAAATTCCGGTGAATTCCATTTTTTAGTTTCAATGGCTGTCTCCATGACGCGATTGAAGGTGTTTATCTGATCCAATTTTAATGCAGCACTGAAGGCCTCATCCAGATTGTCGGGTAATTCCTGAGCGGGAATTATGCGGCGCAATTGCTGCTGGATATCAAATTGAAATTTCTTGCGCACATGCATGGCAAACCCTTTGTCTTTGGCTGTATTGATGAATTCAAGCAGTTCAGCATCGACGGTATTAATGGCCTTTAGTTTACTTTGGACACTGGGCTCCTTTTCTCCGGTTTGAGCCATGAATTGTTTATACTCTTGCATCAGGGAAATGATGCGTGTGCGATGCCCCTCGCCATAGGCATTGCCAATGGCCTGCAAGTTACCCAGATGAAGGTAGTCTGTATTTAAAAGCCCCTCGAGATGCGTTTCCGGGTAAAGCATGGTTTCCTGAAGCGCCGCCAGCTCTTTCACCGAGATGGTCATGTGCGTGAGTTCAAACTCATTGCGGTGAGGGATAATGGTTAAAGAAGGCGCCCCGTGCCGTTTGATAAAACTAACCATTTGCGGTGGAATGATGGAGGAAAAAGCCAAAAGCACCTTGCCGTCATTTTGACTCTGCCCGGGAAGAAATTTCATGTAAGTAAGCTGGATTTCATTGCGGTAAGTCCAGGGATTGCGATAGGGTCGTCCTTCGTCATTAAATAAGACTGGATTATTGAGCAATTTTTCGAGGATAAGGCCCTTGGCCATGCCGTTATAACTGATTTTTTCGGCGCCCGGGAAGGTTTCCGGGATTTTGTCTATCCGGCTTTTGACGCTTTGTCTGATAAGCTCGGCATCTTTTTGAAGCGCGGCCACCTGCTTGATTTCACTTTTTATTTCTTTTGCCTCACTGGAAGTGGCATTGTCCAGCGATTTTTTCAGCTTCTCAATGTGGGCGGCGTGACGGCTGATGGTTAAATCAAGATAAGCCAGCATGCGATTCTCATTCCTCATCACCGTCAGCAGGCTATTGAATTTTTCATGGAATGCCGAGTCTTCAATCAAGGTTCGGTTGCGACCCTGGCCATGACGGGTATGTTTGACTAAAAATTCATTGGGCTGAAGGCTTAAACGGCTATCCAGTTTCAGTTTATCGCCCGGCATGACCACCATATCAAACATGAACAGGCTTCTACTGTTGCGCAAGGCTTTGTTTTGTTTGTAACCGCCGACAAAATCCGGATCACTGCAAAGGTAGAATACGCCAATGCCTTTACCAAAATCGTGAATGAATACATTGGATTGTAAACCTGAACCCACGGGATCAATCGTGGCATAATGTTCATAGGTCTGGGAGCCGGTCAATCCCGCTTTGAACACTTTACCGTGGGCGAAATCTTTCAGCAGGCGAATGTCATCGAAGGGGACAAACAGCGCCGGTTTTCCATTGTACATCACCATGGAGGATTGTGTGGTATCCAGTCCGCACAGGCGGGAAAAATTGAGTGCCAGGGCTTCGCGCTGGACTTCTTCAATTTTACCGTGCTTGGGCAATTTTAAAATGGCTTGCGTGCTGAGCTTGTAATCGTTACGATGGTCCAGGTAATCCTGCACGGCAGTCGGAGCCTTTGTTGCGAGGCTGGTTAACTGGCTTGTGACTTTCGACAGACTAACCAGCGATACTTTTTCAGTGACTCCGCCGGCTGATTCAGCCAACTCGCAATAGTTTAAAGCAGGGCCGTTTTCATTAGGAATTTGAATGATTTTCAATTGATTAATTTTGTACAAATCTTCCAACAGGATCAATTGCGTACGGAACTTTTCAAGATTGTCCTTGTCGTTTAATGATTCAGCCACCCTTATATTATTCTTAATAATTTCAATACTTTTTTGGACGGTTGCGGTGTTTTTTGAGTCAAATTTTTCAAATTCAGGGTATGTTTTCAGTAGCTTGTCCAGTACATTACGCGCGTTGTCAATCAGGGGATCCAGCATTTGCTGAGCCCCGGGATTGGATTTCGTCACACGCTGGTAATAGTCAGGTTGCGGTAGCTGACTGATTGCCTGGCGATCGGTGGCGGATCGCATGGCAGGGTAATCCACTTTTTCAATCGTGGGCGGGCTGCCGGCGCGAAGTTCCAAACCGCTTTTAAGCACATGGGTTAACAATTGCCATTGATTGATGTCCTGATCTAAGGTTGCAAAATGAATCACAGGGTCAAAATCAGCCAATTGGTCAAGACTGTTGCCCAGCTTACCAAACAGGGGCATCGTTTTAATCGCCTCGTCCGAAAGTGCCTTATCCAGTGGGGGGGGCACTGTTTTCCGTGAGAAAACGTTTCAGGATGGCAATTTTGCTTTGCTCTGACAGGGGCATACTGTTCTCAGGTAGAATAAAGAAGGATTATTGTAAATATGGGTTATTATTTGCTATTTAATTGCCCTTCATGGGAAAAATATGTGCAAAGAATGTTAATTTGTAGTTAAATTAGAGTATATTTGCGGGCTTTAAGCATTGAGGTATTCATGACGGATGACAATTCCCCTTCCATTGATGATTTGCTGCACGAGAAAGCGTTTGAGGCAGTAATTGCCCTGCTATCGTCGTGGAGCGCCAGCAAACTGGCAGAGTTTTGCATGAAATCGCCTGATCTTTATGACATTCTGAAATCGAATGCGTTTGATGAGTTTTGGAAAGAGCGACGCCAGACAATCAGTAAATATGCCTTTAAAGCTCAGCATGGGGTCTGTGATGCCGATTTGACGGTGGGGCATACGCTTTATCTGCTGGCTCAACGTGAGAAAGCGCAAGGAAATCTGCAGCGTTATCAGGAGTATTTGAGTCAGGCGTTAAATTGTCACTCCATTCATGCCGCTCAAAGCTGGGTTCATGAAATTGTTATCGCCGCCGATAAGCCAGACCTGAATTTTATACAGACATTTGCCGCCATACTCTACAGCCGGGAAAGTCTGGCGAAGCGGCATGGGACCCCCGGTTATCTGTTGTTGGCCAATGGTTATTTTCATTTGCTGCACGCCCTGACCCAAATCAACAGGGAAGCGTCCCCCAATGAATGGAAAACGCAATACGAAGGCAGTCTCTTTTCATTATGGAAGTCGCTTTTCCTGGCAAGGCAGGCTGAAAAGCAATCAACCGAGGCCATTCATAATGCCTATTATGGTTGTGGCCTTAAGAACAGTAATCCCTTTTCCCTGGAAACGATTGATGCCATGCTGGAAAAATGCGATGAATTGCATGATTATCCAGCATTGCGTGAGCGGGCCAGGCATGCCGCGGTGCTCGCCGGCAAGCCGGAAAACGCATTGACTCTTTGGGCGTCTGCTCAGGCCAAGGTTGAGCAACCGTGCAAGCAGGATGTTTTTAAATCCCCCAAAATGTAGTGCTGCATGGCCTGAGCGCATCAGGCCATGCGGATTAAGGCCCCATGCATTCTGCTTTGCTCTCAGACGCCACTTCCATGGTGTCTAAGGTTTTTACTGGCGTAAAAAATTGAGGCCCGGGCTGTTTACCTTTGGATGAGGGCGTAAAACGATAATGACTGGAATCCCGGATAAAATTGTACAGGTGTTTTAAAAAATTAAGGTGGGTATGGTAACCGAGAACCTCCTGCAACGAGGGTTTGGTGGACGCGGGTACTTCGGGACACAGCGCATGCAGCTGCTGGTTGGCGTATTCCTTGTTAATTCTGCCCCATTCTTTGAAAATAAGGTCGGCATGCTTTAAAGTAAAATTTTTGAAAAAGGGGTTGTTCTTACTGGCATGAAGAAACAGATTGCCGATTAAAAACAACGATAAAACCCGCGTTTCCTTGTAGTTGGAGGGGTGGGCCGACATGACGGTGGGGAGCAGTAACTTCAAAGGCATGACCACGGTATCAATATTGGCAGCCACAAAAAAAAGATTCCAACTGGTGTATAGATCCCGCCATTGCGGATGAACATGGAACTGGGATACCAGCTTTTTTGAGTTATCGATTTTTAAGTCGGGGATTAATTCATAACGGCCGTCGTCTTTTCGATGGGTGCCTTCCGGCAATAGCGTGCTGAAGTAATCGCATTGATTCATGTACTGTTGCTGTTCCATGATTTGGATGAGACCAATCCCGGATTCTGCATTGTCAATTCCGCCATTGTCTTTGGCATGGCCGGTTGCGTCTTCCCAGGCCGCCTCAAGGATATTTAATCCCATCACCGGGACTGTTTTTCCTGATAACGCCTTCGGTTCTGCTGTTTCGATCCAGGAATTGGTACCGGACAGGCCGTTCTCCCTGATAAACTGATCCAGGGCTTCCTGGGTTTCTTTCTCCTCACCCATGGAGCGGTGAAAGAGGACGGTCAGCATCACCGGTTTAATGGAAACCATTTTCAATCGCTCAAACATGGTCGCGTTATAGGGTACGCCAAAAATAAAGTCAGCGAGGGGGTTTCCGGGAAATCGATTGCCGCTCAATTTAACTAAATGAGCATAGACATCTTTGGCAAAGCGTTTGCTGTTGGCCATGGTGACTAACATGGCTTCGAAAAGAAACAGCAGGTTCAGTTGCAATTCGAGTTTGGATGCTATCGAATCCAGGTCGGCATCTGTAATCAACCCCTTCTCTTCAATAAAGGCCAGGAGTTGACAAAGAGGCTCATTATTGATGAGGGCATTTTTAAGGTACTGAGTAAGCTTGGTTAAGTCGCTTTTCTCTGAGAGCACTTTGACGATAAATTCGGCGAATTCTATGTCTTTCGTATCCAGATCATCCAGTTTTAACTCGGTTAAAATCTTGTTAATCAGAAAGGGGTCGGATTTTTGAGGTAGAATTTTTTCTATTTTGGCTAAAAAATTTTCTGCACTTTTTTTCATGTTGTTTCTTCCTGTTCGTTGGATGCGGATTCATTTAACCCTATTTTTCTTAAGGAAATGTTAACAGGGCAGCAGGCCGGGATGAATAAACGCAGGATTTGTGCAATGCGAGCTATATCTTGCGGCGCTTTTTCACTACAATAGATTTTTATCAAAAAAAAACCATCCATGTTCAAACCATTGGCATTTTATATCGGGTTGCGATATACCCGGGCAAAAAAGAGAAATCATTTTGTGTCGTTTATTTCGTTAAGCTCCATGCTTGGAATTGCCCTGGGGGTGATGGTTTTAATCACGGTTTTATCGGTGATGAATGGGTTTGATGAAGAAATCCATAAACGTTTTTTTGGTATGGCCCCTGAGATTACCGTCAGCGGGCTCGATGGCAAAATCAGTAACTGGCAGGCCCTCGATAAAAAACTGATGACTTTCCCGGATGTAAAAGCGGTGGCCCCTTACGTTGGTGCTCAGGGCCTGTTGACGCATGACGGCCAGGTTCTTCCCATTGTATTAACCGGGGTATTGCCTGAAAAAGAACAGGCAGTGACCCACCTTAAGGAAAAAATGCTGGCAGGGGAGCTCGCTGATTTAAAGCATTTTGGTTTAATCCTTGGGCGGGGGCTTGCGGACAGTCTGGGCTTGATGATTGGCGATAAGGTAACCATCATGATTCCTCAGGCGACGGTGACGCCCGCGGGAATGATTCCCCGTTTTAAACGCTTTACGGTAGTCGGGGTTTTTTCGGCCGGAACTGGATTTAATTTCGATACCAAGCTCGCCTTCATTAACCTTGGCGATGCCCAGAAATTGCTGCAATTGGGCGACCAGGTCAGCGGCGTGAAAATGAAAATCAAGGAAATTTATAAGGCACCGGAATTATCTCATGAAATCAGCAAGAGGCTGGGTGATGGCTATGAAGTAGGCAATTGGACTGAGCAATTTGGCCCCTTTTTCCAGGCCGTCAAGATGGAAAAAACCATGATGTTTCTCATCCTGCTGCTCATCATCGCCGTGGCTGCGTTTAATCTGGTCTCGTCCCTGGTCATGGTGGTCAATGACAAGCAGGCAGAAATCGCCATCTTACGAACCATTGGCGCTACGCCATCGATGATCCTTAAAATTTTTATCGTCCAGGGCTTGATGGTCGGGGTTGTCGGCACCTTGCTGGGACTTATCGGGGGTATTATTTTAGCCAGTAATGCCACAGCCATTGTGAATCACCTGCAATCACTTTTCCATGTTCAGGTCTTGTCGTCCAGTATTTATTTTGTCGATTACCTTCCTTCAAAAATCATGTGGGTCGATCTGGTGCAGATTTGCGGTTTGGCGTTATTAATGAGCTTTATCGCCACCATTTACCCGGCCTGGCGTGCGTCCAGAACCGTTATTGCGGAGGCTTTGCATTATGAGTGAAACCATTTTTTCCTGTGAGCGCCTCAGCAAATCCTACCATGACGGGACGTCCGTTGTTCCTGTGCTTAACGGCATTGATTTTGCAGTGCAAGCCGGTGATCGAATTGCCGTTGTGGGGCCATCGGGATCGGGGAAGAGCACCCTGTTGCACCTTCTCGGTGGTCTCGATAAACCCAGTGAAGGACAGGTACGCATGCAGGGAGTCGATTGGCAGTCCCTGACTGAAAAAAAGCGTTGCCAGCTTCGCAATCAGAAATTGGGCTTTGTCTACCAGTTTCATCATTTACTGCCTGAATTTTCCGCCCTTGAAAACGTGGCCATGCCCCTTTTACTGGGCGATCAATCGATAACGGACGCCCGTGAGCAGGCGTTATTAATGCTTGACAAGGTGGGGCTGGCTCACCGGGTGACGCATAAGCCTGCGCAGCTGTCTGGCGGCGAACGGCAGCGTGTGGCCATTGCCCGTGCTTTGGTGCACCAGCCCCAGTGCGTGCTCGCGGATGAACCCACGGGCAATCTGGATCATGCCACGGCCGTGAAAATTTTTGAGCTGATGCTTAAGCTCAATGAGCAGTTTAATACCGCCCTGGTTATCGTCACGCATGATAAGCAGTTGGCTGAGCGAATGGATAAACGCTATGCCATTCAGGATGGTCGTTTATTTTCATAAATGGAGAAATGAATGTGTAAAGGTGACAACATGCCCAAATCACTCAACCATGAGGATTTTCCAGCCGTGAACCGAATTAAACACTTGCATCAGGTGCGTAAGCAAGTCGTTGATTTTGGCGAAATTATTGGGCAAAGGGGCCCGTCCTTTTTTCATCCGGAAATCAGCCGGGTTAAATTCAATGACAGGCAGTTTGAAAATCTGAGCGATGCAGACCTGGCGCCGTTGCCTGCGCCAGGTTCAGCCGGCTGTTAATAATCGGCATGGCCCGGGGTACGTGGGAATGGGATCACGTCCCGTACGTTGCCAATGCCAGTGACATAGCTAATCAGACGCTCAAAGCCTAAGCCATAGCCGGCATGGGGCACGCTGCCATAACGGCGCAGATCGCGGTACCACTGGTAATTGTCTTTATCCAGTTTACACTCCGCCATGCGCTGATCAAGTATGTGCAGGCGTTCTTCGCGCTGACTGCCGCCGATGATTTCACCAATACCGGGTGCGAGCACATCCATCGCTGCCACTGTACGGCCATCGTCATTGAGACGCATGTAAAAGCCCTTGATGTCTTTGGGGTAATCGGTGAGGATAACCGGTTTTTTGCACAATTCTTCTGCCAGGTAACGCTCATGTTCGGACTGCAGATCAAGCCCCCAGCTCACGGGAAAATCAAATGCCTTATCCGCTTTACTTAAAGCATTAATGGCATCGGTATAACTCATTATCTCAAAGTCAGACGCGACAATGTGTTCAAGCCGCTCAATGCAGCCCGGCGATACAAACTGGTTGAAAAACGCCATGTCGTCAGCGCGCTCATCCAGGACGGTCTTACACAGGTAGCGCAGCATGCTCTGACTCAATGCGGCAATGTCGTTTAAGGTAGCAAAAGCCACTTCAGGCTCAATCATCCAGAATTCGGCGAGATGGCGGCTGGTATTGGAGTTTTCAGCACGGAAGGTGGGACCAAAGGTATACACTTTGGACATGGCCAGGCAATACGCTTCAACGTTCAACTGCCCAGAGACTGTCAGGAAGGTTTCTCGACCAAAGAAATCCCTGGAAAAATCAACGCCCCCCTGTGCCGTTTTTGGCAGATTGAGCAGATCAAGCGTGCTAACCCTGAACATTTCGCCTGCGCCTTCGCAATCGCTGGCGGTGATAATCGGTGTGTGAATCCAGAAATACCCCTGTTCATGGAAAAAGCGGTGAACTGCCTGAGCCAGGCAATGACGTAAGCGAGTTACGGCGCTGATGGTGTTGGTGCGAGGGCGCAAATGAGCGACTTCTCGTAAAAATTCCAGCGTGTGACGTTTGGCCTGAATAGGGTAAGTGTCCGGGTTTTCGACCCAACCGACGACTTCCAGGCTTTCAGTCTGAATTTCAAACTGTTGCCCTTTCCCCTGCGAGGCAATCAATTGACCGGTTGCCGAAATGGCACAGCCTGCGGTGAGTTTAAGCACGTCATCCTGGTAATTGGGCAGTTGTTCGCTGATAACCAGCTGAATGGGTGCAAAACAGGAACCGTCATGCAAGGCCACGAAAGAAAGGCCGGCCTTCGAGTCACGGCGGGTTTTTACCCAGCCTCTCACGGTGACGCGGGCGTCAACCGCAACCTCGCCGTCCAAACACTGTTTAATTGTATAAACTTCTGTCATATCCACTCCAATAGAAGATTGCATTGTGCACCACTCAGGCATAATACGTGTCGATTGTGGTTCAAGCCACGATTAAGTAGGATAATACACTAAATGAAATAAGTGAGGTAATCCATGCCGCGTGTTCTAATGATCATTTTAGCCATTCTTTACTCCTTTGGTGTCATGGCACAGGATACCGAATTGAAGTTATACAGGCCGTTTGGAGGAGCAGAACAGCAAATTCCCCTGATTATTGATAAGCGTCTTTCCGGGGAATGCTGGCAGCAATCGCAGCGCATCGCGCGGGAGGATGCCTGGCGTTGTCTCGCAGAGGGGCAGGTGTTTGATCCCTGCTTCATTAAAAAATTCAGCGACAACACCGAAGCCCTTTGTCCGCAATCCCCCTGGGTTGGCCGCAGTGTGCTTTTAAAATTGAATACAGCCGCCGATAACAGCCAGCATACCGAACTGGATATGTCGAGAGCCTACCCCTGGGCTGTAGAGCTCTTAAGCGGCGAGCAATGTGAAGCCGCACGTCAAAGTGAAACTATTGAGAACCTCCCTGTGCGTTACTATTGCAGTGACCAGACGATCCTGATGGGGCATCTGCAGCGCTGCAAGACGGAGTGGACTATCCTAAAGCGGGATACTGCGGGACGAGTAACGACAGTGTCAGTGAAAAAGGCATGGTTTTAATGCCGGTTTAACAGGTTCGTCAACGAAAGGAAGAGGGAATGCTGACGATGTACTAAACTGTAAGTACGGAAACTGCAGGGAGCTGACCATGCCTGAATCACTCCATTCGTTATTGATTAGTCAAGTGCTGGGTTTTTATTTACTGATTGTCGCCATCGTCATGTTGACGCGGGCTGGTTATTATCGAAACCTGATGACCAATCTTCACGAGGGTTCGCATGCCATTCTAATTGGTGCGACGTTCTCGCTCATCATTGGTATTATTCTGGTGCTGGTGCATAACCTCTGGGTTTGGGATGAAGAGGTCATTATTACCATCATCGCCTGGCTGATTTTAATTAAATCGGTCTTGTGGCTGGCTTTTCCAGAAAAAATGATGGCTTTCAGCCGATCTTTTTATGCGGGCCCTGGTTATTATATTACGGCAGGGATTGCCCTGGTGCTTGGCATCGTTTTGTTGGCCTATGGCTTTTATCTGTACGTTTAAGCGTCCTCAGGGGCTGCATTTTTGAAGGGACTTAACGACAGGCAATGCTCATTAATGGCGTTGATTAAGGGGTAGTTGACCATAGGAAAACCAAAACGATGGGCATTGTAAACCTGGGGGATCAAACAGATATCCGCCAGCGTCACCTCATGGCCATAACAAACCTGATTTTTATGCGGCATTTGTTGCAAGCGGCTTTCAACGGCATCGAAACCAAGTTTGAGCCAATGAAAATACCACTCGCGAATCTGTGACTCATCGGCATCGAATTGATACCTTAAGCGGTTAAGCACCCTCAGGTTATTTAAGGGATGGGTATCACAGGCGATGGTCAGGGCCAGGCTGCGAACATGCGCGCGGCCTAAAGGCGTCTGCGGCAGCAGGGGCGGCGTGGGTGTCATCTCATCCAGGTATTCAATGATGGCGAGCGATTGCGTAATAATATGACCATTTTCATTCAGAGTCGGAACCAGGCCCTGAGGATTCATTTCCAGATATTCTGGCCGGTGTTGTTCGCCGCCATTGTTCACCAGATGAACCGCCAGTGTTTCATAGCTGATGTTTTTAATGTTCAGGGCGATGCGCACGCGATAGCTCGCCGTTGAACGAAAATAATCATATAGTTTCACGTTTATCCTTTATATTGAACAACGGTTTGATGAATTGCTCCAAACAAAGAATGCCCTTTACCATCCAGCATTTCAATGCGAATGGAATCCCCGAAACGCATAAAATCGGTGGTTGCCTTTCCGTCAGCAATAATCTCTAACATACGTTTTTCAACAATACAAGATGAGCCTTTGCTGCGATCCCGATTGGAGACCGTGCCTGAGCCGATGATGGTGCCTGTGCCCAAGGGTCTTGTTTTTGCGGCATGAGCAATCAATTGCGGAAAAGAGAACGTCATGTCGGTTCCCGCATCGGGTTGACCAAATAACTGATCGTTTAAATAACTCCTGAGCGGCAGGTGCACCCGCTTTCCATCCCAGTGACTGCTGAGTTCATCTGGCGTGATGGCCACCGGCGAAAAACCGCTTGAGGGCTTGGAATGGAAAAAACCAAACCCCTTGGCCAATTCAGAGGGGATCAGGTTACGCAGGGAGACATCATTCACCAGCATGAACAATTTGATGTGTTGCCCTGCTTGATCGGCACTGACGCCCATGGGCACATCATCTGTAATGACAGCCAGTTCAGCCTCAAAATCAATGCCGTATTTCTCATCCGCCACTTCAATCGCATCCATCGGGCCCAGAAAACTGTCAGACCCGCCCTGATACATCAGCGGATCGGTCCAGAAATCCTCGGGAAGCTGCGCTCCGCGTGCCTGGCGCACCAGTTCCACGTGGTTTACGAAGGCGCTGCCATCCGCCCACTGATAAGCGCGTGGCAGGGGGGCAGCGGCATGGGCGGGATCAAACGTAAAACTGTGCGCCAGATTCCCTTCATTTAATGCCTCATACACTTCCAGTAATTCGGGGGCCTTGGTGTCCCAATGGTCAAGGGCCTGCTGGAGTGTCCTTGCAATATGGCCGACACGAATGGCACTGGTCATGGATTGATTGACAACGCACAATTCGCCGTCGCGACTGTCTCTGGATTTCAAGCTGGCTAATTTCATCAGTGTGCTTCCTGTAAGGTGCCGCGGCGGATTTGATCGCGCTCGATGGCTTCAAACAACGCCTGGAAGTTGCCTTCGCCGAAACCGTCGTTGCCCTTGCGCTGGATGATTTCAAAAAACACAGGACCAAAGACGTTTTCGGTAAATATCTGCAGCAGCAATCCACCGGCAGGTTCCTTGTCGCCATCGATGAGAATTTTTTCCTGGCGCAACTGGGCGACCGGCTCCTGATGCCAGGGAACCCGTTGATCAATCATTTCGTAATAGGTATCGGGCACATCGAGGAAACTGACACCCGCTTTGCGAAGGGTATTGACCGTGGTGTAAATGTTACTGGAGTTCAGGGCAATGTGCTGTATCCCTTCGCCTTTGTAATCGTGGAGAAACTCTTCAATCTGGGACTGATCATCCTTGGATTCATTCAAAGGAATTTTAATCTTGCCGCAGGGGCTGCCCAAGGCGCGGCTAATGAGGCCGGTCATCTGGCCTTTGATGTTGAAGAAACGAATTTCTTTAAAATTAAAAATCGTTTCATAAAATGCCGCCCACTTGTCCATGTTGCCGCGATAGACATTGTGGGTGAGGTGATCAATGGCCGTCAAACCACAACCGGGTTGTGTGGAGGCTGAGCCGGTCAGATGCCACTGCCTGGCAAACGGTTCGGTGTTGTCATCTACAAAATAAATGACGCTGCCGCCTATGGCTTCGATGGCGGGTAAGCCATGATGGGCATGGTCGCAATCAACAAACGGGGTGGCGCCATGAGCGATGGCATAGGCATAAGCCTGCTCCGCATTCTGCACTTTAAACCCCATGGCACAGGCTCCCGCACCATGCGTTTTGGCGTGGCGTTCGGGTTGACTGTTGGCTGTCGCATTGACAATAAACTGAATCTGGCCCTGTTGATACAGGGTAATGTCCTGTTCTTTGTGGGTGGCTTTGGCTGTGAACCCCATGGCCTTGAACTGCCGCTCAAGCAGGGTTTTATCGGGTGATGAAAATTCTAAAAAAGCAAACCCATCCAGTCCGCAGGGGTTTTGTTCCGTGTGTTTTTTCATAGTCATTCCTTCTTAATCTCAATGCTGTTCAAAGCCGTTGGTTATTGGCGTGGCCTGACCAGAAAAAGGCCGTCGGCAATCGCTAACAGGCTGGTATCCACCCGTTCATCCTCTTTTAGCAGGTCATTCAGCCGTCTGATTTCACGGGTCTGGCCGTCATTTACCTGCGAATCAATTACTTTACCATCCCAAAAAATATTGTCTATGGCGATGAGACCGTTAGGGCTCACAAGCTGCAATGCCTGTTCGTAATAATGAAGGTAATTGGTTTTATCGGCATCGATAAAAATAAAATCAAACCGGTGGCGATACCCCTCGTTGAGTAATTGTTGCAGGGTGTCGGCAGCCGGGGCCAGACGCAGCTGAATTTTTTTATCCTGACCCGCCTGCTGCCAGAATGAGGGCGCGTTCGCCGTCCATTCCTTGTTGATGTCGCAGGTGATGAGTTCCCCGTCGTCCGGTAAGGCAAGTGCCATGGCCAGGGCACTGTATCCAGTGAATGTGCCGAGCTCAAGGACCCGTTTGGCATTGATCAGTTTAAGCAGCAGCTGCATAAACTGCGCCTGTTCGGGAGCGACCTGCATGATGGCCAGGGCCATGTCGGCGGTGTCTTCGCGAAGGGCTTTCAGGACGGGGTGTTCGCGTAATGACACATCGAGCATGTAATTGTACAAGGCGGGGGTGATGTTTAAGTGCTTAATCATGGACGAAACTCCAAAGAGCGCAGGCAACCCCGGCTGTCAGGGTTGCTTGTTGAATCGGTCAGGCCAGTTTTTCCTGGGCTAAGGTGTCGGCAATTTCACTGGCGGGGCGGTTTTCTTTTTGTGAGCGCTCAAAAATCTCCATCAGGGAGGTCCCAATGCTGTTGATTTGCCGTACAACCTGTTCATCCGGGGTATTGAGGTATTTGCTGGCTGCGTAAACAAGACCGCCCGCATTGATGACGTAATCCGCCGCATAAACGATGCCTTTATCATGCAGCAGTTTGCCATGGTAGGTATGCGCCAATTGATTATTGGCAGCGCCGGCCACGATGGTGGTTTGCAGCTGATTGATGGTCATGTCATTAATGATGGCACCCAGGGCACAGGGAGAAAACACATCGCAGGGTACTTTGTGGATGGTTTCGGTACCGATGGCGGTTGCGCCGAACTCCCTGACAGCACGTTCTACAGCGTCCTTGTTAACGTCTGCGACTGTCAGCCTTGCACCGGCCTCATGCAAATGGCGGGCAAGCAAATAACCCACATGGCCCAGGCCCTGAATGGCAACATGAAGGCCCGCGAGGTTGTCCTTGCCAAGCTTGAACTGAACCGCTGCCTCAATGCCCTTGAAAACCCCTTTGGCTGTGGAGGGCGAAGGGTCGCCGTTATGACTCGCCAGACTGGCAACATAGGGTGTATGCTCTGCAATGATATCCATGTCGCTTAACTGGGTGCCGCTATCGAGAGCGGTAATGTAACGTCCCCCCAGCTCATTAACGAATTCGCCGAAGGCATGGAAATAGGCTTCATGATCATAAGGGCCGTGTGGTTTAATCACGACAGCTTTGCCGCCGCCTAAGGGTAAGTTGATTGAAGCGGCTTTATAGCTCATGCCACGGGCCAGACGCAAGGCGTCGTTGATGGCGTTTTCTGTGGAGGGGTATTCAATAAAACGACAGCCGCCTAACGCTGGGCCCAGTTTGGTACTGTGGATTGCAATAATGGCCTTCATGCCGGTTTTGCTATCCACTTTAAAATGGATGTCGCCAAAACCATGGGAAAGAGCATAGTCTAAAAAATCATCCGGTCTGATGGCGGGATCGTTTATTTTTATTGTATCAACAGACATCATGGGTAAAACTCCAAGAAATTTTCCTGCACATGTTATAGTCCCATTCGCACACTAAATCAATGCAATCCTCCTGAAGTTGCCCTTATATTTTTCGCTAAAAATTAATTTTATTCATATTGTGTTTTTCGTGTTCTAATAGCCCGGTTGGTTCGCTCACTGCCTTGGTATACACTAAGAAATTGAACGCTTGAAAGTCATCTGGAGAAACGCATGAAAAAAATCGCTGCAATGCTTGTTTTGGCAACGCTGTCCCCGTTCTGCGCCATTGCCAATCCGCCACCGCCGATGCTGCTTGATAAAGTTGACTTTCAGGTCTCAGCTAAACAGTGGGTAAGTACTCAAACTGCGCTGCTGACGGTGGCCATCAATGCCACTTTAAACAGCGCCGATTTAGTGAAGGCACGCGCCGACATCATGGATCATTTAAACCGGATTGCAAAGGGCGAATGGCATATCACCCAGTTTGATCGCTCACAGGATAATTCAGGTCTCGATAAACTCTATGTTGCCGCTCAGGTCCGTGTCCCTCAGGCGAACCTGACCAACATCTATCAAAATGCCAAGGACGTTAGCAAACCCGGCGCGACCTACACGATAAGCGGCGTTGAATTCAAGCCCAGCCTTGAAGAAATTCAAGTGGTCAAATCGCAGTTGCGCCAGAAACTGTATCAGCTGGTGAATGAAGAAATCGCGCGTTTAAACAAAGTCTACGGGGAGCAGCATTACAGTGTGAACCGCCTCTACATCACTGACGGGGACGCGCCCGTGGCACAACCAAGAGCCTATCAGGCGAAAGAGGCCCAGGTGATGTATGCCGCATCCATTGCCGCGCCGGCCATTGCTGTCAGTAATGAATTAACCATGACCGCTGTGGTGGAAGCCGCATCCAATCGCGAGGCAAGCCATGCTGTTGCAAGCACCAGTCATTGAAAAAATCATTGGCCATCGCGGCGCCTCCGCGTATGCGCCGGAAAACACCCTGGCTGCTTTCGATAAAGCATTAAGCATGGGGTGTCGTTTTCTGGAGTTTGATGTCATGTTAAGCGCCGACGGTGAACCGTTTGTGTTTCATGATGAATCGTTGAAACGAACCACCAATGGCCAGGGGCAGATTGGTCTCGTGACCGCCGAATACCTGCAAACGCTGGATGCCGGTAGCTGGTTTTCGCGTACGTTTCGAGGCGAGAAAATTCCTCATTTCCGTGAGGTGCTTAAATGGCTGACCTTTGCCAATGTCAATGCCAACATTGAAATCAAACCCTATCCCGGGCAGTCGGAACAGACGGCGGCAACCGTGTTATCCTTCATCAATCGTTACTGGCCTGCGAACAAGGCCGCGCCACTTGTTTCCAGTTTTGATCGGGCGGCGTTAACGCTGTACCGCGCGTTAGCCCCGGAAATGCCCATTGGCTTATTGTTTGATCGCTGGGAAGACGATTGGCAACAGCAGGCGGAAGAATTGCAATGCTATTCCATCCATTTAAATCATCGCGCGCTCAATGCCGACAGGGTAGGGGCCATGAAAGAGAAAGGTTATCTGGTTCTGGCCTATACCGTTAATCGTAAACGGTTGGCGTTGAAGCTGTTTGATTGGGGGGTGGATGCCGTTTTCAGTGATTATCCTGATTTGTTGTTATGAAACGATCAATCCTTGGTTTTTATTTGCTGTTCACAGCGGCTGTCGCCTTTGCCAAACCCGTTGAAGTGATTTTCTGGCATTCTTTAGCCGGTCGTCTGGGGCAGGAATTGACGCAGCTGGTGGATGAATTTAATCATTCCCAGAATGAAGCGCGGATAAAGCCGGTCTACAAGGGGGACTACATTGATTCCCTCACCAGTTTTGCTGCCGCCTTTCGCGCGAAACAGCCGCCCATGCTCATTCAGGTGTTTGAAGTGGGTACGGCGACTATGCTGGCGCCGGCAGGAATCATCAAACCGGTGGATGAGTTGATGAAAGAAAGCGGGTATTCCCTGGAGAAGGACGATTTTTTACCTGCCGTTCGCACCTTTTACAGCCAGGGCGGTAAATTGCAGGCTTTGCCCTTCAATACGTCAGTACCAGTGATTTTCTACAATGCGGATCTCTTGCAGAAAGCAGGTTATGATGCTGCTCATTTTCCTAAAACCTGGGATGACATGGAAACGCTGGCTGCCGCACTTCGAGCCCGAGGAGCAGCCTGTGCTTACAGTTCGGCTTATCCCTCGTGGATTCAAGTCGAAGCCTTTTCCGCGTTGCACGGATTACCACTGATTGACAGCACAAGCCATCAGGCCGTTTACAACAATGAATGGGTGATTCGCCATTTACAGCGACTTAAACGATGGCAATCCCTGCATTATTTCGAATACGGCGGCAGAACCAGTGATGCCACCGTCCTGTTTACCAGTGGACGCTGTGCCATGTTCAGTCAGTCATCCGGAAGTTACAGCAGCCTGTCCGCATTGGTGCCTTTTCGGGTCGGGGTTGCGCCGTTGCCCATCGATAGTCAGGCCTCTGGCGTCCGCCATCCCAATGTCACCGGGGGCGCCGCCCTGTGGGCGGTACAGGGACATACCCCGCCGGTTTATCACGCCATTGCCCGTTTTTATCGATTTCTTACCCGGCCTGAGATTCAGCAGCGGTGGCATGAGCATACCGGTTATATTCCGGTAGGCATGAGAGGCATTTATCAGCGTTTTGCAGACAGCCCTCACCCCACTTTGATGGTGGCCCAGGCGGATTTGCTTCATGACGGGGCAGAAGCCGCTTTGCATCTGGGGCCGCAAAATCTGATACGGACCATCAATGATGAAGCCATGGAGGCGATATTTGCAGGCATTCAATCACCACGAGAGGCCATGAATGAGGCAGTCAGGCGTGCAAATTACACCATCATGCGTTTTAATAGGAACACAAGCTGATTTTTATTACAGGATGTATCATGCTGGGAAAATTTTGCAGACTATTTGCCCAAAAACAACCGGTCAGTTACACGGGCGTTTTAACCCATACTTTTTATTGGCTGACCTCGCCTGCCAATGATCTGGTCTATAAAAACCCCCATTACAAACCGGTGGAAGGACAAGCCGGTGTTGCGATTTATTGTGTTCATGGCACGGCGGACAGGCCGGCCGCCTTTACCCGCATTGCCGAACGCCTGATCGAGCAGGGATTGCCGGAGGAGGTGGAGTCCATTCATCTGGTTTCGTTTGAGGGGCGCGGACAGGGTTTGAGTATCAATGATTTTTCCAGTCAATTAATTAAAAAAATCAAGATCAACAAGCACCAGCGTGTGATGTTCATGGGCCACTCTCGCGGAGGATTGGTCGTGACCAAGGCCGCAGAGGATTTAGCGGAGGAAGGTGACATCGAACCGTTGTTATGCATCGGCATCTGCGCACCGTATTCCGGTTCATACCTTGCGCTGCCGCCCTTGTCCTGGTTCTCTTCCTCGGTTTCAGAAATGGAACTGGATAGTCCATTCCTTGATGAATTGAATAAAAAACTGCTCACATCAAAAATTCCCCATCATTTTGTCGAAGCCCTGGAGGATGGCATTGTTCCTGTAGAATACGGCTATGCCAAATCCTACCTCAAGGAACACCCCAACGCGCTTAGCCGTTATGCCCGCCATGGCCATCTCTCCATCATGTCTTCCCATGATCTGGTGAAAGACATGGGACGATTAATGAAGGACGTACTCCACCCGCTTCCGATAAAAAAGGGCGAGGAATTTGCAGTCACCCTGGGTGAATCATGGGGGGGGGCATTGATAGAGGACTATGAGCCGACGAAGGCTACTTTCTGAGACATAGTGAAAAAGAACTTATTTATGCTATGGTTAATAAGTCAGTGACTCAATGATCTTGCTCAAAGGAAGGATAGAACCATGTCTCATAAAATAAACCCTGATTCCACCGCGTTTATCGAACGTCTGACGGAAAGAGCCGGCAGTGCGTTGAATGGCGCCAATTTGCTGGAATTACCCCCTGAAAAGGCACGTGTTGCCTTTAATAAGCTGATTGCCCCTGTCCCTGGCAAATTAAAGCCGATTGACGTGCAGGTAGAAAATCGGCACTTGGACATTGAGGGAGTTAAAACCGGCGTTCGCATTTACAAGCCGCTAAAAAACAATACCGATTTACCCGCTTTGGTTTACTGCCATGGGGGTGGCTTTGTTTTTGGCGATCCCGATTTTCTCGACTACACCTGCCGCGCACTGTGCGAAGGCGCTCATTGCATGGTGGTGGCTGTCGATTATCGCCGGGCTCCTGAGCACAAATTCCCTACAGCCCATGATGATTGTTATCGCGTGGTTCGTTATGTACAAAAGCACGCCAAAGATCTGGGTGGCAATGGGGTTGTCGCTGTCGGCGGTGACAGTGCAGGCGGCAATGTGGCTGCAAGCATTTGCCATCAGGCTAAAAAAAATAAGGACGTGGAGATTTGTTTCCAGTTACTGTATTACCCCTGGGTTGATCTCAACAACACCACCGAATCCGATAAAACCTACGCGAAAGGCTATTTTTTGGAAACCGAAACCCTGCATTGGATGCGCAAGCAATATTTAAATTCAGGGGATGAAAAAAATCCGATTGCTAACCCACAGTTTCAAACGGATTTCAGCCATCTGCCCCCGGCCTTGATTATTGCTGCCGAATGCGATCCCATCCATGACGACGCCAAGCTGTACTATCAAAAACTGGCTGACGCCGGCAATGACGCACAATTCATCGAGTTTGGCGGTATCCTCCATGATTTTTGCGCCTTGCCCTCGCATTACGAAGCCGCGTTGCTCGCATTCGGCGCCTCCGCTGATGCCTTAAAGCGTGCCTTTGCAAAAGCCTGATTCGCCATCTCAAGGCATTTCCAAACGGAGATGCCTTGCTGTTATATTTGTTCACACTTGCTCAATTATTGGTCTAAAATTGAACATACGTTGATTGGCGATGTCCTTTTATGCTCTCATGCTATTTAAAGTACCATCTTTTCCGTCAAGTTCGCGTTTTTGAAGCACGTTCGGAAGAGGAAAAAGAGCAGGTGTTCAATTTCCGCTACCGGATTTACCACGAAGAGTACAAGATGATTGAGCCTGGCTACGATCATCAGCGAAAAATCCTGAAGGATGCGCTCGATACTCACACGCAGATCATTTTAACCTACACCGTCAGTAAACAAGCAATATCCAGCACCTGTCGTTCCCACTATTTCCAAAAGACTGCCTGCCCCGGAGACATGGACGGCAACTACGGTCTTTCGGAGTTATCCATCCCCGCACAATCCATGTTAGCCTTGTCAGAACGGTTGGCTGTGGATAAAAACATTCGCGGCAAATACTTGGCCATGGTCCAGACGGTGTACATTGCCACGCGTTTGATTCGCGATTTGTCGACCTATTTCTCCTTTGCCAGTTGTGCACCGAGCCTGCTCAGGCATTATTCAAGATTAGGTTACAGGCCTTATACCTCCAAGCTGTTACAGTTTGATGATCGGGTGGAAATCCCCATTGCGGTTATACCTGATTTAAAATTTCTCAAAACCTCGGGCTCGCCGGTTTATCCCCTGATGAAAAAATATTGTGATCCCGCCCTATTGAAACAATATGAACATTATCGTCCTGATATTCTCAAAAATTACCTGACCCACGATGCGTCGCTGGATGATCTGGCGAGCGATGCGTTTCTCAAAAGGAGAAAATCATTCTTTTACCATTTGAAACGACCCACGGCTGATTTTCTAATTCGCAATGGCTTTTTTTTAACGCTGCCTGCGAATGGGGTGCTTTACACTGAAAATGAGCATCAACAATGCCAGTTTGTGGTGATTTCTGGTCAGCTAATTCTGTCTAAACGGGGGCAGACGCTTATTGCGTTGCATGCAGGCGACATTGTTGGTGAATTTGGAACCTTTCACGACAATTATTGCCGGTGTGTCACGGTGAAAGCAGTCAGTGAGACTCAATTAATGGTATTGCCGCGCGGTACCCTGCGGAAACTATACTGCTTTGACACCCAACTGTACGCTAACTTTGCCGAGTCTTATCTCAAAAGCATCGCGCTTAGAGAGAAAAAATTAATTTGTAAATTGATTTCCAGCCAACGATAACAGGAGCTGTCATGACGACCGACCTTTTTATAAGAAATTCGGGCTATGTTTCAGAAAAAGTTCAGCAACGGTTGACTGAAATAACCATTTTAATTGCCGGCTGCGGTCTGGGGAGTTACCTGGCTGAGGGCCTCGTGCGTTTCGGTTGTCATCATTTAGTGTTGGTTGATCATGACACCATCGATTCCCACAACCTGAACCGCCAGGATTTTCTATACGGTGATATAGGACGTCTTAAAACCGAAGCGCTGGCTGAACGCTTACGCCTCATTAATCCTGACGCGACCATTGAATGCGTAAACGAGCGGGTATCGGCTGTCAATGCTCAGGATTTAATTAAAGAAGTGGATTTGGTCATTGATACAATCGATTTTCTAAGCATGGAAGATTTAATTCCATTCTATGAGCAATGCTATTTGCAAAAAAGAACGGTAATCAGTGCTCTGAACGCAGGCTTTGGGGCCGTGGCTTTTTACATCCCCGGGGCGATACAAACCCGGAACTGGTTTACGCGTATTTTTGGCATTGAGGAGTGCGAAGTAAACGCGCCTAAAGAGTATGCTTTCTATTTTGAACGGTTACTGACGACTCTTGGTCCCAACCTGCCTGAGGAAGTCACCCGTAATTTAATGGGTGTTGTTGAATTAATGAAAGAAAAACGCCCTTGTCCTGCTTCACAGATCTCAGTCGGGGCCTTTGCTGCGGCTTCGTTGTGTGTGACGATTGTTCATCGCATGCTGTCAGGGCAAACGCTTGTCGAGTTACCGTATGCGATGGCCCTGGATATGAATCGTATTGCAGCCATCCCTGCGTTCTCGTTAGCGCCGTAGCCCGGTGTCGAAATCATCCGGCGTTTCAGGGTGGCAGCATACAATGCCTACATCAACGGCCTCATAAAGGCACTCAAATCGATTTTTTTCTGCATGCGGAATTGATAGACCGCATAGAACGAAATGACATTTTTTAAATAATTCCGGGTTTCATGCCAGGGCAGGGTATCAATCCAGACATCAATTTCTCTTGGCGGATGATTTTTCAGCCAGTAATTCACTTGGCGGGGGCCTGCATTGTAAGCGGCGGCAATTAACAACGGGTGACGATTAAAGCGTTTAGCCAGCGTGGCGAGATAAGCCACGCCGATGCTGATGTTTTTTTGTGATAAAAAGAGCTGAGCCTTGTCGCCATAGGGAATTTTCGCCAATTTTGCCACCACCACCGCTGTGGCGGGCATGAGTTGCATGAGCCCTCGAGCACCCGCCACGGAAACCACATCCTCGCGAAAACTGCTTTCCTGACGGATGATGGCATAAATCAATTCCTGAGGAACCTGATGATTTTTAGAGTGCTCTGTGATGGCGCTGTGATAGGCGAGGGGGAAGCGCAGGGATAACTGATTGTTCAAGTCGTCGTCACTGCTTAAAGCCAGCGATTTATCATGCCATTGCAGGGTGTTGGAAACCCAGAAAGCCAGCGCGCTTTTATCGCTTTTCGGCAATTCGCTGGCGAAATCGTTTAACAGGCGGGAAGCCTGCAGGGTTTGTTTTGAGTGATACAGGGACTTGATGTTATCGGTAAACGGCTTATAGGGTTTTAGCAGGCTCAAGTCAGTCACGGCTTTTTCATACTGAAAATTGGGGTTTTTATGAATGCGTACGCTGGCTAAAAAACCATAATAATGGCGGGTTTGTGCCAGGGTTTTATAAATTTCCCGTGCCTGTTCCTGACGACCTTGCTTTTCCATTGCCCGCGCCAGCCAATACTGCCAGCAGGGGTTGTCTTTTTCCGGGGAATGCTGGATTAATTTTTCGACCTGCCGCCATTGCCCGCGTTTTAAAGCAAAACGAATCTGCCAGTCCAGCAGGGTGGAGTCATAAAAGGCGGGTTGAATTTTGGCAAACCAGACCGCGGTGTCTTCATGATTGCGCATGGCCTTGTAAAGGGCTAAATGCGCTAAAAAAGCCTGTTGTTGGGCTTGAGAAAGCATTTTTTTGGTTTTGGGATTTTGCCAGTAATTAAGCGCCTGATCCATATTGATGGAAACCATGCGTTTTAAGCCGTAAAGGTAAAATTCGCCATGCAGGCCGCCCGGTGTTAACTGCAGGATACGTCCAGGGGCTTGATGGATGCTCATGAGCAGCGCCTGATCCTGAAGTCGTGGTTTTTTGTATTGTTTAAGCAGATAACGCACTAACGGAAGATTGCCTTTGTCCAGAGCCAGAATAATGCGTGCGGTAATCAATTTTTCATTGAATTGTGCGCTTTTTACAAACATGTCCAATAGTCGGTTGCATCCCGGCGGCTGGGAGTTGCCCGATAACCAGATTGCCTGGGTATCCTGCATGGCGGCCACGGTATTACCCTGGTAATAATTGGCCAGGTTTTTAAAACATTGCAGGTTTACGTCGGACGTGGGTTTGTAGTACGTCAGGTAATTTGCCCAGTCCTTGTTTTGCGCGAGATGATAGAGCCAGCGGTTTCGTAATTTGTTGGCCAGCGGTGTGTCTTCACTGATAAACGTAAAAAAAGAGTCGTCAGGGTGTTCCGGTAAATTCTGACTCCACTCAAGGTACGCCATAAAACGCGCAAGGTAGGCATTGCCTGACGCGCCATGAGCGAATCCTGTGACGCCAATTAACCACAGCACAAGTAAAAACTTTTTCATAGTCTCTCATTGAAGACGTGAGCATTCGATGAAACGCTCGATGTTAGAAGTTAACGCGATGGTTATTTTTGTGTATATCCCTATAAACACCGCTAACCGATGCAATCCAGTTGTTTACGCATGGCGGCAATGGTTTTGCCGTAATCTGCAGTAGAGAATATAGCAGAACCGGCAACAAATTGGGTAGCTCCTGCACGTGCCAGCGCTGCAATATTGTTTTCACTGATGCCGCCATCCACACAGATGGGCAAATGGGGATAACGGTGGTGGATGAAGGTAATTTTGTCAATAACCTCAGGAATCAAACGTTGCCCGCCAAAACCGGGATTGACAGTCATGATCAAAATAAAGTCAAGACGGTGAGCCACCCATTGCAGGCAATCCGGCGAGGTGGACGGGTTTAATACCAACCCTGCCTCACAGCCCTGTTGCTCAATGAGGGTGAGGCTCCGGTCCAGATGGATGGTGGCATCGGGATGGATACTGAGCCGTTTGGCTCCGGCTTTGGCAAATTGCACGATAAGATCATCAATGGGCATGGCCATGAGATGAACATCGATGGGCATATCCGGAAAGCGCTTGTGCAGTGCCTCGCAGACTAAGGGCCCGATGGTCAGATTGGGTACGTAATGATTGTCCATGACATCGAAATGAATCATGTCGGCCCCTGCCTCCATGACGGCGTTTACTTCATCACCAAGACGAGTCATGTCGGCGGACAGCAGGGAGGGTGCGATAAGGTAAGTCATGGGTTAACCTTCATGAAAAGATACCTCGATCATAGGCAGTCTTACGCGATTAGGCAACCAATCGGCTGTCTTTTTCCCGTATCGGCAGGCCAATACGGGAACGCGGGTTAGGAAGAAGAGTCCAGGGCGTAAATAAAGCTGACATTGACGGTCGGAATGCGCAGGCTCGCATCCAGGGAATCAACGCGGCTGGTGGCTAAATAACGAAAATCGAGACCGAAAGCGGCAAAATCATCGAGGAAATAGCTGATGCCGAGAATACCCTGGGCCATGGCGGCACTGGAGGATTCCTTGCTTTCAAAAATGGGCACCTGACTGTTGTTGTAATTGACATTATACAACTTGAAATTGCTGCGAACAGTCCCATAGCCTAAGCCTAAACCGAGGTAAGGCACAAAGCTGCCATCCCCTCCAGCCTGGTACATTTCATAGAGGGCATTGACGAGGCCGCCGACAATGATGGTCTTGCCTTCCATGTCGAAACCGTTGGGCGTGGTGTGGTTGCGCAGAACAAAGGTACCGGATTGAATTTTATCAAACTGATCATAATTAAAGAAAAGTTCGCCTTCAAAACGGAATTTATTCCAGCGGTAACCCAGGGATCCGAACGCATCCCCACCCAGCGAGTACGTTAAGGTGGCCGCACTGTCGTTGATGCCTAAAACCGGGTTGTTGAAGGTAAAATCAAGATCGGTAATGTGGGAAGCGCCGCCGCCAAGGCTCAAATACCAGCCCTGAACGGGATTGACGGCATGGCTTGAACCGCCAGCCAACAAAGCCATCGCGGCTAAACCCATACGAAAAGTAGTCTTCATGAACAACGTCCTTATTTGTAATTCGCCACGTCAAAACGGTAAGTGACTCCGACACTCGCTAAATGCGCCTGGAATGTTTTGTTAAACGCGCTGACTCGCTGGGTGGCAAAATAACGGTAGCCGGCATCCACGGAATAATTTTCAGCAAAATTGTAAGTCAATCCGGCGGTGGCCTGATAAGCAAAGACGTTATTGGAATCCTTAAAGCGATTGGGGCCAAAAGGACCGCTGCTTTTCAGCGTGGTTTCAACCCAGGCATACCCCAGACCTGCACCGAGGTAAGGTTCAATTGCCGGTACAATTTCAGGAAAATCATAATACACATTGGCCATTAACGCAGTGGCAATGGCTTCGCCGCTGACGCCGTTCTGGTGAACGAAATTCACCTCAAACTGGCGTGTATCGGCTTCGATGTAGGTTAATTCAGCCTCGTAGCGGAGCGGTGAACTTTTATAACCGATTCTTCCCCCGGCGTTAAAGCCGCTGGTGTAAGAAACATCACTGTAAAACAAGCCGTATTTGGCCGTGCTGACATTATCGGGAAGATAGCTGTAACCGCCGAAAACGCTGGCATACCAACCGTCAACCGGAATAGCGGAAAATGCAGCGCTGGACGTCAGCAATGCAGCGGAAAGAAGTGCAGTTCTCATAACTTACCTATTGTTATTATTATGTTAAAACCAATTCATGTTAGCGTTTTGCTTTGATTTTGCAAGCGGCTTTTTATTGTTACTTTATCAGATCATGGGCTAAGATGATTAGATGTGCTATCAAAAAGGAGGTTGAGCATGGCAAAAATCATTAATAATCTGGAAAAATTTACCCAGGGGTTGATTGATTTAATTTCAGACAACAGTGAAGCAGGTAAAAAAAAATTAGAAGAAATCTTTGCCAAAGCACACGCGGACTATGATGAGCCCAAACAGTCTTATGTGTGGCGTTGGATATACCAATACTCCCGTCAACGCAGCGATAATTTTAACAAAGCCGAAACGGATCTCAAGTTGCCGGATCCGCTGTTGCGTCTGCAGACGCTGCTGGTGTTTATATCGGGTGGGAACTGGACAAGCACATCGGCCAATACCCGCCTGCTTCTGGGGTTAATTAAGGCTGTGCCTGGCTATGACAAGGAAACGGATGAGTACCTTCGCACCCGGATCATCGATGCCCTAACCCCCCTGCTTAAAGAACAAATCACCCTGGTGGTTAAAACGCAGCAAAATGAAATCGCTGTGAAAGCGGCACGGCAAAGAGAACTGGATCTGATTAATCAACGCAAAGAAAAAGAGTTGGATGAGATCGCTTTGTTTGACCAAGAAGACGATGCGCGTGCATTTGCTGCAAAAAAAACCGAAAAGTATGCTGTTTACTTCGTAAAAAATAAAACAAGCTGGTACATGGGTTGGTATGACAGTACCGGCAAAAAAGAATTGTTGCTCGCCAATAAAGAATTACAAACCCTGCTCGGTAAATCGTTCAGTGCGGATGATAAAACCACCGCCAAAATTAAAGCGCAATGCCGCATCCTGCTTGAATCGTTTCTTGATAAAATTAAATTGCTGATTAATCCAGAACCCAAAGAACTGGAAGGTCTGGTGTCGGCTTTCACACTCGATGAAAAAACAGAGGCGCTGACCTGGTACGACAGCCTTGGCAGGACGCATGCCATTGATTTAAAAAAATACCCCATGGCCTATGAGTGCTTTAAGAGACGGAATTTAAGCGACGAAAACAATGCACTGTTTTTTAAATCGCTGTTGTTGCGTGTGTCAACCCGTCATGCAGTCGATAATGAAAAGCAAAAAAGCCTGTTGCAGCTAATGCAAAAGCGATTCAGTTGTGAATTGCTGCTCACCAATGAGCTGCCGCGATTGCCTGCGCCACGCCTTGGCGCCTACATTCTCACCCGTGAAAAATCCTTGTGGGTTTTATATCAATGGCAGGATGGCGCGGCGAAGGCGGTGAATACCGATGCCTGGGAAGAGTACCACACGATGCTGGAAGGCTTAGGGAACAGTGAACCAGAAGCGGTGAAGGCCGATGACAAGGAAAAATTGCGCGGGCTTATTACCAAATTGTCGCGCATGCCTGCTGCAATACGGGTTGACGAAGTGGTTAAGCCGGTGTCAAAAATCAATGTGGCTCAATTTGCGGCGCTGGAAAAATGCCTGGGAGGGCATGCGGCCAAGGTGAAAAACAACTCCAAAGACGAAAAAGAAACCGCGTATCAGCAGGCGGACAAAAAAGCGGTGGCTGAGAAAAAGAAGCAATTGGTGTCTAAATTTTCAGCCGTCGCCACCCTGTTTGGCGCCCAGGTCATTGATGAATACCGAAAACCGGTTAATCCCGTGATAAATCCAGTCCTCATTGACGACTACATGCCGCCACCACCACCTCCGGCAGAAAATCCAGACTCCACGCCCATGGACGCGGAATGGCTGGATGAGGAGGATTACTATTGCGGTAATCCGACGATATAAAGTGGGCTTTCTCAAACAGGATTTTGTTCAGGGCGCTGCGGATAGCCATTGGTAATGGGGTAGCGCCATTCCCGACCAAACGCACGAGGGCTTACTTTGGGGCCGGGGGCAGCCTGTCGTCTTTTGTATTCATTGCGTTGAATCAATTGGATCACGCGATGGACGACGGCGGGGTTGAAACCCTTTTGGATAATCGTTTCTGCATCGAGATTGTTTTCCATGTAATCCTGAATAATGGCGTCGAGGATGGCATAGTCCGGTAAGCTGTCCTGATCGGTCTGATTGGGAGCCAGTTCGGCAGAGGGCGCACGCGTGATCACACGCTTGGGGATAATATCAGACAGGCTGTTACGGTAAGCGGCCAATTCATACACCCTGGTTTTGAGCACGTCTTTAAGCACAGCAAAGCCGCCGGCCATGTCGCCGTAAAGGGTGGCATAGCCCACGGCGGTTTCACTTTTATTGCTGGTGACCAGCACCATGTTGCCGGTTTTATTGGACAGGGCCATCAATAACATCCCGCGAATACGCGCCTGCAGATTTTCCTCCGTGGTATCGACCGGCAAACCCTCAAAGGCGGGGTCTAAAGTGGCTAAGAGACTTTGAAAAGCCGGTTCAATGGGAAGAACCGTACCCGAGACCTGCATGGCCTGTAATTGACGCTGGGCATCAGTAACACTCATGTCGGCCGTGTAGCGTGAGGGCATTAATACGGCATGAACGCGCGAGGCCCCGAGGGCATCAGTGGCAATGGCTAAGGTGAGGGCAGAATCGATGCCGCCCGAAAGCCCAAGCAGCACGCCGGGAAAGTGGTTTTTATTCACGTAGTCGCGTACTGCACAGACTAACGCCTCGTAAAGCAGGGCAGTGGGATCCATCAGCGGTTCTATCGGGCCTGTCACCCGGTCTCTGTGCAATGAAATGGACTCGGTCGTCTCTTTAAAGGCCGGTAATCGGGCGCAGAGGTTGCCTTTGTTATCAAAAGCCAAGGATTGGCCGTCGAACAGCAATTCATCCTGGCCTCCAGTTAAATTGACATAAAAAACAGCGAGACCCTGACGGGCGTAGGCTGACAGCAATTCAACACGACGCGCGTATTTTTCATAATCAAAGGGGGAGGCGTTAAGGCACAGCAGGCCATCCGCTCCCTTGGCAAGGATGGCTTCAACCGGGCCGGTTTGCCAGAGATCTTCGCAAATGCAAACACCCAGTTTGTAACCGTTAATGGTGAGAATGCAGGCAGTTTCCGAGCCCGGGGTGAAATAACGCCTCTCGTCAAAAACGCCGTAATTGGGTAATTTCTGCTTGCGGTATCTGGCAATGATTTGACCGCGGTGAAGAACGCTTGCGGCATTAAAGCAGAGCCCATGCTCAAGGAGAGGGTGGCCAAGAATGACATGGCAATCTCCGACCTGCTTTGCGAGCGCCTGCAGCGCATCCTCTACCTGCCGATGAAACTCGGGACGCAGAAGCAGGTCTTCAGGCGGGTAGCCTGTCAGCGCCAGCTCGGGAAATAGCAGCACATCATGCGTGGATTGCCTGCTCTGGACAATGGCTGATATCGTTTCCGCATTCGCGTGAATTGCCCCGACGGTCATGTTGACCTGGGCAAGCAGAATATCAAGCGTTTTATTCATGACAGCAGGCTCGGTTAATTCAGTACGGCTTATACTATCATAATAGTTCGATTAGCATAGTCTGAGGAAGGACGTCCTTTCACGGTCCTCATTGTCATTCAGCGGCAAAAGAAGAGGCGGGCTGGCATTTTCCTGTCCGGGCGGCAGGAAATGGTGTAGACGCTGTTCAAGCGGCGGCGGTGAGGAGGTTGGAAAGAAGCTGTAACTGTGCGCTTTTGAAAATCGTCCGTGATGGGCTTTTGCAGGCGCTTCGAAGGAGGTACGGGGCGACAGGCGCATACGACCGTTTGTCTGTTTACTGACGTCGCAGCCTGCGCTGAGCAGAAAAAGAACTTCCTGCGTGGTTGACGTTGGGGCATCACTGCCATTGTATTGTGAAACTAAAACAGGTGGGCGCATTTCTTTTATTAATTCCTCAAGAAACAGGGCCGGATTACGTGTTAATATGGCCGCTTCAATGTTGGGAAAATGCTGTTCGACCAACTCAAATTGATAACCCAGTGTTCGGGCGGCTAAAAGCCAGGCCTTGTTCAATTGCCAGTTTAATTTTGCAGGTTCAGGGTTTAAATAGATGGCGTCGCCGGTATGGTGTTTGATCATGGCGTTCACAGCCCGTGACGTGCCGAGCCAGATCACTTTGTTATCAGGATGCATCAAGGCAAAAAAAGCGAGTTTTAGGATCTCTATTTCCAGGGCTTTAAAGTCAATGTACAAGGGGGCGTCTTTGACTTGCAGCGACAGATACCTGTGCAATAATTTATAGGCACTGACTTTTTCTATTTTAACCGGACTGAAGTATAAGTCCCTCAATCTCAAAATGGCGAGTTGACCGATTTCATCGTGTAATCCCAGCGGACCGTATTCAATGGCATCGATAAATTCGGTATTATTCGGGTTAAGCAAATTCGTTAACGCATTGTGAGCATTTTTTTCCCCGCCGCTTAACTGGTAAAGTCTCGGGAGGTCAGTGCGGATGGCTTGCCAGGTATTCATTTGATCACTGACATAATGAGTAAAAAGTGAAAGCCCCGCATGTCTAAAGACGAGCCGGGTACCCTTTTTATCGTAGCAAAATTCGCCCGAGGTGAAATAATTCCGCATAACAGTATAAATGTCCCGAAATTCTTTCATTAATTTGCGGGCTATTTTTTCTGCCTTTTCGCAGTAAGGTTCGTATTTCTGCCGGCATGCTTTTAGCTTTTTCTGACATATTACTGCCATGGATTCCACGTCGGCTACCGAGGGATGGTCAGTGGGGGAGGCGATGTTGGCTTCGGGGCATTCGGCACTGTTCACATTCAGGCCGCAATTGGCATGTTCAACCAGCAGCTTATCCACCTCAAACTCAATGGATTGAAGGCAATCCATTGGATGACGACTCTCGAATTGGGCTACGTCCTCGATTAATTTATCCAGAAGATCACTGTAAATCTGCAGTTGCCTGAATCTGTTTTCTATATCCATTTCTTTCTATAATGACAACCCTGATTTAATTATGCGCATAATTTACAATTGTCGCCCTGCCTTGTAAAGATAATCTAAAGATTTCTTATTTTTTCGACATGATTGTATTCAAAATACACACTGTGTGTTCTAATGACTCTCTAAACGGGCGTTGACATGCGCCCTTCTTTTCCACATTCAGGTAACAGCTATGACCAATTATGATACACTCATAGGGTGGTTAGAAAATACCACTTCCAAATCGGCCCAGGATGATTTGGTATTGGCTGGTCAAATATTGTCCAGCCTGCCATCGCTGATTACGTACACCATTTCCATGACACCCCTGACGCTGGCAGAAAAGCTTGACGCCAAGCTGGATGCCATTACTGCCTTTCTCAACAATGAAAAAACAGCCGAATTGCTTGTGCTGAAAGGCAAGCTCAGCGTCTACAAGGAAAAACTGACTCTGTTGTTACCGGATGCAACGAAAAAAGCAGGAGAAATCCTCGCGGCTTATTTGCGGGTTGAGAAGGCAAAATTGAAAGATTTTGATGCCATCTTTAGCCCCTATAAAGTGATTTATCAATTGCCGGATCCTTCTGATGACGAGGTTGATGATCTAGGCTCTGATGAGGTAGAGGACGAACCATTCATCTTTAGAAAGGGCGGCTTTTACACTCAAACGGCTTCCGTCTCGTCCTATTTTACCCTGGCTGTTCACTCGTACATGAAACAATGGCCAGGGCTCATGGATCATCTTGGGCCTTTACAGCATTTTGTAGAAAAATACCCCAATAATCTGTTGGCTCAGATTCTTCATCAAGACAAGAAAAAAATTGTCGAGTTGGCTTGTTCAGGCGAATTTTCGTTCAATACGGAGCTGGGCGATTTCCTCTTGGGCCGTATCCTTTATGAAGCGCCGCAGTGGAATATCGGTGAAAAAGCCCGTGTCGCTAAAACGCAGGAGTTGCTGAATGACAAGCCATTTAATCAAGGCGAATTTCTATTTGAATTAATCAAACTTCATTTGTTTGAGGCTTTAGCCAGAGAATCCCGGCAACAGCCCGTCGCCTGGATTGGGTCTTCCCGCAGCGTACTGGCCAAGGTCAAGCAGAGCCCTGGTGAGGGCGCGTATTTAAATTGCGATGACAATAAATGGTCTCCGCGCATTAATCGTGCCTGGCTTGTTGCCTTGTTGATGTATAATTACGAGATTCAAATTGTGGAGCCTCAGTTTCCCGAGATGGAAAAAGCGGTTTTATCCGGTGATTTTGTCAAATACATCTACAGCCTCGCCACAGAAATGCGTCAATACGATGGTTCCACTGTAGAAATCTCCAGAATTAACGATTCCATGTACCATGGCGGTATCGAACCCACCGCGACGATGCAGGAATTGCTGTTGCTGTTAAGTCTGGATTGCCAAACGGTTAAAAACAGTGAGGGCTATCTTTGTGTTTACCGGCCCCAAACTCAGGAAGAGTTGGTGCGCACCACCATGCTGGCGGCCGAGCCGCAGGAGGAGTATGACAGTATTCGTAGCAAATCCAGACTGCGTCTTAACCATTCCTTTGGCAGCTTTGGGCGGATTGCAACCAACCCGGTGCCGGCGTATACCTTTTTCATTCACCCGGGTGCGTCATCCGATCAACGCTCGGCGCTCCTGACGGATAAACTGAAGACGAACGATAACAGCAAACCGACTCAGGATGATGCGTTTAATCAGGGAAGTCCGAGCAGTGATTTAAGCTCTAACCCGGTACAAACAATCATTGAAGACGACGATGCGCCTGGTCCTTCGCTCAATAACTACGCCACCTAGCCGGTCACTCCTGCTGAAAAAAACGGTGCAAGCCGTTGGTTTCAGCAGAGCAACTGTATTGCATCGATAAATTTTGCTACAATGATCGGTTTAACTTTGCAACTGTAGATACTCTATGTTGAAGGATGCCTTATCACGGATGGCCGATGTTTTTATTCCTTCCGTGTTGATGCATGGACAGGATTATCAGCAGCGCGGCTTTGTCCTTAATATTCGTTTAAGCGACGGCCTTTTAAAGGCCCGTGTCAAAGGCCGCTCCCATCAGATTTATGATGTGCACATCGACTTGAAGTCCTGGCCTGCCAAACCGGCTCATTGCACTTGCCCTTACAAAACCAATTGCAAGCATGCCGCGGCCAGTTTATTGGCTTTACAAATTAAAGAGCAAATCATCATCCCGGCACCGTCCATTGAAAACCCGAGTCAGACATTAAACGAATGGCTGCACACACTTCGTGATAAACAATCGCCGGTGGCGCAGACGGGCACGCATGTGGTGGTTTATCTTCTAACCTTTGAACACGGCCAGCATGACGATCGCGTTGACGTCCGACTGGCTTTGGCGAAACGCCTGAAACGCCGCAGTTTGGGGAAAATGAGTATTTTCACGACCGTTACCGAAAACCGCCGGCAGTTTTTTAGCGACGATGACGAAGACATCATCGCGCAATTGCAGCTCAAAGGCCGCATTCCGGGGAACTTTGAACGCTTGCCTGTCCGCAATAGCGAATTGCTGGAAAAGATTTTAAAAACACAACGTGCCTATCATTACGAAAACGAGCGTTTGCTGCACTGGGGCAATGGCCTTGAGGCTGAGCTCCGCTGGCAACTGGAAAAAGACGGGTTTCAAAGGCCGGTACTGAAACATGAGCAGGAATTCCTGGATTGTTTGTTTCTTGACAAACCCTGGTACATCGATGCCGTCGGTGATGAATGCGGTTTGATTACTACCCCTGTTCCCCTGGCTCACTTAAGGCAGGTGTTAGCCCGGCCGCCTGTGGCATTGGATGACGTGGGCGACGCCATTGAACACCTCCGAAACCTCGATGCAGCCCTTCCTCTCCCCAATCCCTTTATTCACCGCGAAGTTCGCCGCGGCAAACCGCGCGGCATTGTTCGGTTTGATGCAGCGGAGCAGGGGGAGTCGGCCATCAATCAAAACCCCGCCGTTTTATTTTACGTGCGTCTGGCCTTTGATTACTCGGGTTTTGAATTCAACGTCGAAGACCCGTCTCCCTTTGTGATGTTTGAGGAAGGGCAGAGCTTAATCCGCCTGGAACGGGATTTTTCGGCCGAGAAGCAGCAGCAACAGGAAATGACTCAAATTCTGAATTTAAGGAAACCTTCCGTGGATGAGCGGTTGACGTTTGATCTAAAGACAGCCGACATGGAGGTATTAAGCCATTATCATCAGGAAGACGATCTGACTCGCCTGTACCAACAAGTCATCCCTTTACTGAAAAGCAAGCAGTGGCAGGTGGAATTTCTGCATCCTGTGTATGAAGAAGTCGTCGATGAAACGCAGGTGGAATGGTACTCCGATTTTAAAGAGCAGGGCACAGATTTCTTTTCCTATCAGCTGGGCATTCTGGTGGAAGGCCGGCCTGTGAATATCGTGCCGGTTGTGGCTGCATTGATTAACCAATGGCAGTCAACGTATATCCAGCAGTTACCCGATGATCAAACCGTTAAATTGTCCTTAGCCAATGGCAAAGCGCTCCGGGTTAATCTCGGGCGAATCAAACCGCTGGTGAATTTTTTAATTCAATACGGTACCCGCTCGCTTCATGAAGGGGACAGCCTGACAATCAGCCGTCATCAACTCATGCTCATTCGTGAAACCGAACAGGCCTTGGCCGCCGCGGCCCTGCGCTGGCATGGCGGGGAAAGGATTAGAATGCAATTGCAGAAACTGGTTGATTTGTCGCGACTTGAACAAATCCCGCCGCCGGCAGGTTTAAAGGCCATGCTTCGCGATTACCAGCAACAGGGATTAAACTGGCTGCAGCTGCTGCGGGAATGCCGTTTGGGCGGTGTGCTGGCTGATGACATGGGGTTGGGTAAAACCGTCCAGACCCTGGCGCACATGCAGCTTGAAAAGGAGCAGGGCCGCCTGCAAAAAGCCAGTTTGATTGTGGCGCCAACCAGTCTGGTGGTGAACTGGTTTGAAGAGGCCAGACGCTTTACACCGGAACTGAAAGTACTCATTTTTCATGGGCAGGAACGGCATCAGGATGAATTTGACGGGTACGATCTGATCATTTCAACCTACGGATTGATTCAACGCGACAAGAGCCGCTTTGTTGATTATCCGTTTTATTATCTCATTTTAGACGAGGCGCAATCCATTAAAAACGCCCGCGCCAAAACCACGCAGATTATTCAGCAGGTAAAGGCCACGCATCGCTTGTGTCTTTCCGGAACGCCGCTTGAAAATCATCTGGGGGAACTTTGGTCCCTGTTTCATTTTTTGATGCCAGGATTGCTGGGCGATGCCAAGCAATTTCGCCGTTTCTTTAAAACACCCATCGAAAAGGACGGGGATGAGGCACGGCGGGAATTATTGGCGGCACGGGTCCGTCCTTTCATGCTGCGGCGTAATAAAAATCAGGTGGCCAGCGAGTTGCCGCCTAAAACCGAAATGGTACGCCTGGTTGAACTTGCGGGCAATCAACGCGATTTGTATGAAACCATTCGCATCAGCATGGAAAAAAAAGTCAGGGATGCCATCGCCCGTCAGGGGATGGGAAAAAGCCATATTGTTTTACTGGACGCCTTGCTTAAATTAAGGCAGGTTTGTTGTGATCCGCGCCTGCTTTCCATTCCGGGTGCGGCGATTGCCCACGGCTTTTCGGCCAAGCTTGATGCGCTGCTTGATTTATTGGACAATCTCGTTGAAGAAGGCCGACGAATTCTGGTGTTTTCCCAATTCACCTCCATGCTGAAACTCATTGAGGAACAATTGCAGCAGCGGCACTACTCCTACCTGAAACTCACCGGCCAGACTCAAAACCGCCAGGACCTGGTTAATCAATTCCAGCAGGGCCAGGCGTCGATTTTCCTAATCAGCCTTAAAGCCGGAGGGACAGGGTTAAATCTGACTCGGGCAGACACAGTGATTCATTATGATCCCTGGTGGAATCCAGCGGCCGAAGAGCAGGCCACCGATCGCAGCCACCGCATTGGCCAGGAAAACCCGGTGTTTGTTTACAAACTCATTACCCGTGGGACGGTGGAAGAAGCCATACTGGCCATGCAGTCCCGAAAACGGGCGTTATTTGAGGGCATTTTGAGCGATAGTACCCAACACCTTGACTTATTAACCGACCGCGATTTGGAAGTCTTGTTTACACCGCTTGACGATCAATAAAAGAAGAGTATCGGCAAATAATTGCAAAGCGGGGCAACCTGGCCTATTCTTTCATTGATGAAAATCAAGGAGAAATTTCATGGAACAGTTGAAATCGTTGTTTGCAGTGATCGTCATGATGTTGTTTGTTCCTGCTGTCATGGCTGCTTCACCAGCCGGAACCTGGACCACCATTGATGATGTCACCGGTAAAAAACGCGCTGTTGTTCGCATCAATGTGTCAGGCAATACGTTAAGTGGTACTATCATTAAAGTTTATCCTCAGGCCGGCGACACCGGCATTTGCTCCAAATGCCCAGGCGGCTTTAAAGGCAAACCCATTCAAGGGCTGCGATTTGTCTGGGGTTTGAAAGACAAAGGCAATGGCGAATGGGACGGTGGCCAAATTCTTGATCCAAAAACCGGTAAAGTTTACCGTGCCAAAATGAGCTTAAAAGGCAATAAACTCTACGTTCGCGGTTATGTGGGTGTGTCTGCCCTTGGCCGTACGCAGGTTTGGGTGAGGTAATCACCGATTCCATGAAAATCCAATGGCCTTGGCCATTGGATTTTTTATTTCCAGCAAAGAGTAATCTGCTTCACGACACCCGACAACACGATCCTTCTTCCGGTAATGGCAAAGGGGCAATTGTCTTATTTGAAAACAGGCAGTAAGGATTGTCCGGTAGCGAATGCGTGTTGCGAGGGTGCTCCTGAATTGTTAAGCAGGGCTCAGGCTCCTTTTCTTCTGCAACGGGCTGTACCGTTTCAAAAGGAAGGCATTCAGGCACAGGGCCTTTTTGTGTTGTAAAAATGCAGTTGATGAGCCGTTTTTTCAACTGCAATCCCGCTTTGAGCAAGGGGATTAATTCCTTAGGTATCCAGGCAGCACCACCCAAACGACCAATGACATCTTTACCCAAACCCAAAGGCAGAAACTGTTCCGTACTTAAGTCGGGAAAATGTTGAAAGTCAACAGTAAAAGCAGATCGTAATTGTCTATTTTCAAAATCGATAATCGCCACTTGAAAGGCCATGTGTCTTGTTCCATGAGCGAGGTAATTGGTATACGTGATGAATAATCCCCCGAGCTTTACTTTGTTCTTGCCGGGTTCTTTAGCCGTGAGGATAAAATCCTCATCACCAAAAAGAAAAGCGGTCAGATCGTCTGGTTTGATTAGCTGCAGATGTTCCACCTGAAAAACGCTGCCATCAAATACTTCGCTGGCAAAACGCTTTGTATGCCTGGGCAGTGCCTCAAGCGATTGACTGGGATAATTCACCATCAACGGTTTAAGCGCTTCATCCTTTGCAAAAATGCCCAACCCTGAGTAGTAAAGGACATGAAGCAGAAATAAATGGGCATTGGATAAGCGACTGATTTGATGGATATTAGTCGATTCCGGCACTTTTTGCAGGATTTGCTTTAATTGGCGGATTGAATTATCCACTCGAATGTCGCTGCCCTTGTCGTCGACACGCCTCTGCAATTCAGCGAACAGCGATTCCACGGCGTCCTGCAATGGAAGGCTGCTGGTTAAAGAGAAAGGATTGACTTTAATCATCTTAAATTCCTCAAACAAGGGGTTAAAGGGATGGCTTGTTTTAAGGAAAAAATTCTTCTCAAAAAGAGAGGGAGGATAATACTCAAACACCAGGTTTATCCAGGCTCTTTTCTTCTTCGTCCTTAAAAAAGCGTCCATTAACAAGGATTTCAACTCTTTGAGCATCGGTTTGCGCAGGTTTTGCCGGCTTAATTCGCTGTGATTCAGAAGCATTTTTTCAAATGTGATAAAAAAATTCTCTAATCGCGCCGTGTTTTTAGCAACGGAGTCCGGTATTAGTCGTACTTTGTGCAAATAACTCCATTCCAGATTCATCAGACTTAAATCAACGTCACGCAGGTCGACATTGATAAAACTGGTATAGCTTAAATTGGTACCTGTAAAATCAGCCCCGTCAATGACCGTACCCATCAAACAGGCCCCGGCTAAATTAGCAGCACGTAAACTGGTTTTTTTAAGCTTCGCACCCGATAAGTCGGCATGGCTTAAATCAGCCCCGTTCAAGTGTGTGTTTTCGAGCACGGCGTTGACTAATGAGGCATGCTTCAAACTTGTATAACGCAGATTGGCATGACTTAAATCGGTTTCTTCCAAACGACTGTGGTCCAGTTTGGCATAACGAAGGTCCGCTTGAATCAAACAGGCTTTTGACAGATTCATATGAGAGAGTGTGACATAGGCCAGCGGTGCAAAAGAAAGGGCAGCGCCCACGAGCGGCATTTGACTAAAATAAACGGAAGGCAAAAGGTTAATGTAACGTTCAGGAAACGTCTTTATATATAAATCGAATAATTCAGAAGGGGTGTTTTTTTTAAGCGTAAAGGCATCGGATTTGTCGAGTTTATTAGTGATTCCCGGGGCATTTTGGATGATCAGGGAAAGCTGTAGTCTTGCTTCCGGGTCAATGCGGCTATCGTTGCAGGCCTCGCATAAACGGCTAATCTCAGGCAGCCAGTCATCTTGCCGAGTCAGCATGTAACAGACAATCTCCTGATTGGACATCGGCATGCGATGGGTCACCAGGCTGTAAAGTGCTTTATATTCGCTTGTGCGAATGTACCCATGGATAAACGCATAAGCCTCTGCAGGCTTTGCATGGCTCAAATACGCAATCACCTGCGCCGGGCTTTTTTTGAAACGATCCGCATAGGCGATGGTTGCAATCGCTGACCAATGGTGTGATGTGGTTTGAACGGCCAGTAAATCTTCCATGTTCAAGTGGCTGAAAATCATAAGCTGTAATTCTTGTGGAAGTAAATCCATCACGGTTTGGCTCGGAAGGGAGGGTGTGAAACGCAATAATGTGGCGTTGGGTGTGGTGTTGCAGAAGGGGATCAGCGCGGCCATTTCACTGAGCATGTCGTTGCATTGCGCCAAATATCGATAAAAAACAGCAACGGATTTCTTTTCTTCTTCACGAACATGATTTGAAATGAGGCGCTCATTGTTTAATCTCTTTTCAAATAATTCGATAAGACTCTGCTGCAATTGTTTGCAGACATGAAAAAAGGACGACAAATGAGAAGCAGACCAGGCATTATCAATTTTGTATTTTTGTGTCAAGAACCTTGAAATTAAATCAATCTTGACCTCTTCAACAAGGGACTCATGGCACGCCGACCAATCTTGTTTAAAGAGCAACCAGAGCAGATGGTCTAATTTCCTTTTTAAGGGCAGAAAATTAACAATGAATCCACTTGAAAGAAGCTCATCCTGGCGGGGCTCATTGGTAAAGCAGCCAACCTGATCCAGAAAGTTCTTCGAATCACGGATCCACTCAACCAATTGTTTTACTTTTTTGTCAAAAAAAGAAGGATTTAAATCGGGGTTTGTTGCTCTGAATTGATGAGAATCACATTTGTTTTTCATTCATTTTCCTCAAACAGGTTAGGGAAGCGGCTGAGGAAAGCGACGAGGGTTATAGCTAGTCATTAATGAACAGAGGCGGGGCATTTGTTTTAATTAAAGGACGGAGCTTCATGATAACTTATAATCTCTTTACAACAGCCGGGCTGTGGTGTGATGAAGATTGCTAAGTGACCAGTCCTCCGCGTTACTCTGTTGAAGAATAACGAAATTGCTTTAATTGCAGGCATTTTACCAAAATTTTTGTCTTGATTTAAGCCGAACAGCGTTGAACTGGCTTTGGCATTTCCTGCAAACTTCAATACAATAGCGGTCTGGTTCCTACGATGGCAAAACGATGGTTGAGGTTCAAACGCGAAAAACAGCAGCAGTCGACCCCTTGAAGCGTCCCCCGCATTCGGTGGAGGCGGAGCAATCCATTATTGGCGGCGTCATGCTGGACAATCAGGTTTGGGACAAAATCAGCACCAAACTCTGCGAAGCGGATTTTTATCGTACCGAGCATCGGGTGTTATTCCGTACCATCGTCGAATTGTCCAAGCGGGAACAACCCTTTGATGTGGTCACACTGCTTGACATGCTTAAATCCAATAATGATTTGGATGATGCCGGCGGGGAAACCTACCTGTTCGAGTTGGCGAATAACACACCAAGCGTGGCCAATATTTCGGCCTACGCCGACATCGTTCGCGAGAAATCGGTCCAGCGTCAATTGATTGCCATTGCAGGTGAAATTGCAGACGCAGCTTATAATCCTTCTGGACGGGAAGTACCGGAATTACTGGATTTGGCAGAAACCCGCGTTTTCGCGATTGCCGAGCAAACCGGCGGCGATGGCGGACCTGAGAGCATCAAGTCCATTCTGGTGAAGGCTGTGGAAAAAATTGACGCCCTTTATCACAATGGTGATGCCATCACCGGTCTTGCGACCGGTTTAAGCGATCTGGATGCCATGACTTCGGGATTACAGCCGTCTGATCTCATCATCGTTGCTGGTCGCCCGTCCATGGGTAAAACCACCCTGGTGATGAACATGGCTGAGCATGCCGCCATTCGCGGCGGCAAACCGGTGCTGGTGTTTTCAATGGAAATGCCTTCTGATTCGCTGGCCATGCGGATGATGTCCTCGTTAGGGCGGATTGATCAGCACCGCATACGAACAGGAAAACTCGATGACGACGATTGGCCGCGGGTGACCTCCGCGGTGCATATGTTATCGGAAGCGCCGCTGTTCATCGACGATACCCCGGCGTTAAGCCCCTCGGAAATGCGGGCGCGGGCGAGGCGACTGGCCAAAGAGCATGGTCAACTGGGATTAATCGTAGTCGACTACCTGCAATTGATGAAAGTACCGGGTTTTAAGGCCGATAACCGCACGGCTGAGATTTCTGAAATTTCACGAAGCCTTAAGGCGCTTGCCAAGGAGTTGCAAGTGCCAGTGGTCGCACTCTCGCAGCTTAACCGAAGCCTTGAGCAGCGCAGCGATCGCCGTCCAGTGATGTCGGATTTGCGTGAATCAGGTGCGATTGAGCAGGATGCGGATTTGATTTGCTTCATTTATCGGGATGAAGTCTATAACGAGGACAGTCCGGATAAAGGAGTGGCTGAAATTATTATTGCCAAACAGCGTAATGGTCCAATCGGCAAGGTGCGTGTTGCTTTCCTCGGAAAATACACCCGCTTTGAAGATTTGGCATTTA
This sequence comes from Legionella sp. MW5194, assembly GCF_016864235.1. NCBI lineage: Bacteria > Pseudomonadati > Pseudomonadota > Gammaproteobacteria > Legionellales > Legionellaceae > Legionella > Legionella sp. MW5194. The sequence goes on from NZ_CP045732.1 coordinate 1,158,242, forward strand.
ACGGTTATCAAGGGGTAGATTAAGTGACAAGGCCCACTCGCGTCCAGATTGATACGCTGGCGCTTCTTCATAATGTGCAATGCGTGAAACAGTTTGCGCCGGGCAGGAAAGTGATTGCCATGGTCAAAGCCAATGCCTATGGCTGCGGTTTGTCGGAAGTTGTCCCCGCGCTGGAAGGCCAGGTGGATGCGTTTGGCGTGGCCTGTCTTGAAGAAGCGCTCGCTATTCGAAGCCTGGGGGCGCGCAGTGACTGCGTGCTGTTTCAGGGCATTTTTACCCCCGATGAACTTGCGGTGGTGTGTGAGCAGTCGTTTCAATGCGTGATCCATCAACCCTATCAATTGCAGTGGCTGGTGGCCAACCCCTTGCCAAAATCCATCAAAGTCTGGGTTAAAATCAATACCGGCATGCATCGTCTGGGTTTTGCACCCGAAGAATGTTACGAGGTGCTTCAGGCCTTAATGGCCTGCCCCTGGGTTGATGACGACATTGGTTTAATGACGCATCTGGCCAGTGCCGATGAACCGGATAATCCCAGTAATCAAAGCCAGATGCAAATTTACCGCGACTTGGCCTTACCCTCCGGACGGTTAATCCAGAGCATCAGCAATTCGGCTGCGATCATGGCCTTGCCGGATACGCATGCCGACGTGGTGCGTCCCGGCATTATGCTTTATGGCGTCTCACCGTTTATCAATCAAACAGGACAGCAGCTTGGCCTGGTACCGGTGATGCGTTTTGTTTCCGCCATCAGTGCAATCCATCAGTTTCCCGCCGGGGCGCGTATCGGCTATGGCGGAAGCTGGCAAACCAGCAAGCCTTCGGTCATCGGCGTTGTGGCAGCGGGTTACGGCGACGGGTACCCGCGGCACATTGCCCAGAATACGCCGGTATGGGTGAATGGTGTCCATGCCCCAATCGTCGGGCGTGTTTCCATGGACATGCTCACCATTGATTTAAGCCATTGCCCGACGGTTAAAATCGGGGATCCCGTCGAACTCTGGGGGCAGTATATCCCTGTAGAAACCATTGCAATGTCAGCAGGAACAATCGCTTACGAATTACTCTGCCAGTTTTCGCCGCGTATTCGCCAGGATAAAATTGTCAGCACATAAATTATGGATAATATCTAACCGGGATGGTAGAATGGCAACCGATTTAGTAACTGATTAAACAGGTAACTCACATGAAAAAATTAATTTTGGCCTCAGTTTCAGCGTCATTGCTGTTGAGCGGATGTGCGCAGGTTAATAATGAAGGAATTGGTACGGTAACCGGTGGCGTGGTCGGCGGCCTCATCGGTAGCCAGTTCGGCGGTGGTTCCGGTAAAGTGGCGGCAGCTGCGGGCGGTGCCCTGTTAGGCGCGTACCTGGGTGGCAATATCGGTCGTACCATGGATCGCCTGGATCGTCTGGAAATGCAACGCGCGCTGGAAACCGCACCAACCGGTAAAGCCGTGGTCTGGCAAAACCCCGATTCCGGTAACCGTTACACGGTAAGACCTACCCGTACCTATTACAGCAATTCTCAACCTTGCCGCGAATACACCACGCGCGCCATCATTGGTGGCAAAACCCAGGAAATCTACGGCAAAGCCTGTCGACAAGCCGACGGCTCCTGGAAAGTGGTTAGCTAATCAGCGTTTCCTGCTTAAATCACTGGCACAAATACCCCGTCTTGGGCGCTGTATTTGTGCTATATTTATATAATCTGGCGGATTGAAATTCCATTAAGCAGGAGTGTGTCATGGCTGATCTCATCGCTTCCATTTTGCCCCACCCACGCCGTCCCATTGCTTTTGTTGAACCTCAGATCACAGTTTGTGATTGTGTTACTCTGATGACAGAGAAAGACATCGGTGCACTGGTTGTTCGTGACAATAACGAACTACTGGGCATTGTCAGCGAGCGCGACATTGTACGTTCCTGCCTGAATAAAAGCCTGTTGCCTGATCAGGTGACAGCAGCCGATATTGTCTATAAAGACGTAAGTATTCTGGCTGTCAATGATACAGTCGAAAAAGCCATGGAAGTCATTACTCAAACCAAACGGCGCCATGTCCTGGTCAAGGATAAAGACGAACTCGTTGCCATTTTGTCCATCGGGGATGTGCTGTTTCATCTTCTCGAAGGGAAAAGCCGGGTTATTGAGCATCTCGAAAATTACATTCACATGTAAGTTGTCCTGATTACGCTGGGATGAAGGCAGTGATTATTGCCGGATGTACATTGAGATAGTAGACAGGTTATAGTGTGAAATAAAAAGAATAAAGGCTTATCATGCGGGTTTTTAAACTGCTCTTTGCGTTTGTCCTTGGCTGTTGGATTGTGTCAACCTGGGGTAATCCTTTGCCTCTCCGTTGGTATAAGCAGGACAACCAGCAGGTTATATTAAAAGTTGACCTCTTTTTGTCCACCACTTGTCCGCATTGCCGCAAGGCTGATGAATTCTTTAATACCTTGGGTCAAGAAAAAACATGGCTTGAAATCCAGCGGCATTACATCAATGAAGACAAAGCGGCCCTCGATGCCTTCAGTCAGTTTTTAAAACAGGGGACAAAAGGCGTTGATGATTATGCCGTACCGGCGATTTTTTTCTGCGACTCCCGCTGGACGGGCTTTGATGAGGCCAAAACCACTGGAAAGAAAATAATCGAAGCGCTTACTTATTGCCGTCAACAAATCGAAAAAGAAGGGGAATTGACGCAAGCCACGGTCAAAAGCCTGCAACAGTGGGCAACGGCCAGCTGGTATGAAAATAACATTGTCAATCCGCCCTCTGCCAGCTCGTTTATACCTATGATGGCCTTCATCGATGCCATAAGCCCCTGCGGTATTTTGGGTCTGTTTGCCCTGATCTCCTTTTTAACCCTCCAGAAAACCCCTGCGCGCCAATGGGCGTTGGGCGTTTTTTACCTGGTATTGACAACGTTAACGCATTATTTGCAGCAGGCGAATACGGCGCTGTATTTCAAGATTCTTCCTTTCTTAATTATCCCGGCGGCGATTGCCGGTATTCTTCTACTCCTCTATGTGGTTGAGAGTCGCTTACAACCCTCGCCGAGAGGGCGCTTCCAAGGCATGGGGTTTCTCTTTGGTTTAGCCTTGGTGGCCGGTGTTCTTATTCAGTCCTATCAACAAAATTGCGCACCCAATTTCGCGTTAATTTTCCAGCAGTGGCTGATTGTGCAGCCTTTGTCTTCCGGGCAACGCATGGTTTACATCCTGATCTACCATCTGGTTTATTTTTTCTCTCTGTCCCTGCTGGTTTTATTGATTATGGGCGTGCTCAAGCAGAAATGGGCCGATAAGCATCAGGCTTATCTGCGCGATGTCGCTTTCATTATTCTGGCTTTTGTCGGTGCTATTTTATTGGCTTATCCTTCTTTACTGGCCAGGCTTTTGCCCTCATTCATTGTGATCATTATCGCCTTTGCAGGGGCCTGGATAATCAAAAAGTTAAAAATGGATTACTATTAACATGTCAGCGGTAGTCAGTTAAGGAAGGGAGAAAACGATGTCGCGTCAACCGGATGATCCGCCTTTTTTTCCCATTGCCTGTGAGGTGGAGCAGGGGAAAACCTATGACTGGTGCAGTTGCGGCAAAAGCAAAACCCAGCCTTTTTGCGATGTTCACCCTTGCGAAAAGGCGGTGAAATATCCGGCGCTGGTGACTGAGACGGTTTGTTTTTGTCAATGCAAGCAGACACAGGATCCGCCTTTTTGTGATGGTTCCCACGCGCCATTGTTGATTGAATACATGAAAAATCGCAACAAAAAATAGCTGTCTTTATTAAGGAAGGTTGATGATTGATCCGCAGCTGAAGCAAAAAATTATTAACACAATCAGCAAATACGAGCAGCGTTGCAATACGCTGCAGGATGAAATTAATCATCTGCGTCAAATCATCAGCCTGTTATTAACCCTGCCGCTCGGGATTTCTGGCGATCTGGTGACAACGCTTAAAGAAGACGTCGCTGCCCACAAAGACTCGGAAACCATTCTCACTCAGGTTGAGCGTTTAATTGCCACTTTGACACCGGCTCAATCCGATGATCTGCCGTCCCATCAGGCAATCAGTGAGACGGTCAACCAAAGCCTCAAACAGTTGTTAAGCCATTTAGCCATTCCTGAGGAACTTCATGACAAGGTGGAGCACGTCAAAACCCTGTTAAGGAGTGAAATTACCCGCGAGCTATTGCCCAGCGTGATAGATAATTTTACCAAACTGGTGATTGACGCCTTCAGCATTGAGCAGAGTCAGTTAAAAAATTATTTACAGGATTTAACCAGTCAACTGCATGATTTTGACAGTTATTTAAAATTCGCCAATGAAAACAGTCAGCAGGCCAAGCACCATACACAGCAACTGGAAAGCGGCATCGCCACCAACATCAATCAGATTCAAAGCCATGTCGACAAGGCTAAAACCATTGAAGAATTATCCGGGAAAATCAGTGAGAATTTAGCCACGATTGAACAGCGGATTAAAGAATTTAAAGACAGCGAACAGCAGCGTGTGAAAGCTTACGAAGCCGAGGTGCAGAAATTACAGCAGAAACTGTCTGAATCCGAGAGGGCTGCTGAGGAAATCAAGCATAAATTAACCTCGCAACAGGTGATCATTAATCAGGATAGCTTAACCGGACTGCCCAACAGGGCATCTTACGATGAACACATTCACGAAGCCTATAACCGCTGGCAGCGTGGCTACGGCGAATTGTCGTTGGCCATTGCCGACATCGATCATTTTAAAAAAATCAATGACAATTACGGGCATCTGGCGGGAGACAAAGTGTTGAAAAAGGTCGCCGCTCTGTTTAAAAATTCAATCCGTTCGGTGGATTTTATCGCCCGTTACGGTGGTGAAGAATTTATCTTTATTTTTGAACGGACCAGTGAGAAAGAAGCAAAACGTATCCTTGAATCCCTGCGTTTCGCCGTGGAGACCTGCGAGTTTTGTTATCGGGACACGCGTGTCGATGTCACGGTTTCCTTCGGTTTGACCACATTTAAAGCGGATGAGGACATTGAAACCCTGTTCATGCGTGCAGATGCCGCCATGTATCAGGCCAAACGAGCCGGCCGCAACCGCGTAGAAGTACTCTAGGACTTGATCTCAACCGGGTGATTTGGGATCATCCTTCCATCCTGATTTTTTGGTGCGGGCATGAGTAAATTTAAAGAAATACCTGTCGTGGTCGAAAGCGGCCATAAATACAAGACGGCAGAAGGCATTGTTGCAATTAAGGATGGCATCAAGTCTGTGAATAGCCACGCCGAGCGTTTGCCCAAACCCAAGTGGCTGCGCATCGTCAATCACACCACGCCCGCCTACCAGCAGGTGAAAGAACAGGTCGTGAAACACCGCCTGGCGACAGTCTGTGAGGAAGCCAAATGCCCTAATATCGCGGAATGCTGGTCCCATGGGACCGCGACCATTATGCTGATGGGTGCGGTGTGCACGCGCGCCTGCCGCTTTTGTTCGGTGGACACCGGCAACCCTCATGGCTGGCTGGATAAAGACGAGCCTGCCAATACAGCCAACACGGTAGCGCTCATGAACCTCGATTACGTGGTGTTAACCTCCGTCAATCGTGATGATTTGCCCGATGGGGGCGCTCACCATTACGCCGATACCATTCGCGCCATTAAAGCCCGCTGCCCGACAACCAAAGTAGAAGCCTTAACACCTGATTTTCAGGGGGTTGAAGCCGATGTCGCGGTTTTACTGGACAGCGGGGTGGATGTGTTTGCCCAGAATGTCGAAACGGTCGAACGCTTGACCCATCCGGTAAGGGATAACCGCGCCGGCTACTGGCAGACCCTGAATGTCCTGGCTTTTGCCAAGCGCTACCGCCCCGATGTGTTGACCAAGACCAGTTTAATGCTTGGCCTTGGCGAAACCGACGAAGAAATCATTGCGACCATGGATGATTTACGCCGGCGACAGGTTGATATTCTGACGTTGGGACAATACCTGCAGCCGACAAAAAACCATTTACCGGTGGCGCGTTATGTCACGCCTGAACAGTTCATTGAATTTCGTGAAATAGGGCTGTCCAAAGGCTTTTTTGAAGTGGCTTCAGGCCCTATGGTACGATCAAGTTATCGTGCCGATCGGGTATTTAAACGGGATAATCTGGGGCTTTAGGAATTCATTTTAAGGATAAAAACATGTTCACACGTGCCATCGTTCGACAACCGGCCAAAAGCCTGGTGCATGGACTCACCTCGGCTAACCTGGGTCACCCGGATTATGAATTGGCGCTTGCACAACATCAACATTACGTGGAAATGCTGCGTGCCTGTGACCTTGAGGTGACGGTTTTGCCTCCGGCGGACGAATTTCCGGATTCCTGTTTCATTGAAGATCCTGCTCTTCTCACTGGCCATGGTGCCATTTTAACCCGCCCGGGTGCGTTGTCGCGTATAGGCGAGGTGGTCTTGAATCGCGAGGCGATTGCCGCGTTTTACGGAGAAAACATCAAGGAAATCACCGCGCCAGGGACCCTGGACGCGGGGGATGTGCTGCGCGTGGACAACCATTTTTATATCGGTTTGTCTAAACGAACCAATCAGGAAGGGGCGAAGCAGCTTATCCGCATCCTGACGCACTACGAATACACCGCTTCCGTGGTCCCGTTGAAGGACGCGCTTCACTTGAAAACGGGCGTCAGTTACCTGGATAAGGGCAATTTACTGGTGAGCGGCGAGTTCATTAATCATCCGGAATTCAGACTGTTGCAGCAGCATGTCATTGATGAAGAGGAAAGCTATGCGGCCAATTGCCTTTTAATTAATGACATAGTGCTCATGCCCGCCGGCTTTCCAAAAACCAGACACCTTATCAGCAGCCTTGGTTATGACATCATTGAAATCGATGTCAGCGAATTCCGCAAACTGGATGGCGGATTAAGCTGTTTGTCGCTGCGGTTTTGAATGGCCTACGACTTTAAACGATGAGTGGATATGGTAGGAACATTTACGAATTATAATCAAGAAATGATTAAAATTTGATCTTCGCTGTACGTGTTTACTCCACTTGCTAAATTCTAGATTATACTATTCTGGTATAGCTTAACCGGTATTGAACTGGCATGAGGCAGCACCAGGATAGTCGCCTCATCATTTTAACTATCGACCTTTTAACCTAGAGGTCGGGCTGTATAAAATTTGGATAGTAATGGAAATACTAACGGATTTAAAGGCCATTCTTCATTCTAAACGCGCCAATATTTATTATTTGGAAAAATGCCGCATTATGCAAAAAGATGGGCGCGTTTTGTATCTAACAGAAGCAAAGCAGGAAAATCAATACTGGAATATTCCCATTGCGAATACTACCTGTTTATTATTGGGGACAGGAACATCGATTACACAGGCCGCAATGCGGATGCTTGCTCAAGCAGGTGTCTTGGTTGGATTTTGTGGGGGTGGCGGTACTCCCTTATTGATGGCAAATGAGGTCGAGTGGCTTACTCCCCAAAGTGAGTACCGGCCTACGGAATATATGCAGGGATGGATGAAATTCTGGTTTGATGACAGAAAGCGTCTGTATGGTGCAAAACAATTCCAAATGGCTCGTGTCGCTTTTCTGAAAAAGGCCTGGATAAAAAGCCGTGAACTTCAGGCTGAAGGCTTTAATCCTGATGATTTGCAGCAGGAACTGTCAATTTGTGAAACAAAAATCAATAGCGCAGAAGATGTCAATCAATTACTTCAAAGCGAGGCAGAGTTAACAAAAAAACTTTACCAATATGCTGCAAACCGAACTCAATACGGTAAATTTGGCCGTGAGCGCGAAGGTACGGATAAAGCAAACCTATTTTTAAATCATGGAAATTACCTTGCTTATGGCCTTGCAGCAACCACACTTTGGGTGCTTGGAATCCCTCACGGTTTTGCGGTTTTGCATGGGAAAACACGACGGGGAGCATTGGTCTTTGACGTGGCAGACTTGATTAAGGATGCTCTTATTCTCCCTTGGGCTTTTATCTGTGCAAAGGAAAACAGCAGTGAGCAGGACTTTCGTCAGACGTGTATACAGGTTTTCATCGATCATAATGCATTAGACTATCTGTTTGATCACGTTAAAGCGCTGGCGTTGAACACCTGTTGGGAAACTGGAACTGACGGAGAATTATCATGATGGTGATTTTCGTTTCCCAATGCGAGAAGAAAGCTTTAGCTAGAACTCGTCGTGTCCTGGATGCTTTTGCCGATCGTATTGGTGATAACACGTGGCAAACAATGATTACCCAGGAGGGATTGCTTGCAGTTAAAAAGCTATTGAGAAAAACTGCCAGTAAAAATACGGCAGTGAGTTGTCATTGGGTAAGGGCAAGGTCTAGGACGGAACTGATATGGATTGTAGGAAATAAAAACAAATTTGATCGTGAGGGCAGAGTACCTGTCAACCGAACCTCTAATAATCAGGTTTACCGGGATGATTTACTGGATTGGCACTTACTACCTGTTATTCGGGCACTTACCTGTCTGGCGGCATTATTTCATGATTGGGGTAAGGCAAACGCTCGCTTTCAACAAAAGTTAAATAAAAATTATAAAGGCTTGCAAGCAGACAGGTTACGCCATGAATGGGTATCCTGCTTATTGCTTAAGGCATTCATTTTAAATACAGAGCATCCAACCTCAGACACTGCTTGGTTGACCAAACTAAAAGAAGGCTTGATAGATGAGCAACTGATTAAGGAAAAGCTTGGAAGTTTGAAAAAGCCCTTGGCTGATTTGCCAAATATTGCCAAATTAATTGCTTGGTTAATTGTGACCCATCATAAATTACCTGTTAATCTAAACAATCTTTTTAATGGAAGTAAATGTCATAGTCTGGATGGGTTACTTAGTCTCATTGATCAACAGTGGGGCTATGAAAATAATACCATGGATGAGTTAAGGGTTTGTTTAGAATTTCCTCACGGATTATTAACTCAGTCCAATAAATGGTTGTCACAACTCAGACGTTGGTCAGCCAAGCTGCTGGATTTTCAGGAAATTATTTCACAAAGTATAAACGATGGTAGTTATCGGCTACTGATGCATCATGCCCGCCTGTGTTTAATGTTAGGCGATCATTATTTTTCATCGTTGACGATTGATCAAACCCGTCACTGGCAGCACACAACGGAATTGATTGCCAATACTCAAAAGGACAAATCGCCCAAGCAGGCTCTGGATCAACATTTAGTCGGTGTCTACGAAAGTGCCAGAGATGTGATAGGAAAACTACCCATTATAGAAAATGGCCTGGAATCCAGTCTGAATACAGCTGAATTAAAAAAGAAAAGTACCGGGGCCTACGCTTGGCAGGATAATGCAGCCAGAAAAGTTCGTGATTGGCGTAAAGAGCAGAACGACATCAAAAAGGGTTTTTTTGCAGTGAATATCGCTAGCACTGGCTCCGGTAAAACTTTTGCAAATGCCAAAGTGATGATGTCCCTTTCCGAGGATGGTGATAGTCTTCGGTACATCCTTGCTCTTGGTTTGCGCACACTCACATTACAAACAGGCGATGAATACCGAGATCGTATATTCAAAAAAAGTGATGGCTCGGATCTGGCCGTGTTAATTGGTTCTAAAGCCATTGCCGATCTGCACTACCAGGGCAAACAGGAACAGATACAGGAACATGAGCAAGGTTCAGAATCCATCGAGCCTCTGCTGGCTAGTTCGGATGAAATTTTTTACAAGGGCGAGATGCCTGACGACGGTTTAACAACAATCTTGAGAAGAGATAAAGACCGACAGATGCTATACGCGCCTGTTCTGGTATGTACTATTGATCACATCATAGCGGCAACAGAGACAACGCGAGGAGGGCGGTATATTTTGCCTGCATTACGATTACTATCCTCCGATTTGGTAATTGATGAGGTGGATGATTTTACTGGCAGTGATTTAATCGCTATTGGTCGCTTGATCCATCTGGCAGGTATGCTGGGGCGCAAGGTGATGATTTCTTCAGCGACCATACCACCCGCAATGGCTGAAGGTTATTTTAATGCGTACAGCGAAGGATGGATACTTTACTGTAAAACCCGCAATGCAAGCCCTGTTATTGGTTGCGCATGGATTGATGAATTTTCCACACAGGTTGAAGAAATTGAAACCCGGGCGCATGCCGTAAAAGAGTTTCGTAAAATTCATGATCAATATATCGATAGACGAGTTGACAATTTAAGCAAATTATTGCCGAAACGAAGAGCAATGGTAATGAGTTGCGAACAGGCGATGCAAGTTAATGATGAGCCTATTATGAGAAATAAACGTGAAGTTTGGTTTAATCGAATCATTCAATCCGCCCTTGACCTGCATGAACACAACCACACAATTGATAAAAAAACAGGCTTACGTGTTTCTTTTGGGGTCCTGCGTATGGCTAATATTCAACCCTGCATTAACTTGTCTCTTTATCTATTAGATTACATTTGGCCTTTAAACACGGAAGCAAGAATCATGGCTTATCACAGCAGGCAAGTATTATTGCTACGTCATGAACAGGAAAAGCACCTTGATCACGTTTTAAAACGTAAAGAGCAAAAGGATGAACAACCACGCGCTTTTTACGATCTGACAATTCGAAATCACCTCGATACCATTTCTGCCAGTCACTCCGCAGTAACGAATGTCTTATTTATTCTTGTCGCTACACCAGTAGAAGAAGTTGGGCGGGATCATGATTTTGACTGGGCGGTTATAGAACCTTCGTCCTACCGTTCGATTATTCAATTGGCGGGACGCGTCAAACGCCATCGGGATGGCGAGGTCAAGCAGGCCAATATCAGCATTCTTCAGTATAACTGGAGAACAATTAAATATGGGGATGAGGAAAGAAAGCCGCGTTTTTACTTACCGGGTTATGAGCCTGTTCCTCAACAACGCCAAGGCAACAAATTATGTAATGAAAAAGACGATTGCTTAAAAAGTCATGATCTTTTCAAAATAGTCGATACCCACTTAATAAATAATCGGCTTGATTCTGTTCCAAGAATTCAAGAAAGGCCAAAGGACAGTAAAACGCCTATGGCATTATTCGAACATGCCGTAATTGACAGCCAATTAACTTATTATGCAGGAGAGGGGCCGGAAACGTTGCAGGGGTACATAACCCGCTATTGGGGCCTTACTGCTTTACCGCAATTCCTTAACTCTTTTCGTAAAGCGATGAACAATATCAAGTTATATCGGGCAACCAATGCACAAGGTGAAACCTGGTTTACTGAGCGTGATTCAAAGGGCGATTTCACTTACACCACTTCCGGCGAACTGGTGCGCCGGGATGATGCCTACCGGATCACAACGATGTCTTTGTCGTCTGCGCAAACAGTACGACTCTGGTTGCCCCGTGATTATGTTCAATTGTTGAGGGAACAGATTGAGAGGCAAGAAATGACTCTCCATAAAGCGGTAAGTCTCTATGGGGAACTGAGTTTGGATTTTTATGAATATAACGTTAATAGTGACTATGTGTATAACGATCAATTAGGTTTATATAAAAAGGAGAGCAATCATGCTTGATCCGGCAATTGCCGCTTTTTTTTCCGAACGAAAAGAGGGATGGCTTAAAAAGAAAATAAAAGCTGGACTAGAAGCATCGGAAGAAGCAGCAATAAGACAGGAGTGTGAAGAGCTCTTTGGGCTTGAAAATTGGTTGCCAAGAGCAGCAAAGCGTATACAACAAATATCAATTTCAACTCATCCCTGTACATTTTCTCATCCCAGCTCGAGAAAAAATAAGAATGGTTACGTCACTGCTATTATTGCTAAGGCACCCTCGGGGGCAGATGGTTATCTTCGAACAGGAAATACTCCTGCTGAATTAGATGCGCTTGGAAATGCAGCAGTGCTTGATGTTTTCAAGTTTCTTTCAATAATGACTGACAATGGCATGACAGTTATTGAGCACATTCGGCAAAATACCGAATGGGCAAAGGCCTTGCTTAATATAAAAGCAGAAAGCCATGAGAATCTGAGAAATGATTTCATTTCAATATTGTCATCCAATGAGACGGTGATTACTAGTTCTAAAATTAAACAGGTTTATTTTCCAATTGGGGATGATTATCATCTTTTATCTATTTTGCATAACTCTGGTTTGATGTTTAAATTGCGTGATCGGATTGATGCATTGAGATTTTCAGATACTGTTAAAAAAGGGCGGGAACTAAAACGAAGTAATAGTTATCATGAGTCTGGATTTAAAGAAATCTATAATATAGTAACCATTGGTTATGGTGGCACAAAGCCACAGAATATTAGTGTATTAAACAATCAGCACGGTGGTAAATCACATCTTTTATTATCAATTCCCCCCTTGCTTGAGCAGCATGAAATAAAGTTCCCTACGAAGGACTTTTTCAGACAGACATTACGTTTCTCTGATTGCAAGGAAATTTTACAACGGCTCGACAATGTATTCAAAATTGAAAGGGATGGGGTAATTCCTTTAGAAAAAATCCGAAAGGGGCGAGACCGCTGCCTCGGTGAGCTTCTGGATGTAATCCTACAAAAAATGATGGCATTGCGGGAAGTCTCCGCCAACCAATTTCGGGAAGAGTCCAGTCAATTGCTTGCTTGGCAAAAAATATGGCTTTGCGAGCAATATACAAAAGAAAGAACAGATGATTGGCTTGATACGCTCTGCGATAAAATTGTGACCTGGATAGAAAACGCCTACAAGAATGCTATTAAGCATTCCATTTTATTAGGAGAGGCAGAGAGACAGTACATCAAGACTTACATTGATGAAAACAGGGAGGTATTGAGATGAACACTAACCTGATTTTATTACCTCATATACAGATTCAAAATGCCAATGCCTTATCCAGCCCGTTCACCATTGGTTTCCCCGCCATGACTGCCTGGCTTGGTGCCGTGCACGCGCTACAACGAAAATTGAATAAAAACATGTTCCCGGTGACATTCTCAGCAGTTGGCGTTGTTGTGCATCGCTTTAAACTACAGATTTACAAAGGGCCGAATGATTTTGTGTATTCCATCATAGGAACAGGAAATCCATTGGAACCAAAACCTGAAAAAGACAAACCAAAAGGCAATGCCGTGCGGCCCTCCTTTATCGAAGAGGCTCGATGCCATTTAGAAGCTAGTCTTTTAATTGAGTATGAAGGGATAGAAGCCCAGGATGAACAGCCCATGCTTGAACTAGTGCATCAGTTGGTGCTTGGACAATTTAAACTGGCTGGGGGAGATATTCTGGAATGCAGGGCACCTGAAATTGTTAGAGACTTTAACAAAGCGAGAGCCAGTTTAATGCCAGGTTATGCCTTAATTGAGCGACGGGATTTAATGCAGGTGGCTATGGAGCAAGGTCAGGATCCCATGGATGCATTACTTGATTACCTGGCAATCCATCATAGCTGCACTAAAGACATTATAAATGGGAAGGAACATGTCAATTGGCAATGCAAACGTAAGTCAAGGGGGTGGATTGTACCAATTGCCACAGGATTTCATGGAATCAGTGAATTGGCAAATGCACTCAATCAACGTGATGCAGGGGCTCCTCACCGTTTTGCTGAAAGCGTTGTTACTTTGGGCGAATTTAAAATGCCCTATCGTCTGGAGTCGCCGAATGATCTGCTTTGGCGCTACCACGTAGAACCTGAAAAAAATCTTTATCTTTGTATTCAACAAAAAGCAGAATCAGAACTCGACAATGACGACTATTAATCAAGGAGGATGGCTATGGCTAAGAAAGAAAACACCGCATCTGTGTTAGCGTTTGAAAAAAAATTAATCCCCTCTGATGGGTATATGTATGGTTGCCAATGGGAAAACAGGAGCAAAGCCAGTCCGCTTCAGCTCATTGAAAAATCGGTAAGGGGAACCATCTCAAACCGTCTTAAGCCGGCGTTGCAAAATGATCCGGTGGCACTTAATAACGAAGTTGAGAAGCCAAATCTCCAAACGGTAGATGTCTGCTCGTTAGGTTCAGAACAGGATACGCTTCAAGTTCACTTCACACTTAAAGTTTTAGGCGGATTGAATCATCCCTCGGCGTGCAATAACGCTCTTTTTAAACAGAGTTATCAGCAAGCCGTGAGCCATTATCTGGAGGGAACGGGGATGAAAGAGTTGGCGAGGCGTTATGCACTTAATATCGCCAATGCGCGATTTTTATGGCGCAATCGCTTTGGTGCCGAAAAGATCCAGGTAGACGTTAAAGCATTGAATAAAAATTCAAATCAAAAGTGGGTTTTTAATGCGTTGGATTTTAATCCCCGTGTGATGGAAACAACGAGCAGTGACGTTGAAAGTCTCGCCAGTGAGATTGCTGCTGCATTAGCCAGTGAGGATGATTTTTTGATAATTGATATTACCTGCTACGCTAAGGTTGGTAAGGCCCAGGATGTATATCCCAGTGAGGAATTGGTATTGGATAAGGGGAAAGGCGAAAAAAGTAAAGTACTTTACCAGGTTGATGGAATTGCGGCCATGCATTCACAAAAAATTGGTAATGCCTTACGAACTATTGATACCTGGTATCCAGAATACAGTAACCCAGTGACATCTGCGGGACCAATCGCTATTGAGCCCTATGGTGCAGTCACAAATTTGGGTAAAGCATTCAGAACGCCCACAGAAAAACAGGATTTCTATACTTTTTTTGATCGATGGGCCCGCGGTGAAAAATTACCAAGAGTAGAGGATGAACATTATGTCATGGCTGTTTTGGTCAGGGGCGGCGTATTTGGTGAAAGCGACAAATAGGGGAAGAGTATGGATCACTATCAAGATATTATTATTTTTTCCGAACCGGAATTTCCCGTGCCAGTGCTCATGAATGCGCTTTATAGTCAACTCCATAAAGCACTATGCGATCTTCATTCGACCTCTATTGGCGTTAGTTTTCCAAAGTACGACAAAACCTTGGGAAATATTTTGCGTGTTCATGGTAACAAAATAGCATTGCAGGGATTACAAAATTTGAATTGGATCGGTGGGATGAAGGGGTACTGTGTAGAAAACCCAATTCGCTCTGTCCCTGTTTGTACAAAGTTCCGCACGGTTTATCGCAAGCAACCGACCAAGAGCCAATCCAAATTAAGAAGGTTATTAAAGCGCGGATCATTAGCCGAGACTCAAATTGGGCAATACGAAGCAAGCAGGATTGAAAATTTTTGGGATAGTGCTTATTTCCAATTGGTAAGTGGCTCTAATGGAAAAAGATACCGACGATACCTTGAGCTGGGTAAAATGCTCGATCAGCCTGTACTCGGGGAGTTTGATCAGTTTGGTCTTTCTAAAACCACCACTATTCCGTGGTTTAGCGAGGATTTATCATGATAATACTTTGATTAGTTAAGAGAGGAATGTATCAAGCCGGCTAGTAGCCTTATTGTACCTTTAATTTTTGCTCATTAAAAATTTGTAATAAATTCAATGGATTAAATCTGTAAGAAAAAGCATGGGTAATTGAAGTTTTTTTTCATTAAGTTTTTGTTGTCACTATATTTATGTGTTAATTTGTTGAGTTCACTGCCGCACAGGCAGCTTAGAAATGGAATATAAACGGAGCTGTAATAATGGCACCGTTCACTGCCGCACAGGCAGCTTAGAAATACAATGGAGTTGCGCCATACTGTCGCTCTAAGTTCACTGCCGCACAGGCAGCTTAGAAATGTCAGCTATACAATTTAATGTGAGCTTCTCTGTTCACTGCCGCACAGGCAGCTTAGAAATACTGTCTACGATCGGCGCATTATAGTATCCCGTTCACTGCCGCACAGGCAGCTTAGAAATTAATTAGTCAACCGGAAGTAGACGTCTACACGTTCACTGCCGCACAGGCAGCTTAGAAATTTAAAATAGCTTCTTGGTGTTTTAATAAATCGTTCACTGCCGCACAGGCAGCTTAGAAAATCCACATATGTAGCAAAACAAGGCGTGTTGTGTTCACTGCCGCACAGGCAGCTTAGAAATGCAACCATTTTTCCAGCTGACTAAAGTCCGCGTTCACTGCCGCACAGGCAGCTTAGAAAAAGGGGTTTTCAATTTAAACACTTTCACTCCATGTTCACTGCCGCACAGGCAGCTTAGAAATCTTGTGACCCAGTCACTTGATTTTCGTCGGTCGTTCACTGCCGCACAGGCAGCTTAGAAAACGCAGCCTTAAAAAAGGTTTAAATTTTACAAAGTTCACTGCCGCACAGGCAGCTTAGAAATGGTCGATCGCAATGGCACATTGCATTAACCCGTTCACTGCCGCACAGGCAGCTTAGAAATTAAGTCTGTGTGGAACGATGAGCGCCTACCAGTTCACTGCCGCACAGGCAGCTTAGAAATATTTTCGCGCGTCCCGTGGCTCAAATCAGTCGTTCACTGCCGCACAGGCAGCTTAGAAAAATTGGGGGTTGCCCGACGAAAATGATTGATCGTTCACTGCCGCACAGGCAGCTTAGAAACTTCGATGTGTCTAACACGGACAAGTCCACTTCGTTCACTGCCGCACAGGCAGCTTAGAAATTGGGCGGTAAATATGCTTTTTACGATAATGGGTTCACTGCCGCACAGGCAGCTTAGAAAATAACTGAACGTGGCACACACCACTAGCCGCAGTTCACTGCCGCACAGGCAGCTTAGAAAGACAATAGAATTGCGACACACTGTCGCTCTAACGTTCACTGCCGCACAGGCAGCTTAGAAAATGGGACCAAAGGCCATAATAATCTTATTCCGGTTCACTGCCGCACAGGCAGCTTAGAAAAAGGACAATTTCGGAATAAGTTCCAAGGAACGGGTTCACTGCCGCACAGGCAGCTTAGAAACCAGCACCGAAAGGATTAGAACCCCCAATAGCCGGTTCACTGCCGCACAGGCAGCTTAGAAATCTTAAAGAGGGAGGTTGGTATATGTACTATCGTTCACTGCCGCACAGGCAGCTTAGAAAGGTTGCGATTGGGGCGTTAGATACCTGGAATAGTTCACTGCCGCACAGGCAGCTTAGAAAACGGGATTGTCAGCAAGGCCGACAACGGGAATGTTCACTGCCGCACAGGCAGCTTAGAAAAGAAATGAGATATTCTCGTACATGGGGTTTAAGTTCACTGCCGCACAGGCAGCTTAGAAAAACAGAAAGGTTTCCGCCTAATAGAGGCTTGTGTTCACTGCCGCACAGGCAGCTTAGAAATCTAACTACGATGCTTCACAAATAGATGGAACGTTCACTGCCGCACAGGCAGCTTAGAAAAAAATATTTGACATAATCTTGGGGGCCATCAGAGTTCACTGCCGCACAGGCAGCTTAGAAAATATCTGTGTCCGCTCCTCGCAGCGTTGCTACGTTCACTGCCGCACAGGCAGCTTAGAAAAATGTACACGCATGCTTTACAGCATCAACGGCGTTCACTGCCGCACAGGCAGCTTAGAAACACGCACCGAAATTTGATTATTTCGGCGGTTGTGTTCACTGCCGCACAGGCAGCTTAGAAAACTAACCCCATAAGCTTTTGATCCGTCCACAGCGTTCACTGCCGCACAGGCAGCTTAGAAATGATGACGACATTCCGTTTTAATTAAAGGAGCGTTCACTGCCGCACAGGCAGCTTAGAAAGTTTAAATTAGTGCTGAATTGCAAAGTTTGGCGTTCACTGCCGCACAGGCAGCTTAGAAAACAATCCTGTTGGCCATACTGTCCGGTGAGAAGTTCACTGCCGCACAGGCAGCTTAGAAAGCTAACGGCTTGTCAGTGTGGTATGGATGTGTGTTCACTGCCGCACAGGCAGCTTAGAAAAATCAATGTCTGTATTATGAATTTTGTAGTACGTTCACTGCCGCACAGGCAGCTTAGAAAAATGAGTTATGGAGCAATAACAATGCAGTTTGGTTCACTGCCGCACAGGCAGCTTAGAAAAAACAAAGGCATCCGGTTAAACATAGAATGATGTTCACTGCCGCACAGGCAGCTTAGAAAATAGCAAGAGCTTGATAAATAATGGAGGTTGTGTTCACTGCCGCACAGGCAGCTTAGAAATTGTCGCCGCATCTTAGCCTAAGCCGTTGCGCGTTCACTGCCGCATAGGCAGCTACAAACAAAGTCCTTTTTGGAAAAACTACAAGGTAAATAACTCAATCAGTAGTCAGTATCTCTGCCCCCATCTAAGCCAACCGCACCCCTCGACGCGCCATGTGCCTTTGCATCAGAAAAGCAATAAAGGCCATCAACGCGCCAAGGGCGACTGCGGCGAAGCCTACCCAAAGGTAATAATGCTGGTAAACCGGGAGTGTTTGCTCTGCTGACTTCACAGCCTCAGGGATATCAACCCAGCCTGCCAGTTGTCCGGAAATGGCATTGGACAGCGAGCTTGCCAGGTACCAGACGCCCATGGCAAAGGCGATGTTTTGTCCATCGCAATAAAGGCCGATCATGCTCAAGCCGATGGCGCTCACCCATAATTCGGCCAAGGTAATCAGTATATAGGTCAGCGCAATGTAATTCCCTTCGACATAACCCTCGACAGCCTGCTGTGAGGCAAAGGCCATAATCAGCAGCGCGAGCCCCGACAGCAGCGTTCCGGCTGCGAATTGATAAGGGATGGTAAAGCGCGGAAACAGGCGGTAAAACCGGGGTAATTGCGAGCCGAGCAGAATAATGAGTAGCGGGTTTAAAATTTGATATTGTGCCGGAAGAATGGTTAAGCCAAACAGGTTAAGGTTGGAATTGCTTTTGGCAAACAGCACCAGGGTACTGTTCATCTGATTGTAAATAACAAAAAAGACAACTGCCTCAAGGATAAGCAATAACGCAATCAGTTGCCGGTTGCGGCTCTCGCCGGATAAGGCAAATGTTTTAATGAGGAACCAGGCAATCCCGGCCGCGCAGCCTGAACCGATGACCAGGCTTGCAATCTGGACATGGGAATAGGCAAGCAGGGTAAAAGCATAAATGGCTGCGAGGTAAGCCGCGAGACGATAACGCGTTTTAGCGGTCATCGGTTGCTGGTCTTTACCCCAGATGACATTGTCATAAAGGGAATACCGCCTGGCAAAATTAAGCGCCGCCATGGATTTACCGATGAAGGTGACAGCCAGGACTGACAGGGGACCGTAGGCGCTGTCCAGTAAAGCCGGAGCCAATATCGTGGCGAGCAGGGCGCCGACATTGATGGCCATGTAGTAAAAAGTCATAGCCGCTTTGGCTTCAATGGCATCGTCTTCATAAATACGGGAAACGAGGCCGGAAGCAGTTCCCAATAACAGGGAGTTGGTTGCCGGAATGAACGCATAGGCGGCGATAAACAGTTTATCGCCGAACCCGCTTAAGCTTAAACCGCTTAACATAACCAGCAGATAGGCTAAGGCCAGCATGATGCTGCCGTAAAGAATCGCACGCCTTACTCCAAGCACCTGGTCCGCCATAAAACCGCCCAGAACCGGCATGAGGTAGCTGGTTGCCTGAGTGATGCCAATAAACGCGTAGGCTTTGGCATGGCTGTAACCCAAACCATGGGCCAATAAGGGGCGGGTTAAAAATAAAACAAGAACCGTGTTTAAGGCATAAACCGAAAACTGACTCCAGAAGGTGATCATCACGATGTTATTGGTTTGCAGCTGGCGGGTATCCCAGACGGGCAGTTGTTTTTTTATGGCCTCTAAAAACACGTCGACTCCTTGTCTTTATGCATATCAGCAATTATTTCTTGGCGAGAATCACATCAATAATATGGGTGTCATGGTAGGGGAAAGTAAATATCCTGTCGAATAATCGCTTCAGACGTGCCACTAAAAAATTTTTAGGCAGCATTCGCATCGACAGGGTATTTAAAAACCAGGTTCCCTCAATGCCAAAAAGGGCGAGTTCATCAACGTCATTGAGCGTCACCGGAATATGAAGACGCTGATGCTCAACCACTTTAAACTGATGTTGGGCGAAGACATGCAGTAATTCATCCAGCCCGCTGGCTACCGTGGTGTTTTTGACCATGGTTTTGTAATAATGGCCGACCACACTGCTTAGCATGGTGCCCTGGGCGATGAAATTGGCCAGTTGCTGCTGGGCGATGGGAAAGGATTCATACGTTGTTGTAATTAACGAAAAATAACCATTGGAGCGCGTCAGCAGGTCAGCCTCGGAGAACAGGGTATGGATAGGGATGTAGGCATTGATGAAATGAGCCAGAACCAAATCCTGGCTGTGGTGGGGGAGATAATGGCTCGCTTCGGTGGCGCTGGCTTCGATGGTGGTCAGGGGAAGTCTTTTTCGGGCTTGAGTCAGCATTTCGGAGGAAATATCAATCCCGGTATAATGAGCATTGGGAAGGTATTCTCTGAGTTTTTCAAGAAAGGCGCCGTTGCCTACGCCAAAATCAAGAATCTTGTAATTCTCTTTAAAACCCAAATGTTCTTTCTTAATCTGTTCTATTGCTGTTTTATGACTCTCGCTTAAAGAGCCAAAGCGATCAGCTGTCGCGTAGTGACTCGCGATTTCGTTATACATGGCCTTTAAGGACATGTAACCACCCGGTTGTTAAACGTTAAGCCAGTATATAGCCAATCACCCGGCTTTGGCGACTTTTTTCTTTTTTAAATCATTTCACTTCCGCAGGCAAAATAAAAATCGGTAAATTTTTTTCACGATTGAACTGTTTTTGTTTAATTAAGAGATTTTTTTAATTTTGGGTGCTATGATTCCCGGCCATGTTTATCGATCGTAAACATTCAAGAGTACGGATGCTGTATTAAAAGAAAAATAAGTGTACCTGTAACTGTAAAAGTTCAATTTAGATGGGATGAAGAAGATGTTAGCAACGTTATTGCCAAGAATAAAAAACAAAGAAGCAATGATTAGCATTGTAGGACTTGGGTATGTTGGATTGCCCTTAATGCTGCGTTTTGCCGAGGTGGGTTACCGCGTCATTGGTATTGATGTCGATGAGCGTAAAAACCAGGCGATTAACCAAGGCCGTTCCTACATTCAACATATCCCTTCAGAGCAGATTGCGGGTGTAAAAAATTACATCACAGCCACGTCTGATTTTTCGCAGGCCGCCGAAGCGGATGCGATTATTCTCTGCGTACCGACGCCGTTGGATAAATACCGAGAGCCCGATTTAAGCTTCGTGCTGCAGACCATGGACTCTCTCCTGCCTCATCTTCGCGCGGGACAGGTGATTTCACTGGAAAGCACCACGTACCCTGGCACCACCGAAGAAGAATTGAAAACCCGGATTGAAAGCCGCGGGTTTGTGGTGGGCCGCGACATTTTTCTGGTTTATTCCCCTGAGCGTGAAGACCCGGGCAATCAGCATTTCACCACCGCGACCATTCCCAAAGTCTGCGGCGGCGATACCCAGGCCTGCCTTGAGGCTGGGCTGGCCCTGTATTCAGGCGTTATCGACAAGGTCGTGCCGGTTTCCTCAACGAAGGTCGCTGAAATGACCAAACTGCTTGAAAACATTCACCGCTCCGTGAACATCGGTTTAGTCAATGAAATGAAAATTCTGGCTGACAAGATGGGTATCGACATTCATGAGGTCATCGATGCCGCTGCCACCAAACCCTTTGGTTTCGTCGCCTATCATCCAGGACCCGGTATCGGCGGCCATTGCATTCCCATCGATCCATTTTACCTGACCTGGAAGGCGAGGGAATATGGCCTGCATACCCGATTCATCGAATTGGCCGGGGAAATCAATAGTGCCATGCCTTTATGGGTTATAAATAAAGTGGCCGATGCGTTAAATGAACGCGCCAAGGCGATCAAAAACAGTAAAATACTGGTTTTAGGAGCAGCCTATAAACGCAATGTCGATGACATGCGTGAATCACCCTCGCTGGAAATCATTGAATTGCTTCAGGAAAAAGGCGCGCTGGTCAGCTATTCTGATCCGCACGTGCCGGTACTGCCGCCCATGCGTCATCACCATCTGGAAATGAAGAGCGTGGATATTACCGCCGAATCGATCAGTCAATACGATTGCGTGGTTTTAGCCACAGCCCACAATGCCTTTGACTATGCCCTGATTGCCGAACATGCACAGCTGATTGTTGATACCCGTGCAGCATTCAAGACGTTTAAAAGCAATAACATAGTGAGCGCCTGATGATGAAAAAAGCCCCCTGGAATATCACGGATCGTAAAATCAATATCGCTTTGGTCGGCTGTGGCCGCATTTCGCGCAATCACCTGCAATCCATTGCTGAACACCGCGATCGCCTGAACCTGACGGCGGTGTGCGACATCGATGCCGAGGCCCTGCAAAAAGCCACCAGCGAATACGGCGTAGACGGTTATCGAAGCCTTGAAGACTTGTTGCAACACACCAATGCCGACATCATTTCACTGTGTACGCCGAGCGGCCTGCATCCTTCTCAGGCCATCCAGATTGCCCGTAGCGGGCGGCATGTACTGACTGAGAAACCAATGGCCACCCGCTGGCAGGATGGCTTACGCATGGTGAATGCCTGCGATGAAGCCGGCGTCCGTCTGTTTGTTGTGAAACAAAACCGGCGTAATGCCACTCTGCAACTGTTAAAAAAGGCCATTGACCAGGGTCGTTTTGGCAAGATTTATCTGGCCAATATCAATGTTTTCTGGACGCGCCCACAGGATTATTATGATCAGGCGTCCTGGCGTGGTACCTGGGAATTTGATGGCGGCGCCTTCATGAATCAGGCCAGCCATTACATTGATTTAATCCATTGGCTGCTCGGTCCGGTGCAATCGGTTCAGTCCATGATGGGAACATTAGCCCGCGACATTGAAACCGAAGACACGGGCGTGATGAACATTCGCTGGCGCAGCGGCGCCATGGGATCTGTCAGCGTGACGATGTTGACCTATCCCAGAAATCTTGAGGGCTCAATTACCGTTCTCGGTGAAAAAGGCACGGTTCGAATTGGCGGTGTGGCCGTTAATGAGATTCAGCAATGGGAATTCGCCGACAGGCAACCCGAGGATGATCAAATCAAGGCCGCCAGCTATCAGACAACGTCCGTGTACGGCTTTGGTCACCCGCTTTATTATGACAATGTAATCAATACCCTGCAGGGCAAGGAAGAACCGGAAACGGATGGCCGTGAAGGGTTAACCTCGTTGGAATTATTAATTGCCGCTTACCGTTCCGCACGCGATGGTTCAACGGTACATTTACCCCTGGAGTTATAGTATGTCGTATCAGGCTCATGACACTGCCATTATTGATCAGGGTGCCGAACTGGGCGAAGGAACACGCGTTTGGCATTGGGTTCATGTCTGCGGCGGGGCACGCATTGGCGAACGTTGCAGTCTCGGCCAGAATGTGTTTGTCGGCAACCGGGTGGTGATCGGTAATAATGTTAAAATACAAAACAACGTGTCCATTTATGACAATGTCACATTGCAAGACGATGTTTTCTGCGGTCCGAGCATGGTGTTTACCAACGTGTATAACCCCCGATCCGCCGTCTCCCGCAAGGACGAATACCGTGACACGCTTGTAAAACGAGGCGCGACCTTAGGGGCGAACTGCACAATCGTCTGCGGCGTGACCATTGGCGAGTACGCCTTTGTCGGCGCTGGTGCGGTAGTCAACCAGGATGTGCCGGCTTATGCCCTGATGGTGGGAGTCCCGGCTCGGCAAATTGGCTGGATGAGCCGTTTTGGTGAACGACTTTTATTCAAGAAAGAAACGGACGGTCTTTCTTATGCCAAATGCCAGCAGACGGGCGACATCTATATTCTGACTGAAAACAACACCGTGACATTGATGGAACAGTAGGACGGGGATTTATTATGATTAGAGTGTGTACAATTGTGGGTGCGCGCCCGCAATTCATCAAAGCCGCCGCGGTATCCAGAATCATCGCGAAACGGGCTGATGTGGATGAAATCATCATCCATACCGGGCAACATTACGATGCCAATATGTCGTCGCAGTTTTTTGACGAGTTATCCATCCCGCAACCGGGCTACCATTTAAACATTGGCTCAGGCAGCCATGGTCATCAAACAGGGCAGATGCTGGCCGCCATCGAAGAGGTATTAATCAAAGAGAAACCCGATTGGGTTCTGGTTTATGGAGACACCAATTCCACGCTGGCGGGTGCCTTGGCGGCGGCTAAACTTCACATTCCTGTGGCGCATGTCGAAGCGGGACTGCGCTCGTTTAACCGTAAAATGCCCGAAGAGATTAACCGCATCACGGCCGATCACTTAAGCCAGTTATTGTTTGCTCCCACAGAAAACGGCAAACAGCAATTACTGAAGGAAGGGATTGACCCCAGACAGATCGTTAATGTCGGCGATGTGATGCTCGATGCGACGCTGTTTTACAATGAACTGAATGCCTCAAGGCAAACCAAAGTCGATGAGTGGCAACTTCTCGCTAAACCGTATGTGTTGGCAACCATTCACCGTGCTGAAAATACTGACAATGAATCACGGCTGCAGAATATCTGCAATGCCCTGATTGAATTGAGCAAAACTTACCGGATTATTCTGCCGTTGCACCCACGCACCCGTGCTGCCTTGAGCCGGAAAAGCTATTTTTCAACGCTGGAAAAACAGGTTTTTCTGACCGAGCCGGTTGGCTATCTCGATATGCTGGCTCTCGAAAAGCATGCGGCCTTTATTGTGACCGATTCCGGCGGCGTGCAGAAAGAAGCCTATTTCAATCAGGTTCCCTGCATCACGCTGCGCGATGAAACGGAGTGGGTTGAGCTGGTGGAGGCGGGTTGGAATCAATTGTGTTCGCCGGATAAGGCGTATTTATTGACTGAACTTGTTAATTGCAATCAACGAGTGGAAGGGGGCTCGCCACTCTATGGTGATGGTAATGCAGCGGAGAAAATAGTAAACGTTTTAGTTGGATTTAAGCTATGAAAATAATAAATCACTTGGTAAATCCTTTCCTTTCAATTATTAAACACTATAGTCTATTGAAAAACTCAATCGTTTCCGAACTTGCCAAGCGTCATGCAGGTTCAGTAATTGGGATATTCTGGTTTATATTGTACCCGTTGCTACTATTTTTTATTTATTCAACCTTATACATTGTTATTTTTCGTGTTAAACCCACTGACATGAGTACTAATACCTATGTCATTTATATTATGAGTGGCCTGCTGCCATTTCTTGGATTTTCTGATGGATTGACTGCCGGAACTACATCTTTATCCAGCAAAAAATCCCTTCTTCTTAATACAGTTTATCCATCAGAGTTTATTCCTTTGCAAGCTGTGGTGGTAAATTGTATGACATTATTTGTAGGTGTTCTATTGTTGATTATTGCTAATCTGCTCTGTCTAAGGACTATAAGCCTAAGCATTTTGGTATTGCCCGCACTCATTATGCTGCAAGTAATGTTTACAACTGGTATTGTTTGGGTTTTGTCCATTCTTAATCTAGTACTTAAAGATATCCAACAATCACTTTCTTTTGTCACCATGCTCCTTATGATTGTAAGCCCCATCGCTTATACACCCGCTATGGTTCCTAAGACATTGAAATTAATTATTTATTTAAATCCATTTTCGTATTATGTATGGTCTTATCAAGACTTATTTGTAGAAGGTGTCATAAGCTGTAATTTTTTAATCGCTACATTTATTAGTATATTTTGCTTTAGCCTTGGTCATTATTTTTACGATAAAACTAAAAAGGTATTTTATGAATTTGCATGATAAGGCCATTGAATTTAAGAATGTCGATAAAACGTATAAACTTTACAACACTCCTTGGCAGATGATGCTAGATGCATTAGGACTCAGTAAAGGAAATAATTACCAACAATTTTTTGCTTTAAAGAATGTAAATCTTACTATTCATAAGGGTGAGAGAGTTGGAATAGTTGGACGAAATGGGGCAGGAAAATCGACGCTATTGAAATTAATGACAGGTAATTTTTTACCAACCCAAGGTGATGTTGCTGTAAATGGTAAAATTCAGGCATTGATGAGCACGGGCTTAGGATTTCATCCTGAATTTACGGGGTTGGAAAACATCAAAGCTTCGCTCATATACAACGGATTGACTCAAGACCAGTACAACGAAGCAGTTGAAGACATCATTGATTTTGTTGAATTGGGAGATTTTCTATATCAGCCAATCAAAACATATTCGCTTGGCATGCAGTCTAGACTCTATTTTGCAACAGCGACAGCAATAAAGCCGGATATCCTTATTGTTGATGAGGTTTTAGGTGCTGGTGATGCGTATTTTAGCGCTAAGTCAGCTGATAGGATGAAAAAATTAACGAGTTCAGGATGTACCTTACTTCTTGTTTCGCATTCAACTGCTCAAGTTTTACAATTTTGTGAAACTGCAATTTGGCTGGAGTGTGGTGAAGTTATTATGCAGGGTAAAGCCATTGATATAGTAAAGCGATACGAAGAGTATACAAAAAGATTAGAAATTGAGAATCAAGTTAACAATAAGCTATCTAATAAAAAACCTGCGCCTATTATTCAATCGAAGTGGCTTCGAGAGAAATTACTGAGCCAGGTTATTTCTCAACATACATCCACCGATTCTGATAAATCTGACTTGTTACTTAATGTCATTGATCAAAAAGACAGTGATGTTTCTCGTTGGCCATCCTTAATTGATGGTTTGAAAATAAAGGAAATTAGATTACTGGATCGATTCAATGAAGAAATTTCTGAAATCAATTCAGGCGATGAATTAACTATACAATTTACTATTAGGGCGGATAAGAAAGATAAATTTGATGTCTATTTTGTCGTTTTACTTTTTACGGAGGATGGTCGTTGGCTTTCTCGTCACTGTAGCCAAAAATACACTTTTGAGCTCCATGAATCGGATGAAGCCACAGTGAAATTGGTTTATAAGAATACCTTATTAGGTAATGGTAAATACATTTTCTCAGCAGCTATTTATCAAACTTTGGATTTGTATGATTTATCAACAGCCACTTATTATGATTTATTGTCTAGAAGCTACCAGTTTGAGGTAAAAGGAAAATACAAGGATGACTGTACTTTATTCTATCATCCAGCGGAGTGGTTTGTCAGTGAGGATGATAATAATAAGATACAAACAGCTGAATTATTTAGTGAGATAGATTGATGAAATTAAATATTCTCTTTCTGTGCAATAGGCCTCTATTAGGTAATGATGCAAATACGATTGTTGATCATATTGATGCTTTTGAAAACTATTCAAGCCATAAGATTTGGGTACATTCAGGGATGGGAGATATAAGCAGCAAGTTAGATTTTAATAAATTTGATGCAATTATCATTCACTACTCTTTATGTATTTTAAATGACCACTATCTTTCTAAAAATGCTAAGAAAAGAATAGCAGACTATAAGGGACTAAAAATTATTTTTGTTCAGGATGAATATCGGCAAATCAATACTATGAGGCAAGAATTAAAATCTTTAAATGTCGATGTATTGTTTTCTTGTTTTTGTGAAGAAGAAATCAAGCGAATATATCCAGAGAATGAATTACCAAGAGTTTCTAAATACAACAATTTAACTGGTTATATCCCTAAGAGACTTCTAAATTATGATAATGTGAAGCCAATCGCCGATCGTGCTATTCACGTGGGTTACCGTGGGAGGCGCTTGCCATTCTGGTATGGAGAATTAGGCTTTGAAAAATGGGATATAGTTGAAAAATGGAAGAAACATACAATTCACGAAAAATTGAATGTTGATATATCTTACAATGAAAGCGACAGAATATACGGTGAAAATTGGATTGAGTTTATAGGAAATTGCAAAGCAACACTAGGGGTTGAAAGCGGCGCCAGTGTAATGGATTTTACTGGAGAGCTTGAGAAAAAAATTGAGAAATACCAATTTCTTCATCCGCGGGTAACTTTTCATCAAGTTCAAGCTATGTTTTTAAAAGAACATGAAGGAAAATTTTATCTTAACCAGATTTCACCACGGTGTTTTGAGGCAATAGCACTTAAAACGGCATTAGTATTATATGAAGGAAACTATTCAGGTATATTAAAGCCCGAAAGACATTATATTGAATTAAAAAGGATTTTAGCAATATTCATGAAGTTTTAGAAAAATAAAAGACAATGATTATCTACAGAGAATTGTTGATAGAGCTTATCAAGAAATTGCCTTAAACCCTCAGTATCATTATAGTGAATTTATAAAAAAGTAGATGATCTTATTAGCAGGGAATTTACAGACCGCAATAAATCAACTGCCCATACGTTCTACACTGAAGACCAATTTAGAAAGCATGTTCATTATATTTCCTTAAAGACTATTTATACAGATCGCTTGATTATGTATCAAAAAATGCCGGTAAATATAAAGTTTTTAATTAAATTGCTATTAAGACCTAGGAATACAATCCGCATGATTGGAAAAATTATTTTAACGTAAAGTGGATTTATGAATAAACCTAATGTATTATTTTTAGCTGATACCACGCATAATGCTGGTGCGGTTCGCGATCATATTCATGCAGTAACTTCTTGTAAAGACATCGAATGGCATATTGAAAATCCTTTAATCAATAAAGTGCTAGATAAATTAAATCTATCATTATTTGATGCTATAGACACATACTCTATTAAACCCTACAATAACTATTATTTATCAGATCATTTAAAAGAAAAGTTTCCCAATTCAATGGCTACAAGTTTATATTTCTTCAGGATGAATACCAAAATGTGAATAAGGTGCAGGATTATCTTTATGAATTAAGGTTACCACCTTATTTACGTTAGTTAATAAAAATACTCTATCACGTGCTTATCCTGATCCTAGATTAAGGGAGTTAGAAAAAGTAACTGTTTTGACTGGATATGTTAATGATGAGATGAAAAAAGTTTCTTCACCTCAAATTAAAGATCGCGTTATTGATGTATCTTATCGAGGAAGACGTTGTGATTATTGGTTAGGAAGCTTAGCTTATGAGAAAGAACTTATAGCTGAACAATTCCAGCGACGAGTTGAAAGCAAAGGACTTTCGCTTGATATTAGTCTTGAAGAATCACATCGTTTGTATGGTGAAAATTGGCTAAATTTGCTGAAAAACTCTAAAGCTGTGCTAGCTACTGAAAGTGGTGCTAGTATTTGGGACTTTGATGGCCAAGTAAAGAAGGAAACCGAACGCTTCTTAACAAAAAACAAAAATGCTGGTTTTGATACTGTTTATGAGCATGTTCTAAAAAGCTATGATGGTGTTATTGTTTATAATGCCATCTCACCCCGAGTATTTGAGGCTGCAGCAACCAAAACTCCAATGATTATGTTCCCTGGTCACTATAATGGTATATGTAAACCTGGAGAACACTATATACTTTTAAAAAAGGATTTTTCAAATATTGATGAGATTGTTGAATTGTTAAGGACTATGATTATTTGCAAAACCTTGCTGATAATGTATTTAATGACTTAATCCAGTCTGATTTATATCATGCTAGTCAGTTAGGTAATTTGGTTGGCCGAAAGATTTTGACCTATCTAAAGAACTTAAGTTTTAATTCTTGTGCTGCGGATATAACTACTAAAATGCAGTCAACCAAAAAAATATAAACTCTTAAATAACATTAGAATGGTTTTAATTGAAGCGTTGTTCATTAGTGAACAAGATTCAAGCTTCGATCGAAAAATCTCTATCAAAGAAAGCTTAAAACTCTTCATAACGGCATCAAGCGTTACATTACTTATTTATCTCCTCGACTTAAATAATTATGTTTAAAAAGTGGAGCAATACTTCTCCACTTTAACCATTGACTATTATCAAAAGATAATGTCTTATTTTTCTTAATATTGGATTAAAAATACGAACTCTTTGTGTTAAAAATTCCTTATCTTAGAGAGAATAATATTTTTATTGATAAATAGATAACCTTTGTACAATGGATTAAGCAGATGTTTTATGATATGACGCCAAATACTTAAAACCTTTACGTGATTTTGTGATCTAATCTGGGCAGTTGAAAGGGCTAAATGTTTATCCATAACAGATATAATAAATGGAGTTAATTTAGATTTCAAAAGATGAAATTCAGTTATTTTCTCAAACTCAGAGGAGTATAGGCGTGTTCAACAACTACAACTTTAGACCGAATTTCTTCATCAACCAAATTATCAAATAGTTTAACCATATTTGTATAATTATATTCTGATTAAGTATTACTTCATTGTATGCACATTCTATAATATCCTTCGCTCGCTTTTCATCCTGAATATAGCCTACAATCTCCTCCATATTACTGTGATCCTTAGCAAGGGGCACATAATGGCGGTAGGGTTTTAATACTCCTGAATACTCTCCCTCATATAGAATCATCAATGTACCCAAGGCAGCTGCTTCAAAACAACGAGGAGAAATGACATTCATCATGATTTTGCAATCTTCATTTTTGAAATAAAGATCTCTGATTTCTTCAAAAGATGTGTCAGGATAGGAATCCAAATGTGCTTCTACATTTTTCTGTATCTCGCCTGTGAAATCACATAGGCTTGCTCCGCTTTCAGTACCTAATACAGCTTTACAGTTCGATAAAAAATCGAACCAATGGTCACCGTAAATCCTATCGTGTTCCTTATAAGAGATATCGCAAACCAAGTTATAGTTTCGAGCATCCTTTAAAAATAGATCGGCTATTTGCCATTTTTGTTGTCCGTGGACACCAATCCAAGGTGATAATTTTCTTGCGCGGTAACCTACATCGATAGTACGAAGTCTATATGGCTTTTTGGGCAAACCAATTAGTTTGTCAGTTACATACCCGGCAAGGACAGTTTCTCTACGCTTAACTGTGGGGATTCGACTTGGTATATAAACCTGATCAACAATTTGCTGATTTGCCAGGCCGAAAATAGCATCTACCCTCATGTAGTCCAATGCAGAAAGGGTTGTGTATATCCAGCGATAATCATCTTGGATATACACAACCTTAAGACCAGGGAAGTCTCTAATACGATTACGAGTAGATGGTGAAATAAAATGATCAAATGCAACACATATTGAATAATGGATGACAATAACATGAAACTTATTCAGGTCAAGCTCATCAGGAAAATCCCCAAGCATATTTAATATATGAACATTATGTTTGGAAAATTTCTCAAAAGCAAAAATATGATCGCCTATTGTGGAGGCTGTTGCTCCTTTATAATCACAGAACAACAGCACCTCAAGTTTTTTATCAATGTATGCGGCCATATACTCGGTTCCTATCTTTTAACTAAGCACAGACCTCTAACTCTTGCCAAACCAAGTAAATCATTCGGATTATAATGCTTAGCTACTGTCAGTACTTTGTCATGAAAATCAGAATAGCCTTGGGCATTTTCATGACCGACTAAAGATGGGTAAACAATCCTTGTAAGAAAATCAAAACAGCCTGTATGAAACTGATCAGCAATTTCATAATCATGGGCAAGGTGATTTTGTATTTCATTAAAGTGTGAGTAAAAATTAATTGCAGCAGGTTTTAATTCTGGTAAGGAGACGGCTTTACGCAAAGCATTAATTTCATTAAACCCATCTATGTAGCCCTCAACCAGCAGTATTTTTCCACCTGGTTTTATGTGCTTCTTTAAATTATCCAAAGCC
The DNA here is from genome assembly GCF_016864235.1 of Legionella sp. MW5194. NCBI lineage: Bacteria > Pseudomonadati > Pseudomonadota > Gammaproteobacteria > Legionellales > Legionellaceae > Legionella > Legionella sp. MW5194. The sequence goes on from NZ_CP045732.1 coordinate 1,189,770, forward strand.
TGAATCTGTTCTTGCAAATTTGATAGATTAATTAAAACCCGTACACAAACAATAGCGTCGTATTGTTTACTCAATTTTGTAGGTTGAAGCAAATTATCATGAAAGAAATGATTATTACTCTCACCAAAATTTTGTATCGCACTATTAATCATGTTTTCTGAATAATCAAAGGCATCAATATGAGCGACATGTTGGCGTAAGGTACTAGTCAGGAATCCATTACCACACCCGACTTCTAGTATGGAATCATTTTTTGATAAATTCTTTAACAGGAAATCTGTTTCCAAACTGCGTTGTGCAATATCGGCTATATTAACGGCTTTCAAATTCCTTTCGTTGATTGCACGAGCATCCCAAAACATATCCGTGTTAGTTTATACATTATGTTCTCCTTATTGATTCGTAATTAGTATTAACTTAAAACTAATTGATCTCTTCTAAGAGATGTTCTCTAGTGATTTATTCGCAATTATGTTTGAGTAAATTTAATTAGTTCTTGAGTAAAAATAGGTAAAATATGATTAAAGTAGGCAACATGACCTTGGATGCTTAAATGGATACCATCGGGTAAAATTAGTTTCGAAAAGTCATGATTTAGATCAGTAAAATAGGTTCGCCAAAAAATTTCATGATCAACGAGAATAATATTCTTTTCCCTTGCTACATCACGAATAATTTCATTGTATTCTTCATTTTTAGTTTGGTAACTAAAACTTAAATTTTTGTATTTTGCTGTTTTAGGGGTAGGATGATTAGTGCCGAGCAAAATGCTTTTGATCTCTGATTGAATTGCTCTATCAATTATCTCCAATAGATTAGCTTTAAACGCTGCTATACTAACTCTCGGACAACCGTTATCTGTTACCCAATGATTACAGTCATTCATGCCAAACTGTATATAGAGGATATCGACAGGATTGGATTGAATTTGAAAACTCATATCCTCCAATGCTTGTCGTGTTGTTCGACCATTCACGGATGGGTTTTGAACAATAACGTTATTAAACTGTTCCTCTAATTTGCTAGTTAGCAAATTGATCCAAATGTTTGTTGGAGAAACAAACTGCCCAAAGCAAATGGAATCTCCAAAAAAATATATATTCATACATAACCTTAAACAAAACATAATTCTTAGTATCAGAAATTATTACGCTTGAGTTGTCATAGCACTTGCATACTTATCCTCCATGAGTAACAAACAGAGTTTATTCTATTTTTTGTGCAACAACAGTCAATTCAAGAGGTCTAAGGAATAATCTTAATAATTTAGAGTTGTATAAATTAATGTCAGAGTCATTAGTTAATTTTTTTCGCATATGGCGCTGAAACTTCATAAAGTTGTCCATACGCTTTTGATTTTTTAACCACCAATATTGAGGTGTTTGTAAAGAAAACGAACTGACTTCAAATTTTTGAATCTTAAGTTGGCAAAAACGAAGTAGACGTTTAATATTCTTTTTATCAAAATCTCTAAGGTGAGCAAATTCATATTTGCACCCATTTTGCGCAGCATAATGGATTAGATTTTCTTTATAGGGTACTCGAATAATCACTGTTCCCTGGGGTTTTAGTGATTTTTGTAGTGAGTGTAAAAAACCTCCCAAATTTATCACGTGCTCCATAATATCGGTACATGTAATAACATCAAATCTTTCTTTGAAAGGCAAATTTTCTGCATTTGCCTGATATAACGAATAATTGCTATTCGATAAATTGTGAAGGTACGGTAGAGATACATCGACTGCTGTTATAGAGTTTGGATTACTTGAAGCAACTTTTTTTAGTAAGAATCCTCGACCACTACCGATGTCACAATAGTCTTTCCCCTCCAAGGCCGGACATAGGTTGAAGATTTTGTCTGCTTGAATTTCAATATAGCGATCTTCAATTAGAGACGTGCTCAAATCATCATTTGCAAGTTTTTCATAATTCTCTATGTAACTGGTAAATAGTGGACTTGATCGGTCTTTTGAGCTTAGCATTTGTGATATATTATTTATCTTCGCAAATTTCCAAGAACATTTATCGCAATTTTCGCCTTCTGCTGGTAAGCATTCATAGCAATCAGGGCATAACAGCATATTTAGTATCCTTTTACTCGAATTCAAAATAATTCAATACTAAGCCTATCAACCTAAGGTACAACATGATTGAAGCAGACCATGTTAATAATTGTGTGACAACTTTATACTTCAATGCATTTTGAAATGCAACCAAGTTTTATATTTGCTAGAGATAAGTATTCCATCTACCCCGAAAGCAAAATTAGTATCTTTAGGTTAATCTGTGTAGTTGCCCTTGTTCCGGACGATCTAATTTAGGTGTGACAGCTCTGCAGTATTCACTTTGAGCCGTCATCACTTCCCCTTTACCAGGAGCAAGGTTGTTGAAATTGCCAAAAATAGCAAGTTGAGTATTCAGTGGATCATGTAATGTAATGGAATCATGCTTAATATTTTGACAACGCTACGGCCACTCTCTGGCTTTTGTATGCTCGCCTGGTAGGCCAAATAAAAGTTGTCAGGGTGTATACACCAAGCTTTATGCAGCATGAGGGGCCGTCATTCCAGGCAGATAAATCTCCTGAATTATTGATGCTTTTTTAAGCTACACAACACTTCCTTCTTTTATTGGAATAGATTATTTTGATATTGCATATGTAACTGGTTCCTAGGTAATTATGTTATGAACGCGTTGACTCTTTGTATAAAAGTGACCCTTCTTTTAGGAATGTTAATAATTGTGGTGCATTCAGCTTCGGTTGGAGTATTTGATGTCAATCAGTACTGTGAGTATAAAGACATTTTTAAATACAGTGCCTGTATGGCCGAACATTCTGTACAGGGTATCAATTACTCAATGGCTAACACACTATCAAAAGATGATTTGAATATTTACAGGGCGCTAGAGGTTATGAATCTCGTACAAAATATGGCTAGTCCTGGCCGTTATGCCTATCTGGCTAAAAAAAATTCAAATCAAAGGTTATCAATAGTCAAGCCCTCATTGATGCTTAAAAGAGGCTATGGTATTTGTGGTAATCATCAAGAAATGTTTTTAGCAATAATGAAATTGCTTAAAATTCCATCACGTTCAATTGATTTTTACTATGCAAGCAATAACGGCAAGAAATTTAGCCATGCAGCGGTAGAGGTAAAAATTGCAAATAAGTGGCGCTATTTTGATGTTACTAATGGCAGTATATGGTTAAAGGAAAGCAACAATTTGTCCAGCATCTTATCTATTGAAGAGATAATTAAGCGAAAAGCACATGTATTAACAAACCTCAATCCATGGTATCTGCATTTTAAATATCCAAACAGTACTATTGACCCCTTAAGTTATTTACGGGGTAAGAGTTTGCAAATTGTAAGGAATAAAGGAGGGCTATTAATTGTACCAGTAGACAATAACCAAGCTAATTTTGATGGTCTATTTAGATACATCGGTATTAATGATCCTGAGCATCCTCCTCTACGAATTAAACTTGATAAAGTAACACGCATCATGTATGCGGTGATTAATGTAGCGGGAATTGGAGGGCAGTGTATGCATTCTGTACTTAAAACGTCTTCTGGTGTTTATCCTATACAGGTAGGAAAAACATTAATAAAGTTGCTGCCTAATAGTGATTTGGCGATAAAAGGAGACGACAAGTTATGCTATATCGTAATTCAAAGTATTGAATTGGTTCCGGATGAAGAAGCCCAACTAGCCAAATCCCCTATAGAATATGGGGTATTAAAATTCATGGCTCATCTGAACTCGTATTTAATGAATACTAATTACAATATAAAGTCACATGGTTTGACCAATCAGAATGAGATTGCTATTATGCTAAGCCACTGATGCCTGCCCAAGTATTTAACAGCGATGTATCAGATTGTAAAAAAATAAATAAAGGAATAGGTACCTATGTGTGGTATAGCGGGAATTTTTAATCTTAAGGCCGCTGCTGTAGAACAGCTTGAGAAAAAACTTCAGGTGATGAACAAGCTGATTGCCCATCGCGGGCCGGATGATGAAGGGATTTGGACGAATAAGAACAAAACAATGGGTTTGGCGCACCGCCGCCTGAGTATCATCGATCTGTCTCAGCATGCTCATCAGCCCATGTTGGCTCCCACCGGTGAAGTCATTGTTTACAACGGTGAGATTTACAATCACGTCGAATTGCGGCAGGTTCTCGCCGCCCACTGGACATTCACCACCCGTTCCGACACGGAAGTGATTCTGGCGGCCTACAAGGTGTGGGGCGTTGACTGCGTCAAACAGTTTAAAGGCATGTTTGCTTTTGCCATTTGGGATGGTCAAAAATTATTCTGCGCCCGCGATCATTTCGGCATTAAACCCTTTTATTACACCGAACAGGACGACACGTTTTACTTTGCGTCCGAAAGCAAGGCATTATTGCCTTTCCTGCCGTCGATTAAAACCGAGCGTCAGTCTTTCGCCGAATACATTACTTTCCAATACCCGATGGGTAACCGTACCCTGTTTAAAGGCGTTCATCAGTTAGAACCTGCGCACGCCATGCTGATCAGTGCCGAAGGGAAGAAAGTATGGCGTTTCTGGGATGTGCATTACCACATTGATTACGATCACACCCCCAAGTACTTTTACAACAAACTGGAAGAGATTCTGCATGAATCAGTCAAACTGCATACCCGCGCGGATGTCAACATCGGCGCTTATGTCAGCGGCGGGGTCGATTCAAGCCTGATTGGTATCCTGGCTACTCAGCAGAAAGGGGAAGCGCTGCCTTTCTTCCATGGCCGTTTTCTCGAAGACAAGGCTTATGATGAAAGCGAGTACGCGCAATACGCGGCGCAACTTTGTGGCACCAAATTGCAGGTTCGCGACATCACGTCTCAGGATTTTGCCGATACATTCCGTAAAATCATTTACCACCTTGATTTTCCCGTCGCAGGCCCCGGGGTGTTCCCACAGTACATGGTGTCGGAAATGGCGTCCAGGCAGGTTAAAGTCGTGCTTGGCGGCCAGGGTGGTGATGAGATTTTTGGCGGCTATGCCCGTTATGTCATTGCCTATTTTGAGCAATGCATGAAGGCGGCCATTGAGGGCAACTACAAAAAAGGCAATTTCGTGGTGACGGCGGAATCCATTATTCCCAACCTTGAAGTGTTAAATGCCTATAAGCCCCTGCTTAAACGATTCTGGAGCCATGGTCTGTTTGAGCCTCTTGAAAAGCGTTACTTTACACTGGTGGATCGCGGCATGGACCTGGATGGGGAAGTGACCTTGACTGCGGCAGAAAAAGAACACGTGTACAATGAATTCATTGAGGTGTTCAACGCGGCTAAATTCGAAAAGGCAGAATCCTATTTCGACAGCATGACGCATTTTGATTTTAAATGCCTGCTGCCAAGCCTGCTTCATGTCGAGGACCGGGTAAGTATGGCTCATGGGCTGGAGGCGCGTGTGCCTTTCCTGTACTATCCGTTGATTGAATTTGCAGCGACTGTTCCGGCTAACGTGAAATTTGCCGATGGTCGCATGAAGCACATGCTAAAGCAGACTTTTGCCAGTATTTTGCCCAAGCAAATCTTAAACCGTAAAGACAAAATGGGCTTTCCAGTTCCATTAAATGAGTGGATTCGCGGTGATTTGAAAGAGTTCGTTTTCGACATACTGCACACCGGCTTGTCAAGGAAAGACAGTTTCATTGATTACCAGCGGATTATTAATACCATTGATGATTCAGGCAAATTCAGCCGTAAAGTGTGGGGCTTTTTATGTTACGAGATGTGGCATCAGGTCTTCCATGATCAAGCCCATACTTACCGCGCCATGCTGAATCACAATAATGAATACGCAACCATAGGAGAAAAGTGAATGAGAGTTTTAATTACAGGAGGATCCGGTTTTGTCGGATCACATTTGGCGGACAGATTATTAGCCAGAAACGACGAAGTGCTGGTTATCGATAACTTTTCCACCGGTCGCCGCGACAATTTAAAACCTCACCGTAATCTGCAGATGGTTGAGCAAACCATTGCTGACACGGCGGCAATGGATCGAATTTTTACCGAATTTAAGCCGGATGTTGTTGTCCACGCTGCGGCTTCTTACAAAGATCCGGACAACTGGGTTGAAGACTGCAAAACCAACGTTTTAGGTACCATTAATGTGTTGAATGCGGCTAAAAAAGCCGGCTGCAAGCGCATTGTTTATTTCCAGACTGCACTTTGCTATGGCTTAAACCCCAAAGAACAACCCGTTTCACTCGATCATCATTTCGATGCCCGTGGCAGCAGTTATGCCATCAGCAAGACCGCCGCTGAACATTATGTCGAACTGTCCGGTTTAAGCTTTGTTTCTTTCCGTCTGGCCAATGCTTACGGCCCCAGAAACATCAGCGGTCCGCTGCCGACGTTTTATCATCGTCTGACTTCCGGCAAGGCCTGCTTTGTAATGGATACCCGCCGTGACTTTGTATTCATCAAAGACCTGGTGGATTGCGTAGAGCGTGCTGTCGATGGTCAGGGCCAGGGTTATTACCACATTTCTTCCGGCAGCGACTACTCCATTAAAGAGCTGTTTGACGCCACCCTGGCGGCTTTGAATATTAAGCTGGATAATGAAGTGGAAGTGCGTCCCCGTCATCCCGACGATGCCTTCACCATTCTGCTTGACCCATCCAGAACCAACAAGGATTTCTCCTGGAAAACCTCCACACCGTTGGTCAATGGCGTTAAAGCGGCGATTGATTATTATAAAGAATACGGTATCGAGCAAACCTTTACCCATCTTCGTTCAGAAGAAACAGAACCAGCATAAATGGTTACAGGTATGAAAGAGCAGGCTTTAGCCTGCTCTTTTTTTGCAAAGAATCATTGAGGATGAATCATGACCAGTTTTTCAGGAAAAAAAATACTCGTTGTCGGCGGGGCCGGCTTCGTAGGCAGTAATTTAACCAATAAACTGCTTGCTTTGGATGCAGCCAACGTCATTGTGGTTGATAATTTGTTATCGGCTGATATTTCGAGAGTCGCCACGCACCCCAATCTGGACTTTATTCACGCGTCCATTACCGAGGATGCAGTGCTTTATCGACTGCCGAACGATTTAGACTATGTTTTTCATTTAGCCACCTATCATGGCAACCAGAGCTCCATCGAAGATCCATTAAAAGATCATGAAAACAATACGCTGACCACATTAAAGCTGTTTGATCGCATCAGTAAATTCAAGTCGCTTAAAAAAGTAGTCTATTCCTCTGCTGGCTGTGTTGTGGCCAAGAAAACCTTTGATTATGCGGAAGCCACGGTTGAACAGGAAGACGTGTCCCTGTACCTTGACAGCCCTTACCAAATGTCAAAAATATTTGGCGAGTTTTACGGCAACTATTATTTCATGCGCTACAACATGCCTTTTGTCAAAGCACGTTTCCAGAATGTGTATGGACCGGGCGAAATTTTAGGCGCGGGTCAATGGCGGGGAAATGCCAATACCATCTGGCGTAATGTCACGCCCACCTTCATTTTTAAAGCCCTGCACAACCAGGCGTTGCCTCTGGACAACGGCGGGATTGCGACCCGTGATTTTATTTACGTGGATGACATTGTCGACGGCTTGATTGCCTGTGCACTGAAGGGCAAAGAAGGCGGTGTTTACAATATTGCCTCCGGTGTGGAAACCTCCATTCTCGAGCTGGCCACCATGATCAACGAAATCACTGGCAATACCGCGGCTCTGGATAAATTGCCGCCCCGAAACTGGGATCGTTCCGGCAAGCGCCACGGCGATACCAGTAAATCAGAACGCGAGTTGGGTTTTAAAGCCCAGGTTTCGTTGCCGGAAGGGTTGCAACGCACCGTGAACTGGACTAAGGAAAACATGAGTACTATCAAGCAATGCGTAGCCAAGCATGCGCGTTATGTCCCTGAAATTAAACCATTTATTGCATAAAGGACAGGGTTGATTTCTTGTCATCCCCCGCGCTGTCGGGGGATCCAATTCCTTCTGTACTTTAATTCCATCCATTTCCGCTGTCTTCAACGCTAAGAAGCATCCCCTTTTCCATAAGCGCAAAGGCCAGAAGAATAATAAGCTAAGGCGGGAAGGCTCAGAGGACAGCAGCGGCGCACCTGGCCGCTCCGTTTTACTCAAGACAATAATATTGACCAATAATTCATCATTATGATAATATTATTTTCATTTGTTCACTGGAATTCCCATGCAAACCAAAGAAGAACTTCTTCAACCCATCGTAGCAACGGCGCTGTCTGCAACCCGTTTGATCATCCATGGTACTCAAATCGCACGGCATACTCTTTTTCCTTCGCAAGAAGTGGCCGAGGTAACGACCATTGGGCAGCGTGCCCAAGCGGAAATTGAGAAACATGCCACAGCCATCGCCAATGATCTTGCGTCGATCCTGTTAAAGAAATAAAACAGCCCCTTGGTTATTCCGCAAAACAATACTGCTTTGCACTCTCGACCCCGGGTTGATCGAACGGGTTAATCCCCCAGATCACACTCTGTGTGTATATTTTATGCTCATACAGCGCAATGAGCTCCCCAATGGCAAAAGGAGAGCAGGAATCCAGAGTCATTCTGGTGAGCGGCACATTGCCTGGAATGGCGGCATGGGGGCTGGTTTCTGATTTAACACCCTGGGTTAGCACCGTCACTTTCATGTCGCAACTTTGATTAATCAGTTCGCCCTCATTTTCTTTTATCGTCAGTGTATCAATGGCTACCCGATGTGTTCCCTGGCAGAGCAATTGAAAATAGCTGTGTTGCGCCTGATTACCCAATCCACCCCAAACAATCGGACCGGTGTGGTAATTGACGCGCTCCCCGGCCTGATTGATGGATTTGCCGTTGCTTTCCATGTCCAGCTGTTGGATGTAATGGGGGAAGTAGGCTAAGCGTTGAGAATAAGTCAGCAGCAGCAAATTATTAATGTCTAAAAAGTTAATGTTCCAGATCCCGGTCAAGGCGAGAAGAACGGGCATGTTGCTGGCCCATTCAGTCTGTAAAAAATGCTGATCCATGCTGAAGGCGCCAGCAAGAATATTCATAAAATGCTCATAACCGATGGCAATCATGGTGATTAAGTTAATGGCAGAGCAAAGGGAATAGCGGCCGCCTACCCAGTTCCAGATAGGCAGGGTGTGGCTGAAGCCCAAGGTCTTGGTTTTGGGAATATTGGCGGTTACAGCGATAAAATGCCTGTCCATGCGCGAGCGATCGCCAATCCAGGCGATGGCCTTGTTGGTATTGTACAGGGTTTCGCGGGTAGTAAAGGATTTGGATGAAATGATGAACAACGTGGTTTCGGGCTCAAGCCCCGCAACGACGGAATCAAATGACAGCGGATCCACGTCTGAAATGAAATGATAACCCAGATGGGACGCGGTGTAGGATTTTAATGCGTCGATACAGAATTGCGGGCCTAAATCCGAACCGCCGATGCCGATATTGACAATGTCTTTAATCGGTTTACCGCTAAAGCCAAGCCATGTGCCGCCACGGATCTTTTCTGCATACTGCCGCGATTGTTCTCTGGCTTCCTCGATGTCGATGAGGATATTACGGCCATCGACAATAATTGGCTCATGGTGCAATTGCCGCAGTGCTGTGTGCAGGGCAGGCTTGTTTTCACTCTGATTAACCCGGCCGCCTTGCATCAATTGCTGAATACGGTCACGTAGTTTTCGCTCTTCTGCTAATTGAATCAGGCCTTGTAAAATGGGTTGATTAATCCGTTGATTGGTTAAATCCAGAGTAATGAGGCGATTGGAAACGATTAATTCCTGATGGCGATTGGGATTTACGTTTTTTAACACAGGTATCGGCGTCTGAACGATGGATTCCACCTGCTTTTGTAAACTAATCCATGCATTTAATTTTGTTAATTGCATCATGCTGTTATAATTATTTTTTTATAAAAATACCATTGTTGACACGGAATGAAAATGAAATTTTTTAATCAGGACAAGCAATGATTCCAATGGCATCGTATGGCTTCCTCTTCTTCCTTTCCTGCGTATTCACCGGTTTTGTCCGGCGCTATGCCCTGACCACTAATCTTCTTGATATTCCCAATGCACGCAGTTCCCATACAATCCCTACGCCACGTGGCGGTGGTGTTGCTTTTGTGATTTGTTTTCTTGCAGCCGTGGGTTTATTTCTGATTCAGCAGCGAGTCTCACCATCCATGGGCCTTATTTTCATGGGGCCTGGATTTCTGGTGGCCTTGCTGGGTTTTCTCGATGATAAATACCAGTTACCCGCAGCGTATCGTTTAATCGGTCATTTTGCCTTAGCAATTGGGGCTGTTTTGCTATTGGATAATTTTGCAAACCTTCCTTTTTTTTCCGCGCATCGAGCGTGGCTTTGGATAGGTCAAATTCTCGCCGTTTTTTACCTGGTCTGGGGATTGAACCTGTTTAATTTCATGGACGGTATTGACGGTCTGGCCGCCGCCGAAACCATTTGTGTCTGTTCAGGTGGCAGCCTGTTGTATTTTTTACAGGGCAATACAGAACTTGCGGCTCCTCCACTGCTGCTGGCCGCGGCAGTTGGCGGGTTTTTAATCTGGAACTTTCCACCGGCCCGTATTTTTATGGGGGATGCCGGTAGTGGTTTCCTGGGGTTTGCTGTGGGGGTTTTTTCGCTTGAGGCGGCCGTTCATCAGCAGCGGCTATTCTGGTGCTGGTTTATTCTGGCTGGCATTTTCTTTACCGATGCGACCTTAACTCTCATCCGCCGTGGTTTACGTGGGGCTCATTTACTGGAGGCGCATCGCACCCACGCCTATCAGCATGCCGTGCAATATTACGGTAAACATTGGCCGGTGACAGTGGGCGTGATTCTCATTAATCTGTTCTGGCTGCTTCCTATTGCCGTGATGCTTGAGCGGGGCTCTCTGGGGCTTTTACCCAGCCTGATTCTCGCCTACCTTCCGCTTTTTGGCATTGCATGGTCGTTTCGTGCGGGAGAGGAGAGGGCTGATAAGGCATAAGGCTGCGACCTTCCGCTCTCAGCGACAAGTGACTGCCTGATCATCAACTCGATTGCACAGGGCGAATAGACAGCTGCTTCAGTCTAGCGCCCCTTACTTTTCGAAATAAAAAAATTTCTTAATAATTTGTTAAGATAGGTTGTGTAAACTTACAATCAGAACAGTTGAGATTGATTGTTTTTTACACAAACTGTAGTCACCAAGTGCACCATGGACGCAATCTATGGAATAGATTGGGGGCTGCTATAGAAGGGAGATTTATAACTATGCTAATTTTAACTCGCCGTATTGGTGAAACCTTGATCATTGGCGATGATGTTAACATCACAGTACTTGGTGTAAAAGGAAACCAGGTTCGCCTTGGTATCAATGCCCCTAAAGATGTTTCTGTCCATCGTGAAGAAATTTATTTACGTATCCAGCAGGAAAAAGAATCCGATTCTGAAGAAACGGTATAACACAGAATACATCGCAGTCGTCCAGTCCCGGATGAAATAATCTAGTCCGGGACAAATCCCTCTTCCTCTCTCCCGTTTACATTGCTGACAACGACGCATCGCCTGACGAAAGAAAATGCTTATGCCCCTGTGAGTCCAGCAGGCACAATTGCCCTGCGTCATTTACCCCCAGCGCCTGTCCCTTTAGCGTGCCTGCCGGTTGCGATACGGTGATGTTCTGACCTTTGAGCAAATCGACGTCAAGCCATTGTTGGTGAAATCCTTTAAATCCTTCTGCCTTGAATTGTTCCAGGTATTGAGTCAGGCTGACAATCAAGTCGGCAATCAGAGGATTGCGATCAAGATAGCGTCCGGTAATATCGTATAAAGAGCACCAGGGTTTATCAGAAAGCGTTTCCTTTTTAGCGGAGGAGTTGACATTAATGCCGATGCCGATAATTAATTGCGCATTGCCATTGCTTTCTGCACTGACCTCGATCAGCACACCGGCCAGTTTTCTGTTTTGCCAAAGCAAATCATTCGGCCATTTTACACCAATTCCCTCCTCGATGTGATTACGCTTAAGGCAATGCAAAAGGGCTAAGCTGACGACCAGGCTTAAACCGGACAATTGCGACAGGCACTGATTCCATTCACAACGCATGGAAAAATAAATATTATCGCCAAAAGGAGAGGACCAGTGTCTGCCAAAGCGGCCCCGACCCTGCGTCTGCTTTTCTGCACAGCAAACGGTTAAGGGGTGAGTGAGGGGGAGGTTTTTTAAATAGCTGTTGGTGGAATCCAGTTCAGCAATCAGATGAAAATCAATCACGGTACTCAGCGAATGCTCAGTTAAGCGGTGGCGGATTAAGTCCTCGCTAAGCAGGATGAGTGGAGTCAGCAATTGATAACCCCGTTGCGGGATGCGTTTAATGGCGAGGCCCCAGGCCGTTAACTGGCTAATTTGCTTCCAGATGGCTGTGCGGGTAATCTGTAAAAAGTCACCCAAATCACTGCCGCTGTGGCATTTACCATCGCCCAGACGGTGTAATAGCTTGATTTGCAGGGGGCTTAACTGTTTCATGGTTTTCCTGAAACGAGAAATGGATGATTGGGTTCCTCAGGCAACGTGCTCAAGGTGCGATAATACCAATCCGTGACCTCCGGATGACAGCATAGCGCAGCGCAACAGGCCGCGGCAGGCATAAACGAAACCATTTGCCAGTGCAGCGAATGCAGGGCGTCGTCAATGAGAACGGGTTGTTGAGGCAAGATGGGTACCTCAAATTGCCGGGTTGGATAGGATAAACCTAGGCCAAGCACCTTAATGAATGCTTCCTTTTGGGCCCACACATTAAAAAAAGCCAAAGGCAACAGCCTTTGCGGTAATTGCGCCAGGGATTGATTTTCTCTGGCTGAAAACGAATGCCTGGCCATCCCATAATAAGGCCTTGCGGAAAAATGCTCAACATCAATGCCTAACGGGGTGGTATGTCCGACAGCCAGGAGGGCGGTGTCACGGGAATGACTTAAGTTAAACTGCAGGGAAGGGTGTTCAGGCAGATAAGGTTTTCCCTGTTTTAAATAATCAAAGACTAAGTTTTTCGCGGAGGTATCAAGATAGTGGGCAAGAATAAGCCGCATCATGGCCCGGGCCGTGGTAAAGCGGCGTCGATGCCTGGGGAAATAATAGCGGTTGGCGCGTGAGGTTTCCTGTTCATTAAGCAAGGATTGAGCCCAGGCTGGCTCGATAGCCAGCGGGAACTGCCAGACATCAATGCGCTGCGGGTGCAAATCGCTGTCGTGCAAGGGCAGGGATTTAAACAGGGATTTACTCATAAAAAGGGATCAACGGTAGCGTCAGAATGCAGTTAAAGGTATCATAGCGCATGATAATAAATTCGCCAACGGGTTACGTATGAGCCTACAATTTTTGGATTTTGAACAGCCAATTGAAGAGTTAAATCAGAAAATAGAAGCCTTGCGCATGGTTGGAAGCGACAATGAAGTCAATTTGAGTGAAGAAATTGCTCGCCTTGAAGCCAAATGCGAAGAATTGACCGCTTCCATTTTTTCCAATTTAGAGCCATGGCAGGTTGCACAAATGGCAAGGCATCCGCTGCGCCCGCAAACCACGGATTACATTGAAAGCATTTTTACGGATTTTCAGGAGCTCCATGGCGATCGCCATTACTCCTCCGCCCCGGCCATCATTGGCGGCATGGCGCGTTTAAATGGCGAACCGGTCATGGTGCTTGGGCATCAGAAGGGCAAGAAGACAAAAGAAAAAGTCTATCGCAATTTTGGTATGGCACGCCCCGAAGAATACCGTAAAGCCCTGCGACTAATGAAGCTCGCTGAGAAATTTGAAATTCCCATTTTTACTTTTATTGACACAGCCGGCGCTTACCCCGGAATCGGGGCGGAGGAGCGGAACCAATCCGAAGCCATTGCCCGTAATTTGCTGGAAATGGCCAAATTAAGAACCCCCATCCTGTGTACAGTCACGGGCGAAGCCGGATCAGGCGGTGCGTTGGCTATCGGTGTTGGAGACCGGGTTTTCATGCTGCAGTACAGCATTTATTCTGTGATTTCACCCGAAGGTTGTGCCTCCATTTTATGGAAAGACGCCGCCAAGGCCAGTGAAGCGGCCAGAGCCATGGGCATTACCGCCGATAAAATTTCCGAATTCAAACTCGTTGATGGGGTAATCAAAGAGCCTTTGGGCGGTGCACACCGTAACCTGCCCGACATGACGTCCCGTTTAAAGACCATGTTGAGCGAGGAATTGCGATCGTTAAAACGCCTGCCCATGGATACCTTGCTTGAACAGCGTTATCAAAAATTCATGGCCATGGGTGCCTGTGACTGACAAAAGCCAAGCGCCAGACTGGCTGCAGGATCTGGCGGCTTATGAGCAGCTTTTTGTTGGATTTAGCGGTGGATTGGACTCCACCGTGCTGCTGCACCGCTTAAGCCGACACCCTGGCGTTATCAAAAAAGTAACAGCAGTGCACATTAATCACGGTTTAAGTCCTAATGCCTCATTATGGCAGGATCATTGCGAGCGTCTTTGCAAGCAATGGCAGGTGAATTTTCTTGCCCTCTCTGTTCATTGTGATCAGCGGGGTAATGTGGAAGAGGCAGCCCGTGTTGCACGTTACCAGGCCTTGGGTGCTCTGATTAAAAAAAACAATTGCCTGCTGATGGGGCATCACCTCGATGATCAGGCTGAAACCCTGCTTCTTCACCTGTTTCGTGGTGCCGGTGTGGACGGTTTGGCAGCGATTCCTGAGAAAAGCAGCGTGGGCGAGGGGGATTTACGACGGCCTTTACTGAGCTGCACCCGCCAGTCACTGCAAGCGTATGCGCTGGAACATCAGCTGTGTTTTATTGAGGATGAAAGTAACACCAATACCCGTTTTTCCCGCAATTTTTTAAGGCAGGACATTTTTCCTTTGCTTAAAAGTCGATGGCCGGGGGTCGCCCGCAATCTGGCGCGTACGGCCGAGCATTGCCGCCTGACTCAGGCTAATTTAACGGATTTGGCGCACCTGGATTGCCCTTCCCTGGCAGAAAAATCCCGGGTGCTGCCGCTGGCGCCGCTGCTGCGTTTAAACAGAGCCCGTCTCGGCAATGTCCTGCGGACGTGGTTACGTCAACACGATGTTCGCATGCCTAACACCGCGACGTTTAATCGGTTAATGGATGAAATGATCCTGGCTGCACCCGACAGCAATCCGGAAATCCATTGGCAGCAGGTGACAATCAAGCGTTATCAACAACACCTTTACCTGTTACCGTCAGAGACTGGATGCATACCGATTTTGCCCTGGACAACCTTCCCAAATCCGCTTTGTTTTCAAGGACGGGGGACATTAACGGCAGAAACCGCTGATGAGGGGCTATTTATCCCATCCGGCAGCCAACTGGTTATTCGTTTTCGTGAGGCCGGTGAAACGTTCTACTGGCATGGGCAGAACAAATCACTGAAAAAATTATTTCAGGAGTGGAAAATTCCCCCCTGGCAGCGACAGCAGATTCCTTTGTTGTATGTTGATAATCAGCTTGCGGCGGTGATTGGTTATGCCATTAGTGATCTTTTTTATCAGCGCCGGGCAGGGCAGTGCTACAAACTGAGCCATACTATTATTAACAAATAGTTAATTAATGTTAATCAAATACCCTATTTATTGAAAATTTCGGAATTATTAAACTAAGCTCCTTAGTGCAGGAGAAAAAAATGATTTCAACTTTTCGTTTGATTTGGTTACTGAGTTACATCACAACAGCGTCCGTGTCGGCCGCTGTGATTACTCCCGGTCTGCCGGCAATCGCTGATTCCTTCCAATTGAGCATTGAAGCCATTCAATGGATGATCAGTGCCTTTTTAGGCGGTTATGTGATTGGTCAGTTGATTTATGGGCCTCTAGCCAATCGTGCAGGGCGGGTTGGCGCGTTACGCATTGGTCTGGTGATTAATTTGTTGGGTTTACTGGTGTGTTATGCAGGCCTTCTGTTTCATTCCTATGGTCTGCTTATCGGCGGGCGTTTGGTCAGTGCGCTGGGAGCGGCAAGTGGTCTTTCATGCACCTTGATGCTCATCAATGAATGGCTACCTGAACAGCAACGCCGCACAGCGTTGTCCTATTCCATTCTGGCCTTCACGCTAAGCATCGGTCTTGCGGTATCTCTTGGGGGATGGATAGTCACTTATTGGCAATGGCAGGGTTGCTTTGCCTTGCTTTTTATTCATGGCGTTCTGTTGCTGGCAGGGACCTCTTTTCTGAAAGAAACGATGATAATCCGCCGTCGTGTTAACCTCGTGCAAATGATCTCCGCTTATCGCCAAACGCTGGCCTCGCCGGGACTCGTAGTGTATGCCCTGGCCGTGGGATTCTGCTCGGCCATCGGTTATTGTTATTCCGCTGCAGGCCCTTTAATCGCTGAACGGTTTCTGCATCTTTCTGCTGCCGCTTATGGCTCCTGGAATTTAGTCAATATGTCGGGGATGCTGATGGGTGGCTTGTTGACCAAAAGACTACTGCACCGCTGTTCGCCGCAACGCGTGGTCGTCTACGGTTTTGTTGGTAGTACCCTGGCATTGCTCGGTCTTTTCCTGATGTGGCAGCAGCGTTGGTTATTGCCCATTGGTTTTTTTATCCACACGTCGTTGCTGTATCTGTTCAGTGGTTTTTTATTTGCTGGCGGCTCCTGCCTGGCAACGGCCTCGGTCCAGGACAAAAGCAATGGTTCAGCCATGCTGAGCTTTATCAATATGCTAACTGCGACACTGGCCGTCATCGTCATGGGATACATAAACACCAATCCTTGGCTCGGATTTGTTGAAATCATTCTGCTGTTCGGCAGTGTGATTGCAGCCGCGTTTCTCCTGTTTCAGTCCAAGACTGGCGTTTCGCTCAGGCAGGGTGTTTGACGGTGGCATCCCGCGAAACCTCTGGGGCTTCGCGGTAAAATCAGCATTCCGGCAGATTGACTGCAAGGCCTCCCATGGAGGTTTCCTTGTAGATGCTTTGCATGTCCATGCCGGTTTGTTTCATGGTTTTAATGACTTTATCCAGGGAAATCTGATGCTGGCCATCGCCGATCAAAGCCATCCGTGAGGCGTTAACCGCTTTCACGGCCCCCATGGCATTGCGTTCAATGCAGGGAATTTGCACCAGTCCAAGAACTGGATCACAGGTCATGCCCAAATGGTGTTCCATCGCAATTTCGGCCGCATTTTCTATTTGTTCGATGCTGCCGCCCAGTACAGCGGTCAAGCCCGCCGCCGCCATGGACGAGGCAACGCCGACTTCTCCCTGACAGCCGACTTCAGCCCCTGAAATGGAGGCCCCTTTCTTGTAGAGAATGCCGATGGCAGCGGCTGTGAGGAAGTAAACATAAATGTCTTCCTTGCTGAGACGATCATGCGCTTCCTGGCAGTACTTGAGTACGGCAGGAATAATGCCGGCAGCCCCGTTGGTGGGGGCGGTGACAATCCGTCCGCCGGCGGCGTTTTCTTCATTCACCGCCATGGCATACAGATTTAAACGGTTCATGATGTCTGATTGTTCAAACACGCTGGGAACCCCCTTGTGTTCTATGAGCTTTTTGTAAAGATCCGGTGCACGCCGTTTCAGCAGTAAACCGCCGGGTAAAATGCCGGGGTGATGGCACCCGTTATTGATGCATTCATCCATCACGTTGGCAATGGCTAAAATGCCTTCCTGAATCGCATTTTTACTGCGCCAGGTTAATTCATTGACCATCATCAATTCGGCGATGGTTAAGCGGTTGTCCCGGCATAGACTCATTAATTCAAAAGCAGTGGAAAAAGGATAGGGGGGCGCATTCGTGTCTTCCGAGCATTTGTCAAACTCTTCTTCGGTGGTGATGAACCCGCCGCCTATTGAATAATAGACCTGGCTGCGTAATAACTGTTGATTGACATCATAGGCTGAAAAACGCATGCCGTTGCTGTGCCGTGGCAGCAGTTCTTTCTGTAAAAACAGGAAATCCCGCTCCTCGTCAAAAAACAAGTCTTTTTTGCCGCCCAAAAGGAGCTTTTGTGAGCTGATGATTTCCCGCATGCGGGGAACCATGGAATCCGGTACAACACTTTCAGGCGTCTTTCCTTCAAGGCCGTTTAAAATGGCCTTGTCTGTGCCATGGCCTTTGCCCGTGAGGGCTAAGGAGCCGTACAGTTCAATTTTAATTCGTGTTGTGGCGGCAAAATGGTCTTCCTTCTCCAGAAGCTGCACAAAGGCGTAGGCCGCTGACATGGGCCCTACCGTATGAGAACTGGAGGGGCCGATGCCAATAGAAAACATGTCAAAGAGGCTGATGCTCATTATCAACTCGAGTGTTTTAAAATATAGCAATTTTAGATGTAAAACCCTGACTAAACAATAGAAGCAGGCTTTAAAAAATACAAGGTTGTTAAAACACGGCCTTAAATAATTAATCGTTTCCCTTAACTGGTAATTTTCCAGAAAGTTAGGCAGAATAATCAAGCAATTTTTCCATGGTGTTCTAACGAGAATAGAAAGGGGATCTTTATGAAGATGAAACTGGTCGCTGCAGCTGTCGTAGGCTTGGCAATGACAACCGCATTTGCTGATACAAATACCACCGCTCCCAGCACGACTACACCAGCCACTGCTGCAACACCTGCAACATTAAACACTGATATTGACAAGCTGTCTTACAGTATTGGTGCTGATTTGGGCAAAAACTTTAAAAAGCAAGGCATCGAAATCAGTCCTTCGGCAATGGCTAAAGGGTTGCAGGATGGCATGAGCGGTTCTCAGTTATTGCTGACTGAAGATCAAATGAAAGAGGTGTTAAGTAAATTTCAGAAAGACCTGATGGCCAAGCGAAACGCTGAATTCACTAAAAAGGCAGAAGAGAACAAGTCCAAAGGCGAAGCGTTTCTGTCTCAGAACAAGAGCAAAGAAGGCGTGGTGACGCTGCCAAGCGGTTTACAATATAAAATCATTGAAAAAGGCAATGGCGCCAAACCAACCAAGGATGACACGGTCACGGTTGAATACACCGGTCGTCTGATTGATGGTCAAGTGTTTGACAGCACGGATAAAACCGGCAAGCCAGCGACATTCAAAGTGTCTCAGGTTATTCCTGGCTGGACGGAAGCCCTGCAATTAATGCCTGCCGGCTCTGTCTGGGAAGTCTATGTTCCTGCTTCCCTGGCTTACGGTCCACGCAGTGTTGGCGGACCCATTGGCCCGAATGAAACCTTGATTTTCAAAATTCATTTGATTTCTGTCAAAAAGTCTGAGGCCTAATCTTTAATTTCCCGGGGCCAAGTTCCCGGGAAATTGTCTGTTATTGTCCTAATTGAGAGTCACCCATGACTAAACGCCTGTTGATTGTGTTTTTACTTGGCTTTTCTTCAGGGTTACCTCTTGCCTTGATTACCAGTACATTGCAAGCGTGGTATGCGGACACAGGACTCTCGGTTCTTGCCACCGGCATGCTTAGCCTGGTTGGTTTACCCTATGTGTACCGGATTTGCTGGGGACCTTTGCTGGATCGTTACTCGTTATTTTCTTTGGGTAAACGCCGCAGCTGGATGCTGTTGATGCAATTGGCCCTGTTACTTGGTTTTAATGCCCTTGCCTGGTTTACACCTCGGCAATCCCCGGAGTTGATGGCCTTTATCGCTCTGATTCTCGCTTGTTTTTCCGCCACGCAGGATGTGGCCATTGACGCTCAGCGTGCCGAATATTTACCGGTTCCTGAGCATGGGATGGGTGCGTCGCTTGCTGTCTTTGGGTATCGTCTGGCCTTATTGATTGCCGGGGGGCTTGCGTTAATTATGGCGCATCATTTGGGATGGGCGATGACCTATAGGATAATGGGCTTGTTGATGCTGGTTGGGGTTTTGGCGACACTGTGGAGTGAGGAACCCGTGCATTATGGCGAAGAAAACACAGGGTTCGTCACCGCGTTTCTTGCGCCTGTGAAGGATCTTTGTCGTCGCCGCGACATCATTCCTCTGGTGTTGTTTATTCTTTTTTATAAACTGGGGGAGGCTTTTACAGCCACCACCAGCGGCATTATCATGCCTTTTTTAATTCAGGGCGTTGGTTTTTCTTTAGACACCATTGGCTATGTTAATAAAGTGCTTGGCATTGCTTCCATTCTATTGGGTGGGTTAGCAGCGGGGTTTTTGCTTCTGCGTTGGTCTTTGTACAAGGCGTTGCTCAGTTTTGGGCTGTTGCAGGCCATAACCAATTTGCTGTTTGTGGCTCTGGCGCTCACAGGTAAAAACCTGCCTTTGTTTGCTGCGGCTGTCATTTGCGACAATTTTGCAGCCGGAATGGGATCGACCGCCCTGGTTGCCTTGTTTATGCGCCTGGTGAATCGCCAATACACTGCGACGCAGTTTTCCCTTCTGGTGGCTGTTTCGAGCCTACCCCGTATTTTATCCGGCCCTTTGGCTGCCTTGTTGCAAATGGGGTTAGGGTGGGTCGGCCTCTACCAGCTTTCCTTTTTTCTGGCCTTAGGCTTCATCCCGTTTTTAATCATGATAAGACGTGAAACCACCCAGCCCGAACCCGCCTCTCCGGTGGTGTTTGAGCGCGGTTGATTCAACAGTCTTTTTCATTTACCGCATTCAATAAGGCAGTCGAATCGTTTTTAAAAAAAGGATAAAAAATTGTCTTTCTCATTCAGATTGTTTAAAAATTAAACTATAATTACAGAATGTGCCTAATGGGATACGATGATGGATTGTCCTTCTGTTGGAATTACCAGTATCAGTTTGTGTTTTCCCCCCTTGTACATGCATCTCAGAGAATTAGCCAGTTTACGCGGCGTTGACGTCGAAAAATACACCCTTGGTTTAGGCTTGAATGAAATGGCTCTTTGCGGCAAGAATTGCTCCGTAATTGACTTGGCCATTGGTGCCGCTCGCGGTGCCATTAGCCATTGGGGAGGACGCGTTGAAGACATTGGCCTTATTGCAGTCGGTACGGAAACCCCGGTGGATTACAGTCGTCCCTTAAGCGCCTGGGTGGCTTCTGAGCTTAAAATTCAGGGGCATGTCCGTTCCTACGAAGTGAAACATGCCTGTTATGGCGGAACCCTGGCTATCCTGCAGGCTGCGGAATGGTATTTAAGCCAGACCAGCAGGCAAAAAGTGGCGTTGGTTATTGCGGTGGATGAAGCGCTGTATGCAGAACATGATGCGGGGGAGCCGACGCAGGGCGCGGGAGCTGTTGCGTTTATTATTGGTCCTCCGGTTCTGGCGGCGCTTCATGTCGGCCAAACCATTGCCTACAGTGAGCCCGTGTTTGATTTTTGGAAGCCGCTGGATAAACATTACCCCGAAGTCAATGGGGCGTTCAGTCTGGAATGTTATAAGCGCGCGGCGGTATCCTGTTTCAAAACGCTTGTTGAGGATCGAGATCCCATGCAGGTTTTAACGCAGTACAGGGCGTTGTGCTTCCATGTCCCCTTTCCCAAAATGGTCTATAAGGCCTTTGCCGCGGTGGGAGAAAGCCTGGGTCTGACCGAGTCAGAAACCAATGAACTCTATCAGAGCCGTGTTGCGCCTTTCATGGCCTGGAATCAACGCTGTGGCAACGCATACACTGCCAGTTTATGGATTATGTTTGCCTATGCCCTGGGCCAGGCGTCCGCCAATGAACAGTTTTTATTGTTTTCCTACGGCTCTGGCATGGGCTCAGAGCTAATTGGCTGCTCAATCCGCATGGAAAATGAGGATAAAGCCTGGCACCACGAGGCGGAGTATCAATTGAATAACCGGCAAGAGGTCTTTGCCGATGATTATGTCACCATACGCCAGAATAAACCTTCAGAATAAGGAATCAATGAGGGGCCTTAAGGACAAGGTTTGGGTGGATTTAAGGAGGAATGACTAACGCTTGCATAGCCGTGTTGCTATCAGGAGGATCCAATGCCGGAGAATAATCAATTCGAAGGATTTTCAAAATTGACACGGATGGAACGGTATCAACGACTTAAAGCACTGGGTGCTTTAACCGATGACGACATTGCTTTTTTACAGGGCGGGGCAGTGACTGATCTGCATTTGGCAGAAAACCTGATTGAGAACGCCATTGGTTATTTTCAATTGCCCCTGGGCGTCGCCGGTCATTTTCGCATCGATGGTAAAGACCTGGTCATTCCCATGGCGGTTGAGGAAACCTCCATTATTGCGGCCTTATCGAAAACGGCCAAATGGGTCAGAGAATGCGGCGAGATAACAACAGGCATGGAAGGCGACTGCATTATCGGTCAGATTCAGATCGCTCATGTTAAAAATAGGCTGCAACTGGAAACTCTGCTGCAGGAAAACAAAGAAAAACTGATTGCCATGGTGAATTCGTCGATCGCCTCCAGCATGGTTAAACGCCAGGGTGGTGTCAAAGACATCGAATTGCGGACAGTACCCTATGGGAATGGTGAGCTGATGGCTGTTATTCATGTCACCATGAACCCTGTGGATGCCATGGGTGCCAACCTGTTGAATCAGGTTCTTGAATATTTGAAGTCACCCATAGAGCAGTTGACTCAGGAAAAGGTAAGCCTTTGTATTTTATCCAATTTAAATGATAAAAAAATAACCACCGCTCAGGTTGTGATTCGTGAGATCGATGCCGAGCTTGGGGAAAAAATCGCCTTGGCTTCGGAGTTTGCCAAACAGGATCCCTACCGCGCAGCCACGCACAACAAAGGGGTGCTCAATGGCATTGATCCCGTGGTCATCGCCACGGGCAATGACTGGCGTGCGGTGGAAGCGGGCATCCATGCCTATGCAGTAAAGCAGGGGCAATACCGGGCGATTACTCAATGGTCTTATCGGGATGGAACACTGTATGGCGAATTCAGAGCGCCGCTGGTTGTGGGAATTGTCGGCGGTGTGACGACCCTGCATCCCACCGCCAGAATGGCCTTGCGCATGATGAACATCCAATCAGCCAATCAGTTGTCCCGTATTATGGCGGCAGTCGGTCTGGTGCAGAATTTAGGGGCATTAAAGGCTTTATGCACCGTCGGGATAAGCCAAGGGCATATGAAACTGCATTTAAATAATTTAATCTTAAAAACCGATGCAACGGAAAAGGAAACCCCGCTGTTAAAGGCGAGGCTTGAACAATTCCTGTTAACCAATAAACACATTACCGGACATGATGTGATTACTATCCTTAATGACCTAAGAGAAGCCTTACGACATGATGAAATGGAACGTTCCCGCTAAAACCTTTCTGTTGGGTGAATATGCCGCCTTGGAAGGCGGCTCGGCGTTAATCTTAACGACTAAACCCTGTTTTGAACTGACTCTGGTGGATGAACCGGTATTAAAAGGGATTGACTCAGCGTCTCCCGCTGGCCGCTATTGGCTCAGTTTGCCTCCGGTTGAGCAGGGCCTTCACTGGTATGATCCCTATGGTGGCCTCGGCGGGCTTGGGGCTTCCAGCGCTCAGTTTCTTGCTGTGTATCTCGCGAACTGTCATCTACGCAAATCCAGACCTAACCACAAGGAGCTGCTTGAGCGGTATTTCCAGTTTGCCTGGGATGGAAAAGGCATCAAGCCAAGTGGTTATGATGTGCTGGCGCAGGAGCAGCAGCAGTGTGTATTTATCAATAGACAACGCAGTGAGACGTGTAATTATCCCTGGCCTTTTGGTGAATTGGGTTTTATATTGGTTCACAGTAGCAATAAATTACCTACGCACCAGCATTTACAATCCTTTCAATTGCAGTTTTCAACCGAAAGACTATCACGGCTTGCCGACCAGGGTTGTATGGCTTTTGAGCAAGCCAATGACACCCTGCTGGTCAATGCCGTTAATGCCTGTCAACAACAGCTTGAAGCCTTGCATCTGGTCGCCGCGGAAAGTGTAAAGACTATTGCTGCCTTAAAAAGCAATGAAGGCGTTGTGGCGGCAAAAGGCTGCGGTGCTCTGGGTGCCGATGTTATTTTACTGCTGGTTGAAAAACGCCGATTGAGCGGGCTGCGTAATGAATTATTGGCACAGGAGTATAATGTTCTTGCGACTAATGTGGATTTACACCTAGGTGAGCATTTAGTCGAGTCATCAAGGGTAAAAACAAGAATTTGAAGCAGGAACAGTCTCTTATCTGTAGTTGATTACAGGGATGGGGTGTGTTAATATTGGTCAAATAGATCTTTGTTTGTTATGTAATGTTCGGTAAAGTCGAATCAAAAAAGAAGCTGCTTCACTCAATTAGACCCTCATCTACTGTTGATATAACCGAATTTAGGAATTTTCTTAAAGATAATCAGAAAAAATCAATCAACGCGAAATTTTTGCTGGAAGACACGAAGTATCATCATCTAGAAGATTTTGAGAAGCGGTTTTTAAATGATCTCCCTCTTGTAAAGGAAATTATTGCTCAGGAAATTAATCGGCCTGAAGGAACGTTTGCTTTTTACCATGGGAGCTCGAATGCAGTAAAATTCTTACGCATGGTCATGAGTGCTATTTCTAAAGAAATGGCTCAAACAGACCCGCAGGTTGTAAAATCCAATCTTGTTTTTGGTGCTATTAAATCTCAAACCTGTTCACCCAAAACATTTTTTGAGAAACATGTGGATGGGAATCCCGCGTTATACCCATTTAGTGCTGAGTATAATTCAAAAAATCCATTACTTGATCATGAAACCAAAATTGCTAAAGTTGTCTTGGCTGCCTCAATGCTATTGCATGATGGTTTACTTGGTGAAACTGCCTGGCTTATGTATCATCGGAATATGAGCTTCTCAATCAGTAAAGAAGCCAATTTTGTCAAGAATATCCTGCAGGAATTTTGCAAAAAAAAAGGGCTTGAAGACTTTCCTATTGATACAATTGTTGCATGTTATGATGAATACCGTTCTGTTTTACAGGCACAACTGCTGCAAATTTTTGTCAGAAAAGAAAGCTTGAATTCTTTAGGATACTATTGTTATGCGGGAGGGGTACCACTCGTTAAAGACAGTGTTGCATTTCTAGACCAGCTTTATGCTGACCTTAATAAACACAGCTGTTCAAATTGGGAAAATTGTATTGCCGAAAGACTGGGTTATGCTCTTGAGGAGGAGAAACTCTACCATTTGGTTCATCCTCAGCATGCCCCGAGTCATAAGCTTCTCAACTCCCGAAGTGTACAATGGCACGAATTTTTACAGGTTCGGTTTTTAACAGCCAATCCAGATTTTTATAACTCAGAGGAAGTCAGTGTTAATGAGTATTATAAATCCGATGAAGCGTACCAGATGGCTAAGAAACTAAAATTGTCATTAAAACTTGAAATTCAAGCCTATTTTAAAAATAAAGGTAATAATTCAGACAATCTCTTGCAAGAGACCAGTGCATTGGAAACCTGCCATTTAAATTTTGGTACCGAGGGTCGGAGTCGAACCGACACGATGTCACCATCACCGGATTTTGAATCCGGCGCGTCTACCAATTCCGCCACCCCGGCACACTGGTCGCCATTATAACAAAGTTAGCCATTGAAACAATGGTCATACTAAAATAAATTTAATAAATTGCTGTTTTATTGCCTGTCTTCTGCCTATCATGAGGCAAGCGTATTGCGAGTAAACCGAATGAAAAAAATACTATTGCTTACAGCATGCTGTTTGATGGCGTGTACCGGCTATGCGGCGATAACGACCTGTCCCGATCCCAACACCACCTCCCTGCAATGGGGTGAGCCGCCGGCTCCCTGGGTTGTCAATCCGTATTCTCCTCATAAACCTCAGGGCGAAGCGAATACGGCGTTTGTCAGGGCTAATCTTTTAGTCGCCGGTTTGGGCCGAGGTGTAGTCTGTACCTATAAAAATTCGCTGGGCGAATACGCCATCTGGTGGCAGGTGCTGGTCAAAATCCCTTCGCGCAACGATTATCGCTGGATTGATTCCTTGGGCGGATTTGTTTGCACCCAATCGTTGACCGATTGCCAATTCAGTGCAGCCAGTTGAGATGGTTATGCTTGCAGTATCCGTAACGTGAATGTGATCGAAGTAAATCCACATTGATAAAAACGAGTCCTTCCCGCGCAGGCGGGAATCCAGGCGCAAGATTTCGACATGGCTCCCCCGCCTGCGCGGGGGATGACAGAGGAGAGGCGGGGGATGACAGGGGGAGCGAAGGATGATGGGAAGTGAAGGATGATGGGAAGTGAAGGATGATGGGAAGTGAAGGATGGCGGAGAGTGAAAGATGACGGGAAGTGAAAGATGACGGGAAGTGAAGGATGACGGGAAGTGAAGGATGACGGGAAGTGAAGAGGGTTGAAAGTGATGATGAGAGAGTAAATCCGCATTGATTAAAAACGAGTCTTTCCCGCGCAGGCGGGAATCCAGGCGCAAGATTTCGACATGGCTCCCCCCGCCTGCGCGGGGGATGACAGAGGAGAGGCGGGGGATGACAGGAGGCTGGAAGGATGGTTGCTCCCATTACCCCTATAATCGATCCTCAGTAATAGTGATCATCATTTCCAGGGCTTTTTTTGCATTGTCGATAACCCACTGCTGGTCCTGTTCTTTCAAGCGTTGACGCATGCCGGTAAATTCATTCACCACATCACCGGCTTTGACTTCGTTATACGCCATGGATTTACCTTGACGCAGCAGATCAACCAGGGCAACCAAATGCGGCGGATCATTGCGCGACATGGTAGCACAACCGCAGCCCATGCCTTTTTCATGATCTTTTTTGGGGGCTTCGGCAAGATTAACCACGGTAATGCCCAAGCCGCGGCAATATTGTTTGACATTTTCTACCATGTGGTTTTCGGTACCGATAGCATAGTGGCGGGTTCCAGCCCGATCATTCACCACATAATCCCAAATGAAGGCGGTGGAGCCTGCCTCATGGGCTGTGCGAATGACTTCGTTACGGCATTCCGGATGAACGACGGTGGTATAGCCTTGACGATGCCAGTATTCGCACATGTCGGCACTGTAATGGGTGTGGACTGCGCACTGACTGGAGAACAGGATCAATTCGGCCTCGTCAAACTGCTTTAAGGTTTGACTATTCTGAGCGGCCAGTGAATACTGAGCCCCTGCCGTCCCGCCTGGCCAGTAAGCCAGCTTGTTAATCCCAAGCCAATAAGCAACATTTTCCCCCATGTGCTGATCAGGGATAAACAGAATCTTTTTGTGTTGTTTCTGGGCCCACTGGAATATTTTTTTGACATTGGAACTGGTACAGACAGCGCCGCCTTGCGCGCCGGTCATGGCTTTCACCCGACCGGAAGTGTTCATGTAACACACCGGCAGGATGTTTTCGGCGCCGTAGCGCTCGTTTAGATCGAGAAAAGCCGGTTCCACCATAAAATCTTTGGCCAGCATTTCCATGGTGCAACCGGATTTGGGGTTGGTGATGTAAACATGCTGGTTGTTATTGGCAAGGATACTGATGGATTCCGCCATGAAATGCACGGCCGATTCAATGATGACTGACTTTTGCGGATTATTGGCGGCCATCAGCGCCAATTGATAGGAATCGCCAATCTGCCCGCCAAATTGCTCCACGAGACGAACGATTTCACCGCCCATGTAATAATGGGCCAGCAACAACAGCTGATCGCCAAAATGATCCTGAGCCTTTTTTAAATAAGGCGTCATCCAGGCTAAAACCGTTGTCAGTTTGCGATCAGGCAGGGCGAGGTATTCCTCGGCATAAGGAATGAAGTCTTCCTGATACCAATCGAGAGGGTAGTCGCTTTGACAAATGCTCATGTCGTTGGTAATCGACATCAAGGTCTTCTCGGGTTGGTAAGTACTGGCATCGGTTAACATAATTTTATCTCAACTAAATAACGAATTTTGGGGGGTGGTTAGCCTCAGGATACTTTCTTCGGCATAGGCATTTTGACGGGGAAAATCTTCACGGTAATGGCCGCCGCGTGACTCCCGGCGAGACAATGCTGCCCTGACGATGAGTTCCGCATTCAGCACGATGTTTCGTAATTCGATAAAATCCCGGGTGATGCAATGCTTCCAGTAGTATTCTTCGATGACTTCTTTTCGTTTCATTATTAATTGTAGTAAATCCTGCAACCCGGCTTCAGTACGAACGATGCCGGCGTAAGAGGTCATTTCGCCGCGAAGACCCCGCCAGTGGGCATTAATCTGGCTTGCCCGCCGTGCATTCACTTCGCCGGGAGAGTTCCAATTGGAAATGCGCTCTACCTCTTTGTTAAAGGAGGTAATGTCTTTCAGGGAACAACGCGCTGCATTACTGGCCATGACGATGGCTTCAAGCAGCGAGTTGCTGGCCAGACGGTTCGCGCCATGCAGTCCGGTAAAAGCCACTTCGCCAATGGCATAAAGCCGCCTTAAATCAGTCCGTCCATCGACGTCAGTCAATACCCCGCCACATTGGTAATGGGCTGCGGGAACGACAGGAATCATATCCTGGCTCATGTCGATGCCAATGCTGAGCAGGGTTGAATAAATTTGCGGAAAGCGTTTTTTCAGAAAGGCGCGGGATTGATGGGTAATGTCCAGATTGACATAGCCGCTGTTACTCTGCTCAATCTCACTGAAAATGGCGCGGGCTACCACATCGCGGGTGGCTAACTCCAGATGGTCCGGGGCATAACGGCGCATGAAACGTTCGCCGGTATCGGCATTTTTGAGCAGGGCTCCTTCACCACGGACCGCTTCGGAGATTAAAAAATTGTTGAGTGAGTGGTGGTGAAGCAGAGTAGGATGGAACTGATAAAACTCCATATTGCCCACACGTGCCCCGGCGCGGTAGGCCATGGCAACGCCATCGCCGGTGGCCACCATGGGGTTAGTGGTGTAGCGATAGGTTTTTCCAGCGCCGCCCGTCGCTAAAACAACGCAGCGTGCGGCAAAGGTATGGATAAGGTTTTGATTGCAATCAAGAACATAAGCTCCCAAAACTTCGCCCTGAATGTCAGTGCGGTGCGGGTGGTAATGAGTAATCAAGTTCACCGCGACATGATGCTCAAAAAACACAATCTGCGGATGCTTTTGGGCGGTTTGAAGCAGGGCTTGGGTGACTGACAAACCCGTTTGATCGCCGCAATTAAAGATCCGCCGATGCGAATGGCCACCTTCCTGAGCCAGAACAAAATGGCCCTCGCTGTCTTTGGTAAACTGCACGGGGTAGCTTAACAACTCCTCAATGGCTTGAGGCCCCTGACGGATAATGAACTCGACTGCCGGAGCATAGCAAAGCCCATCGCCGGCGTGAAGGGTGTCGGCAATGTGTGCTTCCAGCGAATCCTCGCTGGATACCGCTGCGGCTATCCCGCCCTGCGCGTAGCGGCTGTTGCATTCGTTGAGCTCGGCTTTGCTGATGAGTGCAATGCGGATGCGAGGTTCGAGTTTCAGCAATTGCAGGCAATAATGCAGCCCGGCTAACCCTGTACCCAGAACCAGGACATCAAATTCCTTCGCGCTTCCCTGCTGTGAAAGCGTACTGTTCATGAGAACGCCTTTACCAGTTGGGCGGCAAGGCCGGTGTAGGTTTCCGGGGTCAGATTAATCAGGCTTTCTTTGGCGGCTGTCGGTATATCCAGCGTTTGAATGAATTTTTTCAAATTGTCCTTGTCGATGCCCTGACCTCGGGTTAAAGCTTTTAATTGTTCATAGGCATTGGGAATTTGATAACGGCGCATGACGGTCTGAATGGCTTCGGACAATATTTCCCAATTTCCTTCAAGATCATCGAGGAGGGCCTGTTTATTGATTTGCAGCTTGTCATTGCCTTTGGCAATGGCCTGATAGGCAATCAGGCTGTAGGCGAAAGCCACGCCCAGATTACGCAGGACAGTGGAGTCGGATAAGTCGCGCTGCATGCGGGACTGGGTTAATTTATTGGCGAAATGATCAAACAACGCATTGGCCATGCCGAGATTCCCTTCTGCGTTTTCAAAATCGATGGGGTTGACTTTATGCGGCATGGTGGACGACCCCACCTCTTCGGCCACGGTTTTTTGAGTGAAATAATTTAAGGAGATATAAGTCCAGATGTCACGGGTGTAATCGAGCAGGATATTATTAATCCGAATCATAATATGGCAGACTTCAGCAATGCCGTCATGCGGCTCAATCTGGGTGGTGTAGGCGCTGAAAGACAGCCCCAGCGAACTGACAAAACTGGCACAATGCTTACGCCAGTCAATTTCGGGGTAGGCCACAATGTGGGCGTTGTAATTGCCGACGGCTCCGTTGCATTTGGCCGGGATTAAAACCTCGGCCAGCTGCTGCTGCGGCCGTTTCAGGCGGGCGACAAAATTGACCAACTCCTTGCCGATGGTGGTCGGCGTAGCAGGTTGGCCATGGGTCCGCGCCAGCATGGCCACATCGCCATGCTGTTTGCCAAGCAGCATGATGCCGCCAATGATTTCAGCCAGGGTGGGTTGAATTATCTGGGCAATGGCCGATTTAAGCATCAGGGCGTAGGCGAGGTTATTGATGTCTTCCGAGGTGCAGGCGAAATGAATAAAGCCGCAATAGGCCTTTAAATCGTCCTGTCCGTGCAACTTGTCCCGCAGGTAATATTCAATGGCTTTGACATCATGATTGGTTTGCTTCTCAAAGACTTTGACTTTTTCCGCTTCGGCTTCATTAAACTCGCTTAGAATTGCATCAAGATAAGCTTTGCCGCGGGCATTCAGCGGCGGCAATTCTTTAATGTCGTCATTGCCGGCCAAGGATTGAAGCCAACGGATTTCGACCATCAGGCGAAAATAGATAAGTGCGTACTCACTGAAATAAGGGCTTAAGCTCGTGGTTTTTTTTAAATAACGGCCATCAATTGGTGAAATGGCATTCAATGAGGAGAGAGTCATGTTTTTAACCGCCAATTTATAAAGCACATATGATATTAGATGGCGGCCAAGATGTGAATTAAAAACCCCTGATTCTCTGCAAATTAACACCCTGATTGCTTTTTTAGTGGATATGTAATTGATTTAGCGATT
This sequence comes from Legionella sp. MW5194, assembly GCF_016864235.1. Classification (NCBI taxonomy): domain Bacteria; kingdom Pseudomonadati; phylum Pseudomonadota; class Gammaproteobacteria; order Legionellales; family Legionellaceae; genus Legionella; species Legionella sp. MW5194. The sequence continues at coordinate 1,220,675 of NZ_CP045732.1, forward strand.
TAATAATAAGGCGAGTAAGCCGGATAAAGCCGCTTGAACTGATGCAAGGACGAAGGGATGCGCTTGTTTCTCTTTTATATAATGATGATTACCCATGGCTGCTGTGCCGCAACGGCCGTTAAACCGCTGACCTTTCCCGAAGCCCTGCAGTTAGCCTATCGCCATAATCCGGAATTGCCGATGGCGATTGCCGAGGTGGAACGCTTGAAGGGGGAGGTGATTCAGAGTGGTTTACTGCCTAATCCTTCCATTTCACTGGAAGCGGAAAACATAGGCGGGTCAGGGCAGTATCAGGGCTATGAATCCGCAGAGACCACCTTGTCGGTGACTCAACCTATTCCTTTGGGTCATCGACTTCATTACCTTCGCTCGGCTGCTCATGCCGACTATGTGGCGGGTGTCGCCCGTCTTCGTGTTAAGAAAATGGACATTTATAGTCGCGTGGGTATGGCTTATGTCGATGCCCTCTACGCCGCTCAATGGTATACCGTAACCGGCAAGCTGACTCGGCTTCATCAGCAGATTGTCTCGGAAATCAAACGCCGCAATGTCGCCGGAGCCGGCACGGAACTTGATTTACGATTAGCTGAAATCCGGTTTAATGAGGCCAAAATACGTGAAAACCGGGCGCGCCGTGAGATGTTGCTGGCAGAGGCCATGTTGGCCAGGGTAATGGGTGTGGAAATGAAAGGTCGGCCATTGACCGACCGCGGCTTGTCACACCAGAAGATGCAATGGCGGCGTATTGTGGAGAAAATGCCTGAAAGCCCTGTGCTTAAGGAGAAACTACTCTTGTTAAACGCGAGGCGCGCTGAGATTACTGCTGTTAAAAAGGAAGTCTGGCCCAATCTGGTGGTGCAGCTTGGAGGACGCCATTTTTCCGATGACGGCAACAATGCGGCAGTGGTTTCGACCAGTTCGCAAGTGCCGGTATTTGATCGTAATCAGGGACGAATTGCCGCAGCCGAGGCACACTACACCCAGGTTCTGCAGGAAATAAACGTATTGCGCCTGCAATTGAAGCAGCAGCTCTATCAATACCTGCTCGCGTGGGAGCAGAATGTGTATGAAGCAGAGCGGGTGACCCGCTCCCTGTTGCCGCTGGCAAGAAAAGCCGTGAAACTGGCCGAAGAGGGGTATAAGCAGGGGCGTTATACGTATTTGGAATTATCACAGGCGCTGACGATGCTGTATCAGGAAGAAAAGCATTACCAACAGGCACATGCCAACTACCACAAGGCCCTGATACAAATGACAGGAATATTGGGCATTTCAACAACCAGGAAACGCGCATGTTGAAAGTCTGCTTAAAAATAAGCCTTGCCATGCTGGCTTTGCTGATCTTACCCCCGCTTGCTGCCCATGGCGAGAGCGAAGCGGGCAGCGGGCATGAGGCTATTAAAAAAACAGGTCCTCACGGCGGTAAACTATTATTTCACGGGCCGTTAAGCCTTGAGGTGACGATGTTTGAAAAAAACAGCCCACCGCATTGGCGCGTGTATGTCGCCGATTCAAACAAGGCAATCAATCCTGGGCAGGTGCGGCTTGAAATGACGTTAACGCGTTTTAACGGCAGGGTGGAAACCATTGACTTTATTCCCATGGCGGATTTCCTGCAAAGCCGTCAGGCGATCGATGAACCGCATTCGTTTGATGTTTGTGTCATCCTTACGTATCAGGGGAGACACTACCAATGGCAGTATGGCGATTACGAAGGGCGTTTGACCCTCTCAGACGAGATGCTGAAAGCTGTAGGCATTAAAACCGCCATTGCTAAAGGCCGTCTTATCGACAGGCAATTGACGGTGGTGGGCAAAATTGTTGCCAATCGTGATGACATGGCGCCTATTTACCCTCGTTACGCCGGCATTGTCCAATCCGTGCATAAAAATTTAGGCGATGACGTTAAGAAAGGAGAGAGGCTCGCCGTGGTGGAAAGCAATGAAAGCCTGCAGGATTATACGATCACAGCCCCCATCAGCGGGACGATAGTAAAAAAAGCGGTGACCCTGGGAGAAATGGTCAAAATCGATAACCCGATTTTTGAAATCGCCAATCTCGATTCAGTCTGGGCTGATTTGACCCTGTACCGTAAAGAGGCACCCTTGGTCAAAAAGGGCATGAAGGTTATCGTCAGCAGTGATGGCGGCAAGCCGCGGATGGTGAGTAAAATCAGTTACATTTCACCGCTAGGCATTGAAGACAGTCAAACTGTACTGGCCAGGGCGGTATTAGTTAATGCTGACATGAAATGGCTGCCGGGAATGTATGTCAATGCCAAAATCACTGTCAGTACCCGACAGGCCGCCGTGGCTGTCCCATTGAAAGCCATTCAACGCTGGCATGGTCAATCCGTTGTGTTTGTAAAACGGGGCAATCAATTTGAAGCCACTCCCGTAAAACTTGGCGACAAAAACAATCAGTGGGCGGAAATTCTTGCCGGCCTTGAGCCAGGGGATGAATATGTCGTGCAGAACAGTTTTTTTCTAAAGGCGGATTTGGACAAGTCCGGGTTTGGGCACGAACATTAAGGAGAAGGGATGCTTGAAAAACTCATTCATTTCTCACTCGCGCAGCGTTGGTTCGTGCTTTTGCTCACCCTGATTATCGCGGGCACTGGTTTTTACAGCTTTCAATTCCTGCCCATCGATGCCGTACCGGACATTACCAATGTCCAGGTCCAGATTAATACGGAAGCGCCTGGCTTCTCACCCTTTGAAATCGAACAACGCGTCACCTTCCCCATCGAAACAGCCATGAGCGGTTTGCCTTCGCTTGATTATACCCGATCCCTGTCACGGTATGGTCTGTCGCAGGTGACGGTGGTGTTTAAGGACAAGACCAATATTTACTTTGCACGGCAATTGATCAACGAACGTCTGCAGCAGGTCAAAAATAAACTGCCAATCGAGGTTACCCCTGAATTAGGCCCTGTTTCTACAGGGCTCGGCGAAATTTTTATGTACACGGTCACCAATAAAGCGGGAGCGGAATCCCGCTATGATTCGACTGAATTGCGCACCATTCAGGACTGGATTATCAAGCCGCAATTACGTCAAGTCGCCGGGGTGGCTGAGGTGAATACCATTGGCGGTTTTGAAAAGCAGTATCACATTACCCCGGATCCGATGCAATTGTTCCGTTACAGTTTAAGCCTCGAAGATGTCCTTGACGCGCTTGAACAAAACAATGCCAATGTTGGCGCGGGCTACCTTGAACGCAACGGCGAGCAATACCTCATCCGCGTGCCGGGGCAGGTTAAGGGTCTCACGGACATTGAAAACATCGTGATTGCCAGTTACAAGGGAATCCCTATTCGCATTGGCGATGTCGCCGAGGTGAATCTCGGTAATGAATTGCGTACGGGAGCCGCCACCGAGAATGGCAAGGAAGTGGTTCTTGGAACGGTCTTCATGTTAATGGGCGAGAACAGCCGCACGATTTCGCAACGGGTAGCGGACAAATTAACAGAAATCAATAAAACGCTGCCGGATGGGGTGGAGGCTAAAGCGGTTTACGATCGGACTGTTCTTGTTAATGCTACCATCGATACAGTTAAAAACAACCTGTTTGAGGGCGCGTTGCTGGTGTGCATCGTTCTCTTTGTTTTTCTAGGCAATCTGCGGGCCGCGTTAATTACCGCCCTGGTTATTCCCCTGTCCATGCTGCTGACCATCAGCGGTATGGTTGTCAATCAGATCAGTGCCAATCTGATGAGCCTTGGTGCGCTTGATTTTGGTTTGATTGTGGATGGCGCGGTCATCATTGTTGAAAATTGTTTAAAGCGCCTGGGTTTAAGACAGCATCAACTGAAGCGCTTGTTAACGGAAGAAGAACGGCAAAAGGAAATTGCAGCGGCGACGGTGGAAGTCATACGGCCCAGTGTGTTTGGCGTGTTAATCATAACCATTGTTTACCTGCCTATCCTGACTTTAAGCGGTGTCGAAGGAAAAATGTTTCTGCCCATGGCAGAGACCGTGATCATGGCCCTGCTGGCGGCCCTTTTTTTTGTGGTGACCTTTGTGCCGGCGGCGGTGGCTGCATTCTTACGCGGCCGTGTCCATGAAAAACCAAATGCGCTGCTGATGCACCTGACCCCTGCGTATGAATGGTTACTAGGCTGTAGTCTTCGTTACCGACATCTCGTTACAGGCCTTGCTGTACTGGTTACCTTGCTGAGTCTAATTCTTGCCTGGCGTCTTGGGGCTGAGTTTATCCCCAGCCTGGATGAGGGAGACATTGCACTGCATGCCATTCGAATCCCAGGAACCAGTTTGACGGAGGCGGTGGCGATGCAACACCTGCTGGAAGATCAAATTAAACAGGTGCCTGAAGTAGCCAGCGTGTTTTCCAAGCTCGGTACGGCAGAAATCGCCACCGACCCCATGCCCCCCAATGTTGCTGATACCTTTGTTATGATTAAGCCACGAAGTCAGTGGCCTGACCCACGCAAATCCAAACAGCAGCTGGTGAGGGACATTGAGAAGAAAGTCACCCGTATTCCGGGTAATAATTATGAGTTTACCCAACCCATCCAGATGCGATTTAACGAATTGATTTCCGGGGTGCGCAGCGATGTGGCAGTGAAAATTTTTGGCGATGATTTAAACACATTGATTGCATCGGCCAATGCGGTCCGTGACATTCTGGCCACCGTGCCAGGCGCTGCGGATGTTAAAGTTGAGCAGGTTACGGGCCTACCCTTGTATACTGTCGTCATTGACCGCGTCTCTCTGGCCCGCTATGGTTTACAGGTCAGCGAAGTGCAGAATGCGGTGGAAATTGCTTTGGGCGGTAAAAAGGGCGGCGAGCTGTTTGAGGGCGATAAGCGGTTTGACCTGGTGGTTCGTCTGCCGGAAAAACTACGCAATGATCCTGACGTCCTGCGGCGCATTTTAATTCCTTTGCCCATTGCTGAAGACGGTGAGCGTCATTTTATTCCACTGACGGAGGTGGCTGCCATTGAGCGCAGCGAAAGCCCGAATCAAATCAGCCGAGAGAATGGCAAACGCCGTATTGTGGTCACCGCCAATGTACGAGGAAGCGATTTAAATTCCTTTGTCAGCGCGGCGATGAAGAAAATAGAGCAGAGTTTAAAACTGCCCAGCGCCTACTGGATTAGCTGGGGCGGTCAGTTTGAACAGATGGAATCTGCCGCTAAGCGCCTGCAATGGGTTGTGCCGGCTGTTTTATTCATTATTTATCTGTTGCTTTTTATTGCCTTAGGCCATCCACGCGATGCTTTTTTGGTGTTTACGGGCATTCCTTTGGCCTTGACAGGAGGGGTAGTGGCTTTATGGTTGCGGGGGATTCCCCTGTCCATTTCCGCTGGAGTGGGTTTTATTGCCTTGTCCGGCGTGGCTGTTCTAAACGGCTTGGTCATCTTAAGTTTTATTAATAAGTTGTATTACGAGGAGCATGTTCTATTGCGCCGTGCCATCATCCAGGGTTCGATCGCGCGGTTGAGGCCGGTACTCATGACGGCTTTGGTGGCTTCTCTGGGTTTTGTTCCCATGGCGTTGGCAACCGGTACTGGAGCAGAAGTGCAGCGCCCGCTGGCTACGGTAGTCATTGGCGGTATCCTCTCCTCAACCCTGTTGACCCTGGTGGTGTTGCCCTGTCTGTATTACCTTGCTCACGTTGGCGGTCGGCGTGGTGAATCCCAAGGTATCGAGTAATTAATACTTCGCTTAATCATTCACATCAAGAGGCAATTTCAGTAGAATGATTCACATTTTTAAGGATTTAGGGGTGGTTTATGTCTGTCAGCATCCATACGATTGATTTTAAACACTTGGGTATGCAGGACCTGGAACAAGTGGGCGGCAAGAATGCGTCGTTAGGTGAAATGATTAGCCATTTATCCGCTGCCGATGTCCTGGTTCCTTCAGGCTTTGCCACCACAGCCGACTCCTTTCGTGCTTTTTTATCGCAAAATGGTCTTGATCAGCACATTTATGAGATGCTGTCCAACCTCGATCCGGACAATATCAACCAGTTGACGCACGTGGGTAAAACCATTCGTGAAAAGGTGGTGAACACACCGTTCTCAAGCGAGTTTGAATCGGCTGTCAGGCAATCCTACGAACAACTGGCCAAACACATCGGCCATGAGGATTTCAGCGTCGCTGTTCGCTCGTCGGCCACAGCGGAAGATTTGCCTGACGCCTCCTTTGCCGGTCAGCAGGAAACATTTCTGAATGTGCGCGGCATTGATGCCGTACTGACCGCCATCAAACACGTGTTTGCCTCGTTATTTAATGACCGGGCGATTTCCTACCGTGTACACCATGGTTTTGCCCATCACGATGTTGCTCTCTCGGCGGGAATTCAACAGATGATCCGAAGCGACATCGCCGTAAGCGGCGTGATGTTTACACTGGACACGGAGTCGGGCTTCAACGACGTGGTATTCATTACCTCGTCGTATGGGCTTGGGGAAATGGTTGTACAGGGTGCGGTGAACCCGGATGAATTTTATGTTCATAAACCGGGTTTAAACGCAGGCCGGCCGGCGGTGATTCGTCGCAATTTGGGGAGTAAAGCGCTCAAAATGGTTTATTGCGATGATCCCAACAGTGGCCGCAATGTTAAAACCGAAGAAGTGAGGGGTGAGGAGCGGTTGAGGTTTTCTCTGACCACGGACGAAATAGAGCAGCTTGCCCGACAGGCGCTTATCATTGAAAAACACTATGGCCGGCCCATGGATATTGAGTGGGCTAAAGACGGAAAAGATGGCAAATTGTATATATTGCAGGCAAGGCCGGAAACGGTAAAAAGCCGCGCGAATAATCAGGTACTGGAGCGTTACACCCTGAAAGCCAAAGGCGATGTACTGAGCGAAGGGCGCAGCATCGGTCAGCGCATTGGCCAGGGACGCGCCCGAATTATCAAAGACATCAGCGAGATGGATAGGGTAAAGCCGGGCGATGTTTTGATTTCCGACATGACCGATCCGGATTGGGAGCCGGTTATGAAACGGGCGGCTGCCATTGTCACCAACCGGGGCGGGCGCACCTGCCATGCGGCCATCATCGCCCGCGAGCTTGGCATTCCGGCCGTGGTGGGTTGCGGTGATGCGACAAAAGCAATTCATGACGGGGATGAAGTCACTGTCAGCTGTGCCGAGGGCGACACCGGTTATATCTATAAGGGCTTGTTGCCCTTTGAGCGCATTAACCTCGATGTGGACACCATGCCGGAACTGCCCATCAAGGTGATGTTGAATGTGGGCAATCCCGAACGGGCTTTTGCTTTTCAATCCGTGCCTAATTCAGGCGTGGGGCTTGCACGTCTTGAGTTTTTAATTTCCAACACCATTGGCATACACCCCAAAGCGCTGTTGAATTACGCTTCCCTGGAAGATAAAAAGCTTAAGCAGTTGATTGATGAAAAAACCGCAGCCTACGAATCACCGGTGGAGTTTTACATCGAGCGCTTGAAAGAAGGCATTGCCACCATCGCCGCTGCTTTTTATCCCAAACCCGTGATTGTCCGTTTATCCGATTTTAAATCGAATGAATACGCCAATTTGGCAGGCGGGCAATATTATGAGCCGCATGAGGAAAATCCCATGCTCGGATTCCGTGGCGCTTCCCGCTATGTGTCGCCCGACTTTGCCGATTGTTTTGCCCTGGAATGCCGGGCGGTGCGGCGTGTGCGGGAGGACATGGGACTTCGCAATGTGGAGGTGATGATTCCCTTCGTGCGTACGGTCAGCGAAGCGTCTCAGGTTATTGATGTGTTAAAGGAACACGGCCTTTCACGCGGCCAACAGGGATTACGGATTATCATGATGTGTGAATTACCCTCCAATGCCCTGCTGGCCAGTGAATTCCTGGAGTATTTTGATGGTTTTTCCATCGGTTCCAATGACTTGACACAATTGACCTTAGGCCTGGATCGCGACTCCGGATTAATTGCTTCGCAGTTTGATGAGCGCAATGATGCCGTGAAGGCTTTGCTGCACATGGCCATTTCAACCTGTAAAAAGGCTGGCAAATACATCGGTATTTGCGGTCAGGGTCCGTCTGATCACCAGGATTTTGCCGAATGGTTGATGAAAGAGGGCATTGACAGCGTGTCGTTAAATCCTGATTCCGTGTTGGATACCTGTCTGTTTTTGGCCGGAAAGAAAACATGAAATGGCTTTCCAGTGGCTTACTGACCGTCGCGGCCTGTTTTCCGGCTTTGGCATTTGCTGCAAGTAATACCCATGAACAGGATCCCCTGGCGTCTGTGATTTTCTGGGTGAGTTTCATTTTTATCTTTGCCTTGTTGGGACGTTACCTGGCTAAACGCTTTAATCAGGCCGGAGTGCTTGGCGAGTTAATTCTGGGCGTGTTGTTAGGCAATCTCTGTTATTTTTTTGGCCTGAAAATATTTGTGGTGCTGCGTGAAGGCTCTGCCATTTTTCATATCATGCGCAGCATGCTGGATGGCGTCTCTCTGACGCAAGCGGTCAAAACAAACATTCCTGATCCGGTTTATGCCAAACAGATGCTGAAGGCCTTGACCAGCGAGGATGGCATCGAGTTAATTAAGGCAGGGTATGTTCTGGACATTCTGTCGCGTTTTGGCGTTCTTTTTCTGCTGTTCATGGTGGGCCTTGAAAGTTCGCTGCAGGATTTGAAAAAAACAGGAAGAGAATCCGTTCAGGTGGCGATCATCGGCGTGGTTGTGCCGATTATTCTTGGGTTTGTAGTCGCCCATCTTTTACTGCCTGAGGCATCCTATAAAGCCGATTTGTTTGTTGCCGCCACCTTGTCAGCCACCAGCATAGGCATCACCGCCCGCGTGTTGTCGGAAATGAAAAAACTTAAAACCCGCGAGGCGAGGACTATCCTGGGCGCTGCCATGCTTGATGATGTCCTGGGACTGATGATTTTAGCCATTGTCAGCAGCATTGTTGTCAGCGGTGAAGTGAATGTAGTGCAGATTGTCTGGGTGTTGGGTTCAGCCCTTGTTTTTTTTACCGTGGCTGTTTTGTTTGGTCCATGGGCTTTGCGGCAGGTAATACGCTTTTTAAGTTTCCTTGATGTGTGGGAAGCCAAACTTTTTGCATCGTTTTTCTTTTTAATGACTCTGGCCTGGCTGGCGACCGTCATGCAGCTTGCTGCCATCATTGGTGCCTTCGCAGCGGGTTTGGTAATTCATGATGGGTTCTTTGAAGTCGATGACAGCGAACGGCAATACCGTTTGGATATTAAGCAACTGATTGCTCCGTTTGAAGCCATTTTAGCCCCCCTGTTTTTCATGTTAATTGGTATTCAGGTCAAACTGGAATCGTTTTATGACTGGCGTGTGCTGTTGATGGCGGGTGCGTTAACCGTGGCGGCCATCCTGGGCAAACTGGTCAGCGGCTTAGGCGGCAATAAAAAGGACGATCGATTGTTGATAGGAATTGGCATGCTGCCCCGCGGTGAAGTGGGATTGGTTTTTGCTTCCATCGGCAGGACGCTGGGGGTTATTTCTGATAATCTGTTTTCAGCCATCATTTTAATGGTTATTCTTACCACCTTGATTGCCCCTCCCTGGCTGAAAATGCAATACGCACGGCAAAAAAAGTTAAAGGTTAGTCAGGCATGAATACTCCCTTCGATGAAATCAAAGACAATGTAAAACGCGCACTGGCTGAGGATATTGGTTCTGGCGATGTCAGTGCCGCGCTGTTGCCAGGCGAGTTACAGGCCGTGGCTGAAATTTTTTCGCGCGAGCCTATGCTGGTCTGCGGCCAACCCTGGGTCAATGAAGTCTTTGCACAGGTTAACCCTGCCATTGATGTTCAATGGGTGGTTGATGAGGGGACCTGGTTGGCTGAACCGTCAACGTTGTGTAAAGTCAGCGGCCGCGCCCGTGATGTGTTAACCGCGGAACGAACCGCATTGAATTTTTTACAAACCCTGGCCGCTACAGCCACCCAGACCTGGCATTACTTACAGGAAATTAAAGGCACCAAAGCCCGTTTGCTGGATACACGCAAAACCATTCCTGGATTAAGGCTGGCGCAAAAATACGCTGTTGCCTGTGCGGGCGGTATGAATCATCGTGTTGGTTTATACGATGCTTACCTGATTAAAGAAAACCACATTAAATCCTGTCGCTCCATTACACAGGCTATTTTAATGGCACGTGAGCAACGCCCTGATTTGCTGATTGAGATCGAAGTGGAAACGCTTGAGGAGTTGCTGGAAGCGTTGAATGCGGGTCCCGATCGTATTCTGCTGGATAATTTCAGCCATGCCATGCTGGCGGAGGCTGTGGTTTTGAATCAACCTTATCAATGCCAATTGGAAGCTTCCGGAGGAGTGACGCTGGATACCATTCGCTCCATTGCGCTCACCGGCGTTGATTTTATTTCTGTCGGTTCGATAACCAAGTCCTTACAGGCAATTGACTTGAGCTTGTTAATCAGGGAAATCAAATGAATGCAAAAATCGTATTAACCGGGGGCGGTAGCGCCGGTCATGTCACTCCTAATTTAGCCATGATTGAAAACCTTGAAGAAGAAGGCTGGCAAATCGATTACATTGGTTCTGCCGATGGGGTGGAAAAACAGATAATCGGTAAAACCCGAGTTCCCTTTCATCCCATTCAGTCAGGTAAATTACGCCGTTATTTCAGTTGGCAGAATTTTTTAGATCCGTTCAAGATTGTTTATGGTTTAATCCAGGCGTTTTGGTTGTTACGGCGTTTGAATACCGACCTTGTTTTTTCCAAAGGCGGATTTGTTGCTTTCCCTGTGGTGGTGGCGGCCTGGCTGAATCGCATTCCTGTCGTGGCTCATGAGTCGGACATGTCGCCCGGACTTGCGAATCGCCTGTGCCTTCCCTTTGTGAATAAACTCTGTGTGACTTTCGCCCCGGCAAAAAACCATGTTAAACGACGGGATAAGGTGGCAATAACGGGGACACCCATTCGCCGGCAATTATTGAATGGCTCGCGCCAGCGGGGCCTTGCACTGTGCGGGTTTAATGACAAACAGGCCATATTACTGGTTATCGGCGGGAGTCTGGGTGCTCAAGTCATTAACCAGGCCGTGAGGGACGCGTTACCCAAGCTGAGCCACAGCTACCAGATTATCCATTTGTGCGGCAAAGGGAAGGTGGATGAGTCCCTGAAAACGGTGCCGGGTTATTTTCAACTGGAATATGCCAGCGACGAGCTGGCTGACTTGTTTGCCGCTGCCGATGTGGTGGTGTCACGGGCTGGAGCGAATGCCTTGTATGAAATTCTCGCCTTGCAAAAACCGCACGTATTAATCCCGCTTTCTGCCAAAGTAAGCCGCGGTGATCAAATCGAGAATGCCGGTTATTTTAAGGAACAGGGGATTAGCATTGTCATTCCCCAGGAAGAGTTAACCACAGACCGTTTGTTGACGGCCATTGATGAGGCGGAAGCCAATCAACAGGACATCATTCGGCGCATTAAATCGCTGAAAATTGAATCTGCCACCGTGAAAATCATGAATCTTATTAAGGAGCAGTTGCATGTTGAATCCCCAGAAACTGTTTGAAGGAATTGAACAGGCCTGGCAAAACGAGATCCTGCCCAGTCTCGTTGATTACATTAGAATTCCCAATAAATCGCCGCATTTCGATAAAGACTGGCAGACGCATGGTTTCATGGAAAAAGCAGTGTCCCATGTAGCTGAGTGGTGTAAAGCCCATGCCCCTCAAGGCATGACTCTGGACGTCATCCGGTTGGAAGGCCGCACACCGCTTCTTTTCATGGAGATTCCTGGTGAGATAGAGGAAACCGTCTTGCTGTATGGGCATCTCGACAAGCAGCCGGAAATGACAGGATGGCAGGAAGGACTGGGTCCCTGGCAACCGGTAATTCGTGACGGCAAGCTTTATGGCCGGGGGGGCGCGGACGATGGCTATGCGGCTTATGCCTCGTTAACCGCCATTGACCAGCTTAAGAAACAGGGATTAGCTCATGCCCGCTGTGTATTGATCATTGAAGCCTGCGAGGAAAGTGGCAGCTATGACCTTCCTTACTATATCGAAGCCTTGGCTCATCGCATCGGCGAACCCTCCCTGGTCATCTGCCTGGATTCGGGTGCCGGGAATTACGAACAATTGTGGATGACCACTTCCCTGCGCGGGAATGTAGTGGGTGAACTTTCGGTGGAGTTGATTGAAGAAGGGGTCCATTCCGGCAGTGCCAGCGGCATTGTTCCCGACAGTTTTCGGGTGGCGAGGCAACTCATCAGCCGCATCGAAGACGAAGCCACAGGGCAGGTGAAATTGCCTGAACTGTTTTGCGAGATCCCTGAGGAACGAGTGAGCCAGGCGCGTCAATGCGGTGAAATTCTTGGCGAGGACGTTTACCGTGCGTTTCCTTTCCATACGGATGTCAGACCCGTGACGGGTAATAAAACAGAATTAATACTGAATCGCACCTGGCGGCCTGCCTTGACGGTGACTGGCGCTGACGGGTTGCCAGCGATTGCCAATGCAGGCAATGTCATGCGTCCAAAAACGGCATTTAAATTATCCATGCGCCTACCGCCGCTGGTTTGCCCGCAAAAGGCATCCATGGCCATGCAAAAGGCATTGACCGAAGAGCCCCCTTACCAGGCCAGAGTCGCTTTTCGTATCGATGACGGTGCACCGGGTTGGCATGCGCCGTTAATGCCCGAATGGCTCGCTAAAGCCGCTGATGAAGCCTCCATGGCATTCTACAATAAACCTGCGGCTTATATCGGTGAAGGGGGAACCATCCCCTTCATGGGTATGCTGGGTGAGAAGTTCCCACACGCCCAATTTATGATTACCGGTGTATTGGGACCCCATTCCAATGCTCATGGGCCCAATGAGTTCCTGCATTTGGACATGGTAGAAAAATTAACTTCCTGTGTTTCTTATGTTCTTCATCACCATTATTTACAATTTTCCAATAATCGCTAGACAAAACAATCACTTACTGTTATAATCCGCAGCCTCTTGTTATGGAAAACAACAAGAGGTTGATGACGGCAAATGCCGTTAAGTCCAATCACAATAAGGAAAAATTATGAAAGCAAATCTGATTGCTGTTGTACTGTCATTTTTATCAATGTCGTTCCATTTATACGCATCACCCACACCCCTCGGCACGCCCGCGACCGCGCAGGAAGCAGAAACAGCCACTCCTAAAATCAATCTGAATACCGCTGAATTAAAAACCCTGATTCATTCGTTTAAAGGAATTGGTCAAAAACGGGCTGAAGCCATTGTTAAATACCGGGAAAGCCATGATGGATTTAAATCCGTTGAAGAATTGGCGGAAGTTCCGGGTTTGGGACAACAATTCATCAACAGGAATCTCGCTGAACTTAAGGAAACCTTTAGCGTAGAGTAAAATTTCCCCGCCCGCGCAGGCGGGCTTTTTTCCGTTCTCAGACATAAAAATAAATGGAATACCATGTCCGGTGATAACCATTATTTTGTTTATATATTATCCAGCAAGGCTTATGGAACACTTTATACCGGTGTCACAAGTAATCTGGCACGACGACTGGATCAACACAAAGAGGGAGTGGTTGAAGGATTTACTAAAAAATACAAGGTTTATCGGTTGGTCTATTATGAAATTCACTCTGAGATATATGAGGCGATTACAAGAGAAAAACGACTTAAGAAATGGAACAGGCAATGGAAAATTAACCTAATCCTACAAAAAAATCCTCAGTGGCTTGACTTGAGTATTGGATTGTTTTGATGAATGGATGCCCGCCTGCGCGGGCAAGACAGGTTTTGCTTTTGAAACCTAATAAATCTGTCTTGTCCGCGCAGGCGGGCAACCAGGATAGTCGTTGCGATCTAATCATTCAACCAATGATTAAATGGCTTAACGAAGCCGTCGTGCTGACATGGCAAATGGCTATGGTTAAAAAAACAAACCTGTCTTGCCCGCGCAGGCGGGCAACCAGGATAGTCGTTGCGATCTAATCATTCAACCAATGATTAAATGGCTTAACGAAGCCGCCGTGCTGACATGGCAAATGGCTCTGATTAAAAAAACAAACCTGTCTTGCCCGCGCAGGCGGGCAACCAGGATAGTCGTTGCGATCTAATCATTCAACCAATGATTAAATGGCTCAACGAAGCCGCCGTGCTGACATGGCAAATGGCTATGGTTAAAAAACCAAACCTGTCTTGCCCGCGCAGGCGGGCAACCAGGATAGTCGTTACGATCTAATCATTAACCAATGATTAAATGGCTTAGCGAAGCCGCCGTGCTGACATGGCAAATGGCTATGGTTAAAAAACCAAACCTGTCTTGCCCGCGCAGGCGGGCAACCAGGATAGTTGTTGTGATCTAATGATTAAAACAATGAAAGTAAATTTACCGAGCAAAAAATTAATTCGTTGAGGCAAGTAGGGGGCATTGCCTATAGTCTGTCTATGGAGATAGATAATTTTTTATCATGGATAAAGAAACTTAATAAAGACCTGTCGATTTTTACCCAAATATAGGTTAAAGTACAGGCCAAAAAAAGAACGAGGTAGTGGGGCTCATGTTCAGGAAATTAAGGGGCGTCTTTTCAAACGATTTATCCATCGATTTGGGAACAGCTAACACATTGATCTATGTAAGGGATAGAGGGATTGTTCTTAATGAACCTTCCGTCGTGGCATTAAGGAACGAATCAGGCCAAAAGCGTGTGGCGGCTGTCGGGATAGAGGCTAAGCGCATGTTGGGACGAACCCCGGGCAATATTAATGCCATTCGTCCCATGAAGGATGGGGTTATCGCCGACTTCTTTGTCACAGAACGCATGTTGCAGCATTTCATTCATAAGGTGCATGAAAACCGCTTCTTAAGGCCCAGCCCACGGGTACTTGTCTGTGTGCCATGCGGTTCTACTCAAGTCGAGCGTCGTGCCATTCGCGAATCAGCCATGGGCGCTGGTGCGCGTGAAGTCTTCCTCATTGAAGAGCCAATGGCAGCGGCATTGGGTTCGGGGATGCCGGTTGAAGAAGCCAGTGGTTCAATGGTTGTCGACATTGGCGGCGGCACCACTGAAGTGGCCATTATTTCACTGAGCGGTATTGTCTATCATCAGTCTGTCCGTATTGGCGGCGACAAATTTGATGATGCCATTGTTTCTTATGTCCGCCGTAACTATGGCACCTTGATTGGTGAAACCACGGCAGAGCGTATCAAGCATGAAATTGGTTCTGCTTTCCCAAGTCGTGATTTGTTTGAGATTGAAGTCAGGGGCCGAAATCTGGCCGAAGGGGTGCCGCGCAGTTTCACATTGACCAGTGCGGAAATCCTTGAAGCATTACAGGAGCCTCTGTCCGGTATCGTGGGTGCGGTTCGAGCTGCCCTGGAGTTGGCACCGCCTGAATTGGCTGCTGATATTGCCGAGCGGGGTATGGTTCTCACTGGCGGTGGTGCTCTGTTGAAAAACATGGATACCTTGCTGATGGAAGAAACTGGCCTGCCCGTATTAGTCGCAGAAGATCCTTTAACCTGCGTAGCGCGTGGTGGTGGTAAGGCGTTGGAAACAATGGATTTGCGTGGCGGTGATTTCCTCTCAACCGAATAATTCAAACAATAAGCTTTTTGGCAAGGGCAAACACCGAGCGTTCAGCTTTGTGTTTGCCTTGATGTTTTCTATTTGCCTGATGTTTTCTGATTACCATTATCAGTACCTTGGTCATGTGCGGAGTGGTTTTTCCTTCATGGTTTCGCCTTTACAATACGCTGTTGATTATCCAGTGCGTATCATGGGATGGGCCCAGGCTTTAGTGAGCGCCAAAACCTCCTTAATCAGTGAAAACATGGAGTTACGCTATCAGCAGACGCTGCTGGAGGCTGAGCTTCAAAAACTCATGGCCATTAAGGAAGAAAACTCGCAGCTTAGAGAACTGTTGTTGACCTCTTCCAAAGCTAAAATGAAAGCCATGGCTGCTCAGATCCTGGCTGTTGATACCAGCACCGCGCGGCAATTGGTAATCCTTAATAAAGGCAAACGGGATGGCGTTTATACCGGCCAACCTGTCCTCGATGCCAAAGGGGTAATGGGGCAAATTATCGATGTCGGGTATATGACCAGTACGGTATTACTGATTTCAGATGCCAAATGCGCTGTGCCGGTTCGAAATACCCGTACCGGCGAAAGGGCTATTTTAGTGGGCACCAATAATTTGGGGCAGTTGTCTTTGATCAATCTGCCTCGTACCTCATCCACCAATAAAGGGGATTTGTTGGTCACCTCCGGGTTGGGACGGCTTTACCCTGAAGGTTATCCGGTTGGACGGGTTGAAAATGTAACCAGTGTCCCGGGCGATGATTTTATCAAAGTCGAGGTAAGCCCTGTTGCTCTGCTTAATCGTAACCGCCTGGTGTTATTAATTTGGCCTGACAAAGAGCAGGAAATCTTAACGGCACAAATTAACGAACGCATGAATGCATTGGGAGCTGCCACATGAATTCCTTGAAGTGGCGTTTGCCCATTGCTTTTCTAATCGCGTTGATTTTAACGATCATGCCATTGCCTGCTTTTCTGGTTACCATACGACCTCCGTGGATACTCTTGTTGGTGCTTTATCTGCAGTTTTACATGCCGGATTATTTTCGTGTCAGCATACTGGTTATGCTTGGCCTGGTTCTGGATGCCTTGCTGGCTACCGTGATTGGCGAGCATGCGTTCGCCCTGTGTTTAACGACCTGGCTTGCAAGCAGTAAAGCGAGGCGCTTTTATTTCTTTCCTATCGGACAACAGATGGCCTTGATTGGTTTTTTTTGTGCCTGGTATCAGCTGACAGTGTTTTTTATTGATGCTTTTCTTGGTTACACCATGAATTGGATGACAGTCATTGGCGGCACGCTGTTAAGTATCCTGGTCTGGCCATGGATAAGGCTGGCTGCAGAGGAAACCCTATTGGTTAGAGCACGCTTTAAAGCTTGACTTTATCAGCCTCCGCTGGCTTGAAATTTAAGAGCCCTATTGGCGTAATGCTGAATGATGTCGAGGTAGGGCTCCATCATTTGTCCTAAACGCGAGCTGGTTAATGCACTGTAATCCATGGCATCCAATGAATGAAGCTTTTCACCCCGAAACGGTTTATCTTCGACAAGCGCCATCAGTTTTTTGGCGGCTCTAATCTTCACCTTTGCCGAATGACCACCCTTTACTCCAAGGAAGTGGGATTTATAATGTTTCGATTTTTTTTCAGGTTCTGCCTCTACCTGACGTAAGCGAATGTACTTGCGCAACGTTCTAAGGAGGTCCTGCTCCCTCGCATTGAGCTGGATTGCGGGTGCTTTGTTTTTGTCTGTTTGCTTTTCAATCGTTCTTCGCTGTATGGTTTCTGGTTCTTTTTCCTTCCCCTTTCCTTTCTCTTTTTCTTTATGTTTCTCCAGGTCATTGCTTTCCTCAGCCAGCGTAAAATCAGGCCTATCGCTCCGTTGCATTAATTGCACAATGACCGGGTTTTGTTGATGGATGTCCAATCGCACCTGGGCCTGATAATAAAGTTCTCGTAACTCGAAATCCTCGGCGGTATGCGAATAGCGGGGAGTAGGAATAGCATCGACTAAGTCATTAAACACCCGATGAAGTCTTACTATGGCGTCCGGCTGTTCGGCAAGCTGGTTAATGGCTTCTGTAATATAATCCAGTTTATCGAGTGGGGATGGGGTATTGGCGAGGGCGTCATGTATCTCTCTCAGGGAAGGGTTGTCTGACTCAAAAAGTGGCAGCAAGGGATTAAAATCGTATTGCATGGAAAACTGTTTTAATTCCTGGTTTTGATCAAAATAAGCCTGGGAATTGAGAAAATGATAATTGGAATGGACGGTATCGGGTTTTTCTGGATACAAGGGATGCCGTCTGTGCATGGGATAGCCAAAAACATTTTCGCCGTTATAAATTGCGATGGTATTTAAAATTCCCCGTTTCAACACCTCGACATGATGGCCATACACATCATAGATGTTGGGTTCGAAGAGGGTTGCTGGAGGAAAGCCATTTTGGATAAGTAAACGATTTTGCAATAAGTTAACAAAGGTGCGGCCATTGGCATCGCCAAATGGATGGATGCGCTCCAGCGCTTCGGTTGTCTCACCAATGAGTTTCAACCTATCATCTGGATCACTTAATGTGCCGATCGTTTCATTGTAACGAGCGATGGTTTGTTGCACCAGTGTCTGGGGGTTAGCGGGGGCCTGGTAATGAATTGCTGTGCCTTGGTCGATTAAAAAGGACGCAAATGCCAGGTTGTCTCCCTCCCCCACGTATTTTCTGCGTTCTTCTTTAATTTTTGCAGGGCTAATAAAGCAGGGTTGAGACCCCTGAAATTTTGGCCATAACATGACTCCTTCTCCGTGCTCCTCATCAGGCCCACTCAACGCATGGTTTTCTATTTTATCCAATAAATCCGCTAATCCAGAGACTGTCATACGTCCTTGCGATGGAACAAAATTAAAAAAAGGGGGATCTACCCTGTAAGCTCCCCGGGCAATGCCTTCATTCGTCCCCAAAAAAACATTGTTGGTCACCGCCGCATGCAGCGCGAGAATCAGTTCCTCAGAAATGAAGGGATTTTCCAGATTCTCAAGAGCCACATTTAAACCTGTAAAAAAAGCATTGAGTGAGTTGTCTTCTCTTTGGCAGTACTCCACCCAGCCATGATCAGGCTCAGCCTTGGTTGCAGAATGGCCTGTTATGCTGGAGTAAAGCTGGCCATCGACGGCCAATTGCCAAAGACGGTTTTTAGGGTAATTTCGTTTAAATTCCGCCAGCGCTTCCTCCGCTGAGGTCGGTCTCACGTTAAATTGCTCATGTGGAAGGAGGCGTTTGTTGCGGGTTTGGTTAAAAACTGCCAATTCTTCCATTTGTTGATACCAGGAATCCAGGTCTTCAAGGTTGTTTAAGGCATGCTTTTCAAAGCGAATCTGTTTTAAGTCAGAGAGAGGAATCGCGTTTTTTTCAAGCACCTGTTTAACCTGTTCCGTGGGTGTGGACTCCGGGCTGATTTCCAGTGGGATTTTTCTTTTGGAAGACTTAAAATGCAAAACTAATTTCATGATGACAATCCACATGGGCAATGTTTGTCAATTATAGATCATTACGATTAATTATTGTGCATTTAGGTCTGAAATCACTCTATCTCAACCACCTGGTACTCCCCGGGTTTAAGATCGCCAAGCGACCACTGGGCAATGCGATGGCGAACAAGTCTTAACGTAGGGAAATTAATCGCGGCTGTCATTTTGCGCACCTGATGATTTTTCCCTTCGCTCAAGATAATCTCCAACCAGGTTGTGGGGATGTTTTTTCGAAAACGAATGGGGGGATTCCTTGGCCATAATTTGGGTTCATCAATGAGGCGGACTTTGGCCGGAAGATAGCGTACGCCGCTAATTAGAATGCCCTCCCTTAAAGGCATCAAATCCCGCTCATCGGGTTGGCCTTCCACCTGGACCCAGTAATGTTTCTGTTTATGAAAGCGGGGATGCGTTAATTGATGTTGTATCCTTCCATCACTGGTTAAAATCAGTAAGCCCTCACTGTTTTTGTCCAAACGGCCAGCCGCGTAAAAGCCCGGACGCTTGATAAAGTCCGCCAGGGTCTGCTCGTGCTCGGTACCGCTGAATTGGCAAACCACGCCATAAGGTTTATTAAAAAGTAATAACGTACTCAAATGAATCAAACTGTGAATGCAAAGAATAAATCCTATTATGCCGTGAATGGGAGTTGGGACAAAGCATTTTGGCATGCTATGATAATTGCCTCTTATTAAGACGGAGTTGCCAATGACATTTGAAAAAATTCGTATCCCAACAGAAGGGCAAGCGATAACCGTTGCCGCTAATGGTTCTCTACAGGTTCCTGACCAACCCATTATTCCTTTTATTGAAGGGGATGGAATCGGTGTTGATGTAACTCCTCCTATGATTCGTGTGGTTGATGAAGCGGTGAAAAAAGCTTACGGCGGCAAGCGTAAGATTGCCTGGATGGAGGTCTATGCGGGTGAAAAAGCCACCAAAGTATACGGCAACGATCAATGGCTGCCTAAAGAAACCTTAGACGCCCTGAAAAAATACGTGGTTTCAATCAAAGGCCCACTGACGACACCCGTTGGCGGCGGTATCCGCTCATTGAATGTCGCCATTCGCCAGGATTTAGACCTCTATACCTGCCTTCGTCCTATCCGCTATTTTACGGGTGTACCCAGTCCGGTGAAAGAGCCCTGGAAAACCGACATGGTTATTTTCCGCGAAAATTCGGAAGACATTTACGCCGGTATTGAGTGGCAGGCTGACTCCCCTGAGGCAAAAAAAGTCATTCAATTTCTGCGAAACGAAATGGGTGTAAAAAAGATCCGCTTTCCGGACCATTGCGGCATTGGTATCAAGCCGGTGTCAGAACAGGGCACCCGCCGTCTGGTTAAAGCAGCCATTCAATATGCCATTGATAACGATCGCGATTCCGTTACCCTGGTTCACAAAGGCAACATCATGAAATTCACCGAAGGTGCCTTTAAGGATTGGGGATACCAGGTTGCCCGCGACAGTTTTGGTGCCAAAGAATACCAGGGCGGCCCATGGATGGAATTTAAAAACCCCAAAACCGGCAAACAGATTGTGATTAAAGATGTGATTGCGGATGCTTTCCTGCAACAGATTTTACTAAGACCTGAAGATTACAGTGTCATTGCCACCTTAAATTTAAACGGTGACTACATTTCCGATGCTCTGGCGGCTCAGGTGGGAGGCATTGGTATTGCGCCCGGCGCCAACATGAGCGATGAAGTGGCCGTGTTTGAGGCAACCCACGGTACGGCGCCTAAATACGCTGGACAGGATAAAGTTAATCCCGGTTCTCTGATTCTGTCAGCCGAAATGATGTTACGTCACATGGGCTGGACTGAAGCCGCGGATCTCATCATTAAAGGGGTTGACGGCGCCATCGAAGCCAAAACGGTAACCTATGACTTTGAACGGCTGATGGACGGGGCAACCTGTGTCAGCAGTTCAGGTTTTGCAGAGGCGATGATTAAACACATGTAAATAAAATCGGCCCGAAAGGCTTAAGAAAGCATTTTTCGGGCCGATGATTAATTCAGGGCTTAACGAGGCAGTTGATTGTTCAATCAGTGATAATCTCCCTTTTTTCATCCATGGACGGTCACGAATACCCACAGGAAAGCTATAATTGAAAGAGAGATCAAAACGCATCCCTCGTCATGATGAGTGTTATATGGACAGGATGTAATTGAATATCGCAGGGTTTGATTTTTTCATTGATTAATTCCATTTTTTACTGGCCAAATGAGCGTTGTAAGTCTATAAAATTAGTAAAGGGTGTAAGAAAATGAGCGGGCAATTTTTAGAGGAAATTGTCGAGCGCAGGACGGCGGAAGCAGAAGTACTGCCTGCACTCAAACAACCTAAAAAATTCAGAGTAATCATGCTCAATGATGACTACACCCCCATGGAATTTGTAGTGAGTGTGTTAAAGCGTTTTTTTCAGTTAAGCGAGCAATTGGCTACACAGGTGATGTTGCAGGTTCATTTTGTTGGTAAGGGTGTGTGTGGGGTGTTTACGAGGGATATCGCAGAAACAAAGGTCGCTCAGGTCAACGATTTTGCCAGAGCGAATGAACATCCCTTATTATGTACCATGGAGCCCGAATAATTGGTGGTGGGGTTGAGAGGAGCAAAGAAATGTTAAACAAAGAACTTGAATTCACCTTAAACCTTGCTTTTAAGGAAGCCAAAGAGAAACGTCATGAATTCATGACCGTTGAACATCTACTCCTTTCCTTACTCGATAATCCTGCTGCGGGCAATGTATTGCAGGCTTGTGATGCGAACATCGATGCCCTGCGCCGTGATCTAATTGAATTCATTGATGAAACCACGCCGCGAATCCCCGATGATGAGATCGATAGAGAAACACAACCTACCCTGGGTTTTCAACGCGTCCTGCAGCGCGCAGTCTTCCATGTCCAATCCGCCGGAAAAACCGAAGTGACCGGTGCTAATGTACTCGCTGCCATATTCAGTGAACAGGAAAGTCAGGCGGTGTATTTCCTGCGCCGTGAAAACATCACCCGTCTGGATGTCATTAATTACATTTCCCACGGGGTCTCCAAGTACCATAATAATGACCTTAACGAAGGCATGAACTCCTCCATGGACGAAGAAATGATGTCTGGGGAAGGCACGGAGTCGCCACTCGAAAGTTATTGCACCAATTTAAACAAACGCGCCAGAATGGGCAAAATTGACCCATTGATTGGCCGTCATGAAGAAATTCAACGCACCATCCAGGTGCTTTGCCGCCGTCGCAAAAACAACCCCCTGTTGGTGGGTGAAGCCGGCGTGGGCAAAACGGCTATTGCTGAAGGCCTGGCACGGCGCATTGTCGATGGTGAGGTACCTGAGGCCATTCAAAATTGCATCGTTTACTCCCTGGATTTGGGGGCATTGCTGGCGGGTACCAAATACCGTGGCGATTTTGAAAAACGGTTAAAAGCCGTCTTAAAACAATTGGGGCATCAGGAGGGCGCTGTTCTATTCATCGATGAAATTCATACCATCATTGGTGCTGGCGCTGCCTCAGGCGGGGTAATGGATGCCTCAAACCTCATTAAACCCTTGCTGGCCAATGGTGAGTTGAAATGCATCGGTTCAACCACGTACCAGGAATACCGCGGCATCTTTGAAAAAGATCGCGCCCTGGCCCGACGTTTCCAAAAAATTGACATCACAGAACCTTCCGTGGAAGAAACCTTTGAAATTCTTAAAGGTTTAAAAGGACGTCTTGAAGAACACCATGGGGTTAAATTTTCCATTCCAGCCCTGAAAGCGGCGGCTGAGCTATCGGCAAAATACATCAATGATCGTTTTTTACCAGATAAAGCCATTGATGTGGTCGATGAGGCGGGCGCGTATCAAAACCTGTTGACGGCCAATAAACGCCGTAAAATCATCAGCGTGACCGAGATTGAAAGCGTGGTAGCCAAAATAGCCCGTATCCCGGTTAAAAAAGTTTCTGCTCGGGATAAAGACACCCTGCGCAACCTGGAGCGTGACCTTAAATTACTGGTTTACGGTCAGGACAATGCCATCACCGCCTTAGCCTCCGCCATTAAACTGGCTCGTTCCGGTCTGCGTGAACCACAAAAACCGGTCGGATGCTTCCTGTTTGCAGGTCCTACCGGGGTAGGTAAAACGGAAGTCACACGCCAGTTAGCGAATGTATTGGGTATTGAATTGCTGCGATTTGATATGTCGGAGTACATGGAGAAGCACACCGTCTCCCGTCTGATCGGTGCTCCTCCGGGGTATGTGGGGTATGATCAGGGTGGTTTGTTGACCGAGGCGGTCACCAAAAACCCCCATTCCGTTCTGCTGCTTGATGAAATTGAAAAAGCGCATCCGGACGTGTTTAACCTGCTTCTGCAAATCATGGACCACGGTACCTTAACCGATACCAATGGCCGCCAGGCCGATTTCCGTCATGTGATTTTGGTCATGACCAGCAATGCTGGTGCCAGCGAAATCAGCCGAAATTCGATTGGCTTCTCACTCCAGGACAACAGCAATGACGGCTTGGAAGTGATTAAACGCCAATTCAGTCCGGAATTCAGAAACCGACTGGATGCCATCATCAATTTCGCACCGCTGGACAATGTGACGATTGGCCTGGTTGTTGATAAGTTCATCATGGAGCTTGATGAACAATTGAGCAATAAAGGGGTCACGTTTAAAGTGGATAAAGCCGCACGGGAATGGCTGATTGAACATGGCTATGATAAAGCCATGGGCGCACGACCGATGGCTCGCCTCATTCAGGAAAACATCAAAAAACCCCTGGCCGATGAGTTGCTGTTTGGAAAATTATCCAATGGCGGCCACGTCACCTTGAAAGTGAAGGACGGTAAACTGCATTTTGACAGTCATGATTACCGTGAGGGTGTGTGCTAAAGTCATTGCTATTGAAAGCCCGTTATCAAAATATCCACAGTCCTGTGGATATTTTTTTATGTTAAACGGTTTACCGAAAACAACAGTTGAATCGGAGTAATTGGATTTTATGTTAAGTGTCATTATTATTGCTAAAAATGAAGCAGCCAATATCCAGCGATGCCTGGAGTCGGTTAAGTGGGCTGATGAAATCATTGTTCTGGATTCAGGAAGTACGGATCAGACCGTGGAAATTGCCAAAAAATACACCGATAACATTTATTTGACCGATTGGCAGGGTTATGGTGTTCAGAAGCAACGTGCGTTGTCGGTGGCAACGGGTGATTGGGTTCTTAACCTGGATGCGGACGAGTCGGTTAGTGAGGGCTTGAAATTTGCCATTCAGCAAGTGATGGATTTAAACGAAGCCGATGCCTACCGTATTCCGATTTACATGAATTTTTATGGCAAGCCCATGCGCTATTCCTCCAGTCCCAAACGCCACATCCGCCTGTTTAAGCGGGAAGGGGCGCGTTACAGCGATGACATTGTTCATGAAAAAGTGGTGTTGCCGCCCGAGGCGAAGGTCGAAAAATTAAAACAAAGCATACTGCATCACTCCTACCAGGATTTAAGCCATGCCATTGCCAAAATGAACCGGTACTCGTCTTACACGGCTAGAACCCGCCGCAAAGAAGGCAAGGCGCCGTCCTTTATCAGTATCCTGTTTTCGGCAGGCTGGATGTTTTTCCGCTGCCTGATTTTACAGCGCGGATTCCTAGACGGAAAAGAGGGTTATATTCTGGCTGTCCTTAACGCCGAAGGCTCGTTTTATCGAGGGGTCAAACAACTCTATCCCGATCGCCGCATCAGCGATTTACCGGATGTCAAAGAGAGTAAAAAAGAAGAGAATGACTAAGTCTTTCTCTTCCGTTCAGTGGGAAAGGCAGCAGAGCACAACTAAAAAGCCAGTTTCAATTGTTCCCAATAGTTGTTGTAGAGCGCCAGCG
The DNA here is from genome assembly GCF_016864235.1 of Legionella sp. MW5194. Classification (NCBI taxonomy): domain Bacteria; kingdom Pseudomonadati; phylum Pseudomonadota; class Gammaproteobacteria; order Legionellales; family Legionellaceae; genus Legionella; species Legionella sp. MW5194. Next base: position 1,245,604 of record NZ_CP045732.1, read on the forward strand.
TTTCTTCCCCGACATCCCGCTGAAAATGGGCTCTTTTCATGGTTTCCGCATCCGGGTAAACCAGGCGGTTATCGCGAATGGCAGCGGGTAATTTAAGCCAGGCTTCGCGGTTGGTAATGGCATGACCTTCCTTCAGGGCAATTTGCTTACTCACCTTGGGTTTGAGCAGATAATCAATAAAGGCATACGCTTCTGCGGGATGTGGCGGATTGACAGGAATGGCCAGGCAATCCACCCAGACCACAAAACCATCCAGCGGGTAGGAAAAGCCAATCGCTCTATTCTCTGCCCGGGCTTTAAAAGCATCGCCATTCCACGCGGAACCTAGAGAAGCGTCTTCATCAATCATAATGGCTTGAATGCTGTCGCTGGCAAACAGTTTAATGTTGGGAACCAATTGCAGTAAATGCTGGTAAGCCGCTTCAATGTGCTTAGGATCGCGATCGTTTGGATCAAAACCGAGACTCATGAGGGCGATGGCGAAGACTTCGCGGGAATCATCAAGCAGCATCAACTGATTGCGCCATTGCGGCTGCCACAGTTCACGCCAGTAGGCTGGTGGATGACTCACCCGTTGTTGATTAAAGAATATGCCCGTTGCTCCCCAAACCAGGGGAACACTGAAGTGATTGCCCTTATCGTAATCATTGTGCGAAAATTTTTCATCCACATGGTTTAAATTGGGTAAGCGCTCAGGATCAAGCCGGGTCAGCATGTTGAGTTTGCGCATGCGTTCGACATAATAGGCCGAAGGCAGGATGACATCATAAATGCTGCTGTTGCTGGCTTTTAATTTGGCAAAAAGCGTCTCATTGCTGTCATAGGTTGAAAAATTAACTTTAATGCCGGTGTCATGTTCGAATTGCTGAACGACTTTTTTAGGAATCTCGCCGCCCCAGACATACACGTTGACGACTTTCTCCCCAAACGCGGCGGCGGTAAAAAAAACGGTGAGAAAAAGCAAAACACGGTTCATATTTTTTTACTCGCAAGCCGATGAGCCACAATAACTAAAATCATGGACAATGCAAAGGTAAAGGAGCACAAGGCATTTAACTCCGGG